>JAQBHC010000222.1:0-11383 GCA_032128175.1 Chloroflexota bacterium | reverse complement strand
GCGGCGGCTCGGCTCGGGCGGCGGCTCGGGCGGCGGCTCGGGAGGGCGGGCTCGGGCGGCGGCTCGGCTCGGGCGGCGGCTCGGCTCGGGCGGCGGCTCGGGAGGACCGGCTGGGGCGGCGGCTCGGGAGGACCGGCTGGGGCGGCGGCTCGGATTCCCCGACCCGGAGGCCCCGGCGCGGATTCCCCGACCCGTGAGGGCCTCGGACAATGCGCGATTTGTCCCACGGTCAACGATTCCTGATCGGGTCGTCGGATTCTTGCGCGCCAGTCATGAACACGACCGAAATCGCGGATGATCGGCACCTAATCCGGTCCTCTCCTTGACCGCTGGACAATGCGACGCCGCGGCGACCTCGAAACGTTGACCAGCGGTCAAGATCGGCGCGGACCCCTCCGCGTGGACGCCGCCGCCGGCCGGGTGGACGCCGCCGCCGGCCCGCGCCGCCGCCGGCCGTTCACACCGCCACCGGCCGACGATGTCGGAGGACAACGACTCTGACCGATAGTGGGACAGCGACTCTGTCACCGTGGTCGAACGGCACTGTATCGCCGCCAGGGATGGTTTGGGTCGCGGCCGGGTTGACGGGTGGGCCCGGCAGATGCATTGGCAACCGCGGGCTCGCGCTTGACGGCGGCGGCAAGGTCGGCCAGCGGCTCCCGACGGAGATGGCGGGCGCGCAGGGTGACGGGTTCAGCGGGAGCGTCCAGCAGCCGGTAGTCGGTCCCGTCGTGGCTGACCCAGAGGCTGCCGTCGAGGCGTTCCTGGACGGTGACGCCGGTTCCGGCCCAGGACCGGCGATCCGAGCGAGCCGGCAAGGCCAGCGCTCGACCTTCCCAGCTGAGGGTCGCGTCGGGGGCGACGCGGCGCGGATAGTGGAAGCAGAAGACGGCCTCGGCGGTCAGGCCCTCCGGCCACGCGTGCCAGGCTGGCTCCGGGTCGGCGGCCGGGACCGCAAAGCGGCGGTTGAAGCGGACGACGAACTGAGCGAGGACCGCGTTGGCCTCCTCGATCGTCGTCGCTCCGGCCCGCCGGAGCTCGGATCGGAGCCGGTCCTGCGCCGTCCCCCAGCCGCGCTCGATGCGGCCTTTGGCCTGCGGGCTCGTGGCGCCGATCCAGCCGACCCCGGCGTCGTCGAGGGCACGCCGCACCTGGGTCGTGCTGCGCCGCCCCCCGAGTTGCTCGGCCAGGCTCGGTGGTCGCTTCGGGTCCTTGATGAAGATGCCGTGCTGATCGGAGTAGATCGCCACCGGCAGGCCGTAGCGGGCGGCCGTCTGGGCCAGCACGCTGAAGTAGCCGGCGGCATCCTCCTGGAGGCGGAACGTCGCCCCGGTGAAGATCCCGGTCGCGTCATCGATCCCGCCGACGAGGGTCAGGATCGGCCCGCGGCCCTCGAGCCAGTCGTGACGGCTGCCGTCGACCTGGAGGAGCATCCCGGCCCGCGGCATCCGCTCCCGTCGACTCCGGTGCTTGCGTGGTCGTCGGGTGCGGGACGGGGCCATGCCGGCCGCGCCCAGGATGCGTCGGACGCTGCGGGCCGAGACCACGACCGCCACTTCCTCGGCGAGCGTCTCGGCCAGGTGGACCGGATTGAAGCCGGCGTACGTGGTCGCCGCCAGCTCGAGGATCCGGGCCCGGACGGTGTCGCCGATCCGGTTGACCGGGATACGGCCCCTGTTGCGGTGAACGAAGGCCGCCGCCCCGTCCGTCCGGTACCGATCGAGCAGCCGTTCGACCTGGCGGGCGGACAAACCGAGAATCCCTGCTGCCGCCTGGTGCCCCAACTCACCCGCCATGACATGGGTCAGCACCATGAGGCGCTGCTGTGCCCGGTGATCCAATGTGATTGCCTCCCTCGTTTCCATGCGATCGAGGGTGACAAAGTCGCTGTCCCCTTATCTCGGACAAAGTCGCTGTCCGTTCACAGCGCCACCGGCCGACGATTGACGCTCAACGCGCTCCGCCGTACACTCCCCGTTCGCGCCTCGATCACCTCGAGGTGTCTACACCTGTCTCACAGGCCGCGGTTGTCATATCCGCGCGACCATCGGCACGTCCGCAGAGGATTCATGTACGCAGTCATCGAGACCGGCGGGAAGCAGTACCGCGTCGAGGTCGGCACCGAACTTGAAGTCGAGCTCCTGGAGGTCGCTCCCGGCGACGCCATCACGCTGGATCGGGTGCTGCTCGTCGCCGACGGCGACATGGCCGAGATCGGTCGTCCCCTCGTCCAGAACGCGACCGTGGCGGCCGACGTGGTGCGCCAGACGCGCGGCGAGAAGCTGATCAGCTTCAAGTACCGGCCCAAGGCGCGACGCCGCGTCAAGAAGGGCCATCGCCAGGAGCTGACCGTGCTCCGCATCAGGGACATCGTGCTCGGCAAGCGGAGTGCAGCCGCGGACGTCGCGACCGCCACCGAGGCGAAGCTGACCGAGCGCCAGCGGCTCGAGGACGTGGCGAGGCTTCAGGCAGCGGCGGATGCCGCGCTCGCCGCGAAGCTCGCGCCCAAGGCGCCAAAGGCGACGGTCGAGGACGCCGCGCCCATCGCGAAGAAGGTAGCCAAGGCGACGAAGACCGTCGTCAAGGCCGCGAAGACCGCCCCGGCGACAACCAGGGCCAGCAAAGCGACTGCGACAGCAACCAAGGCCACCAAGCCCAGGTCCGCGAAGGCGGCGGCGAGCGAGGCTGCTGCCCCGGTCGACAAGCCCAAGCGCGCCCGCGCAACCAAGAAGGACGAGTAGTCGAGATGGCCCACAAGAAGGCCGGCGGCACCTCCAAGAACGGCCGCGACAGCGTTGGCCAGCGGCTCGGGATCAAGGCCGGCGATGGCCAACTCGTTCCGGCCGGCGCGATCATCGTTCGGCAGCGCGGAATGACCTTCCTTGCCGGATCCGGGACGGGCCTTGGCGGCGACTACACCGTCTTCGCGACCGTGCACGGCAAGGTCAAGTTCGAGTTCGCCACGAAATCGAAGAAGCGCGTTCGAGTCATCCCGGTCGAGACCGCCGTCGCGGTCGAGGCCTGACCAGCAGCCACCAACAGCGGCGATCACCGACGGGGCATCGTGACCCCGAGCGGACGTGAGCCAGGAGAGCATTCGTGAAGACCGATATCCATCCGAAGTATCAACAGGCTGCGGTTCACTGCGGGTCCTGCGGGACCGAGTGGACGGTCGGATCCACCCGAAGCGAACTCCGCGTGGACGTGTGCGGCAACTGCCACCCCTTCTTCACCGGCAAGCAGACGATCATCGACACGGCCGGCCAGGTTGAGCGCTTCACCAAGCGACTCGAGCGCCAGGTTCGCGCCGGCTGACGGGGCCGCCGGCTGACGGGGCCGTTCATCGGAATTGACGCTGCGGCGGGCCGGAAACGGCCCGCCGTCGTGATTCTGTGGGCCCGCCGCTAGACTTCGCCGCATGGCTAGATTCAATTACGGTGGTCAGGCCCTGATCGAGGGTGTCCTCATGCGCGGTCGCGATGCGATCGCGGTCGCTTTCCGGCATCCCGACGGACACATCGTGTGGGCCTCCGAGCCGCTCGCAAGCGGCCCGCGCGGCTGGCGAATGTCGAGCACGCCCTTTGTTCGTGGATTGGTCGTCCTGTACGAGACGCTGGTGGTCGGAACCCGCTGGTTGATCCGCAGCGCCAACATCCAGGCTGAAGAGGACGGCGCCGAGCTGGGACGCGGCTCCATTGCGCTCATGCTCGGGCTCACCCTCCTCATCGGGATCGGCGTGTTCTTTCTGTTGCCGTTGTTCATCGCCAGCGTCACGACCGCGAACATCGAGCAGGGCTTCGTGCAGCACCTGGTCGAGGGTCTCGTGCGCGTGGCGATCTTCATCGGCTATCTCGCCCTGATTTCGCGCGCGCCCGACATTCGGCGGGTGTTCCAGTACCACGGTGCCGAGCACATGACCATCCACGCCCTCGAGTCGGGCCTGCCACTGACGACAGAAAACGTCCGCCGTCATCCGACCGCCCATCCGCGCTGCGGGACGGAGTTCCTCGTGATCCTGATCGCGCTCTCGATCATCGCCTTCAGCCTGGTCGGCCGCCAGCCACCGCTGATCATGATCGGCAGCCGGATCCTTCTCATCCCGGTGCTCGCGGGGATCGGCTACGAGATCCTCCGCTGGGGTGCGCGTCACCGGAGCAACTCCGTCGTCCGGGTGATCATGTGGCCGGGGATCCTGGTCCAGATGATTACCACGAAGCAGCCTTCGGACGACCAGATCGAGGTTGCCATCGTGTCGATGCAGCAGGCCCTGCAGGCCGACGGCGAAGCCATCCCGGCCGGCTCCGACGAACCAGACCGATCCCCCCTCGATCCAGTGAGCCCTGCCGTCGCATCGGCATGAGCGAACTCGACGCCAAGCTCGCTGACGTCGCTCGTCAATACGACGATGTCCAGGCACAGCTCGCGCTTCCGGAGACGAGCACCGACGTCGATGCGATCCGGCGTCTCGGTCGGGAGCTGGCCCGTCTTGAGCCGGTCGTCGAAGCGTATCGGCGGCTTCTGGACACGCGGAAGGAGCTCGACGGAGCCCGCGAAATGCGCGACGCCGATGCGGACGAGGAAGTCCGGACGATGGCGCGCCATGAGGTCGATGAACTCGAGACCAACGAGACGCGCCTCGTCGAGGAGCTGAAGGTGCTGCTGCTGCCCCGTGACCCGGCGGACGACGGCAACGTCATCCTCGAAATCCGCGCGGGGGCCGGTGGCGGCGAGGCGGCGCTGTTCGCCGCGGAGCTGCTGCGCATGTACCTGCGCTATGCCGAGCGGCACCGCTGGACGCCCGAGGTCATGAGCCTCCACGAAACGGGCATTGGTGGCGTGAAGGAGGCGATCGTCCAGATCGTCGGCGACGGCGCCTATTCGAGGCTCAAGTTCGAGGGCGGAACCCACCGGGTGCAGCGCGTTCCGGCGACCGAATCCTCCGGGCGCACCCACACCTCCACCGCGACGGTGGTCGTCATGCCCGAGGTCGAGGAGACCGAGATCGAAATCGACGAGGAGCGGGACCTGCGCATCGACGTCAAGCGCGCCTCCGGCCCTGGGGGCCAGTCGGTCAATACCACGGACTCGGCCGTCCGGATCACGCACCTGCCGAGCGGGCTCGTGGTGGAGATCCAGGATGAGAAGAGCCAGCACAAGAACAAGGCGAAGGCGCTCGCCGTCCTGCGGGCTCGGCTCCAGGACGCCGAACACCGCCGTCAGCGCGAGGCCGACTCGGTGGCGCGGCGGTCCATGATCGGCGCGGGGGACCGGGCGGACAAGATCCGGACGTACAACTTTCCCCAGGATCGGGTGACCGATCATCGGGTGAACGTCGACTTGTCCAGCCTTCCACGGGTCATGGATGGCGAACTGGATCGCCTCATCGATACGCTCATCACGACCGACCAGGCGGAACGCCTCTCTGTGTTCGTCGACACCGCTTCCGCGGACGGCTGAGCCGCCGCTCGGTGGCGACCGTCGATGCGCTCATCCGCGACGCGTTGAACCGCCTGCGCCTGGTCGGCGCCGACGCCCCGCGTCTCGATGCAGAGCTGCTGCTGGGCGACATCCTGGGAATCGATCGGGCAGGGGTTCTGGCGCACCCCGAAGCGCCCGTCGGCGATGCCGCTGCCGCCCGGTTCAACGAGGCGCTGATTCGGCGCGAGGCCGGTGAGCCGGTTGCCTACGTTCGGGGGATGCGCGAGTTCTTCGGGCTGGCCTTCGCCACGGACGAGCGGGCGCTGATCCCGCGCCCGGAAACAGAGCGGGTCGTGGAGCTGGCGGAGATCGAGATCGCGCGGCGCCTGACGTCGGCGCCCCGATCGCCCGAAGCACCCGCGATTCGCGTTGCGGACGTCGGGACCGGGAGCGGGGCGATCGCCGTCGCACTGGCGGTTCGGCTGCGCAGCCGCAGGATGCTGGACGAGGTGGACATCCTGGCCATCGATGACGCCGCAGATGCCCTGGACCTCGCAAAGGAGAACGCGGTCGGGCACGCTGTCGGCGACCGTCTTCGCTTCGCCGAGGCGGACCTTATTCCGCTCACCGAAACGCCGTTCGACCTGATCCTGGCCAACCTCCCCTATGTCGCGAGCGGCGCCCTGGCGGACCTGCCGGCGCCGGTCACCTTTGAGCCGCGTCACGCGCTCGATGGCGGGGGCGACGGGCTGGACGTCATTCGCCGGCTCGTCGCGATCCTGCCGGAGGTCCTCGAGGCGCGTGGGGTTGCGTTCCTCGAGATTGGCGCCGATCAGGGAGCGAGCATCGTCGCGGTGGTGGACGCCTTGCCCGGAGGGTGGACCTGCGTGGTCGAGCCGGACCTGGCCGGCCTGCCGCGGGTCGCCCGCGTGGAGCGCTGATCGTGTCGGACGCACGACTGTTCGTCCCCAGATCCGTGGCACCCGAGCTGCCGATCCGTCTCATCGCCCTGGACATCGATGGAACCCTCGTTGACGACGATCTTGCACTTCGGGACCGGACCGTGGTGGCCATTCAACGCGCTACCCGGCGTGGAATCCACGTCTCGCTCGCAACGGGCCGAATGACCTCATCGGCGACCCGGTTCGCCGAAACCCTCGGGCTCACCGCGCCGGTCATCGGGTTCCAGGGCGCCCTGATCCGGGACATGAGTGGACGCCCCGACCGAGTCGGCAGGCTGCTACGGCATCGGCCACTCGACGGCACGGTCGGACGCGACGCCGTTCTGTGGAGCCGGCAACGCGGCCTCGACCCACACGTGAACCATCTCGAGCGGCTGGTCATCCGCGCCGACGACCCCCGGGTCGATGATTACTCGGCGTTCCTCGGAGTCCGGGCCACCCGCGTCGGCGACCTGGCCGCATGGATCAGCCATCCGATCACGAAGATCGTGGCGGTGGGACCCCCGGATCTGCCCATGTCGGTACTCCACGAAGCTCGCGCCGCGTTCGCCGGGCGAGCGGCGGTCACCGTCGCCCACCCACGATTCCTCGAGTTCGTTGCGCCCGGGGTGAGCAAGGGCCAGGCCGTGCGCTGGCTCGCCCGGAGGGCCGGTGTACCGCTCGGGAACGTCCTCGCCATCGGGGACCAGCTGAACGACCTCGAAATGCTCTGCGCCGTTGGTCACGGCGTCGCGATGCCGACGGCGCCCGAGGCAGTGCGTGCCGCAGCGCGATACGTGGCCCCATCCCTCGAGGACGAGGGCGCTGCCCAGGTCATCGAGCTGCTGGCACTTGCCGACGCCCGCACTGCTGCAACCGCGGCCGCGGTGATGGCGGAGGTCGCAGCGACGCTTCGCGCTGGATATGCGGGGGACCTCGGGGTTGCGGCCGAGGCCGCCCGATGACCGATCGCAGGCGCAGCCCGATGACCGGTCGAACCGGCGGGCGCGGCCGGCCAGCGTCATGACGGGCCGAGTCGGCGAACGGCCCCTGGCCCGCGTCCTGCCCGATGACGAGGTCGGCCGCGCTGTCGCCATTGACGTCCTTCGGGCCGGGGGGATCGTCGCGCTGCCCACAGACACGGTCTACGGGATCGCCGTCGCATCGGGAACGCCGCTCGGGATCGAGCAACTGTTTCACGTGAAACGGCGGCCGCCCGAAAAGAGCATCGCCTTGCTGTTGGGCGATGCGGCGCAAGCTGCTCTGGTTGGGATTCCGAACGCGGATTCGGAGCGGCTGGCAGAAGCATTCTGGCCAGGCCCGCTCACCCTTGTGCTGCCCGGTCGGCCGGGCGGCGAACGCCCTCCCGCGCCCACGGTCGGCGTCCGCCTGCCCGATCACGCCTGCCCGCGCATGCTCGCGATGGCCCTCGGACCGCTGCCCACCACCTCTGCGAACCGGAGCGGGGAGCCCGACGCGCTCGACGCCGCCACGGTGCTGGAGCAGCTTGGTGACCGGATCGATCTCATTCTGGACGGCGGCCGTACCCCGGGCCCCGTCCCCTCGACCGTCGTCGACTGCTCGGTCACTCCGCCACAGGTGCTCCGCGAAGGTGTCCTCGGCTCGGCACGCATCTTCGCGGCGCTGGCCTCGGGCCGGCGAAAACCTCCCGCGTGAACCTGCGCGCCAGTGTGGGAGGATAGCCCGGCTGCGGGTGCAGGTGCGCAGGTGCGGGTGCGGTGCGCCGTGGCGCTCGGAGGGCCAGGAAGGAGCCGGTTCAGGAATGACAATCGCCAAGGACCAATCGCTCGGCTGGGCCTCGCTCGCCGAGGTGGACCCAGAGCTCTGGTCGGCCATGCTCCTGGAACGTCGCCGTCAGCGCGACAAGATCGAACTTATCGCCAGCGAGAACTACACGTTCGCCGCCGTGATGGAGGCGCAGGGCTCGTGGCTGACGAACAAGTACGCCGAGGGCCTGCCGGGCAGGCGCTACTACGGCGGTTGCGAATACGTGGATCTCGCCGAGGTGCTGGCGCAGGAGCGGGCGCTCGCCCTCTTCCCAGGCTCCGAACACGTCAACGTGCAGCCGCACTCCGGCGCGCAGGCCAACATGGCGGCCTATTTCAGCGTCCTGCGCCCGGGCGACCGAATTCTGGGGATGAACCTGGCCCACGGCGGGCACCTGACCCACGGCTCGCCGGTCAACTTCTCCGGTCGGCTGTACGAAGTCCACGCGTATGGCGTGACCGAGGCGTCTGGTCGGATCGACTACGACGCTCTCGAGGCCACGGCCCGCGAGGTTCGGCCCAAGGTTGTCGTGGCTGGGGCATCGGCCTATCCGCGGATCTTCGACTTCGAGCGGATGGCGGCGATCGCCCATGGCGTCGGGGCGTTGCTGTTCGTGGACATGGCACACATCGCGGGCCTCGTGGCGGCCGGCGTTCACCCCAGCCCATTCCCCCACGCGGACCTCGTCACGACGACCACCCACAAGACACTGCGCGGACCTCGGGGCGGGCTGATCTTCAGCCGCACGAACCTTCCCGCCGAGGTCGATCCGGCCGACTTCCCGATGGTCAAGACCACGCTCGCGGCGCAGGTGGACAAGTCGGTCTTCCCGGGCGTCCAGGGCGGTCCACTCATGCACGTCATCGCTGCCAAGGCAGTCGCCCTCCTGCTTGCGAACGGTGATGACTTCCGCCGCGACCAGCGCCAGACCGTGGAGAATGCGGCGATCCTGGCCGATGCCCTGATCGAGCGCGGCGCGCGGGTGGTATCGGGCGGGACGGACAACCATCTGATGCTCGTGGACGTCACGCCCCTCGGCGTCACCGGCAAGGAGGCCGAACACCTTCTCGATGAGATCGGGATCACGGTGAACAAGAACGCGATCCCGTTCGATCCGTTGCCGCCGAACACCTCCTCCGGCATTCGGGTCGGGACGCCGGCCGTCACCACTCGGGGCTTCGGGCCGGAGGAGATGCGCACGATCGCGCGACTGATCACCGACTCGATCGAGCATCGCGAGGATGCGGCAGCGAGCGGCCGATTGGCGGCCGAGGTGGCGAGCATCGTCCAGCGCTTCCCGGTCCCGGGCCTGGCTTCCGAGGGCGCATGACCTTCGCCGCGGGGGCCATCGGCGTCGTGCCGCTGCTCATCGCGGCGTTCCTCGCCTCGGCTGCAGTCGCGCTCGTCCTGACGCCCGTGGTGCGGACGCTCGTGGGGCGACGCGGGATCGTCGACTCACCCAACCACCGGCGGGTCAACACCAGCCCTGTTGCCCGCGGCGGCGGCGTCGCAGCGGCGATCGCGTTTCTGGCCGTCGGCGGCGCTCTTACGTTCTTTCAGCGAGAGATCCCCACGATGCCCGCGCCCATCGGGATCACGACGGGACAGCTCGGCGCGGTGTTTGCCGGGGGTGCCCTGGCCGCCCTGATCGGCGCCATTGACGATGTCTTCGATCTGCGTGCGCGCTGGCAATTCCTCGGCCAGATCGGGCTCGCCGTGTTCGCCGTAGTCCTGGGCATCGGGGTGGTCGTCGTCAGCAACCCGGTCGGACCGGGCCTGATCGTGTTCGCCAAGCCCTTTGCCGTCGCGTTCACGCTGGTCTGGATCGTCGGAATGCTCAACAGCATGAACTTCATCGACGGCCTGGACGGCCTGTCGACCGGTATCGCCCTGATTGCCGCCCTGACCCTCGGTGTCCTGAGCCTGACCGCGGTCGTCAACCAGCCCTACGTGGCGGTCCTGTGTGTTGCGTTGGCCGGCGCGCTCCTCGGGTTCCTGCGCTTCAACTTTCATCCGGCAACGATCTTCCAGGGCACGGCCGGTGTCATGTTCATGGGCTACACCCTCGCGATCCTGTCGATTCTTGGCTCCGCCAAGGTCGTGGTTGCCCTGTTGGTGCTGGGCGTGCCGATCATCGACACGTTCTGGGTCATCGTGCGGCGGCTGCTCGCCGGACGATCACCGTTCACGCCCGACCGGGGCCACATTCATCATCGGCTGCTGGATCTTGGCTTGAGCCACCGCGGAACGGTTCTGCTGATCTACGCAATCTGCGTGAGTCTTGGCGCCATCTCTCTGGTGGTTTCGACGGCAGCCCAGGTGTACGGATTCCTTGGCGCCCTCGTGGGCTTCGGCGTCGTCTTGTTCCTCCTGACTCGAGAGTCAGCCGAGGCGCTCCAGCCCGACAGCTACGAACCCGACGACGCATGAAGAACTGGCGCTCCCGACCGCCGAAGCCGGGCGAGCTGCCCGGGACCCTCAAGCCCGATGAACTTGCCTGGCGTATCGGGGCGTCCGATGTTCGACCAGCTCGGCCCGATGGTGAGGTCGGGACGGAACCAGAATCAACGGGCGCATCGGCGCAGCCGACCACCGACGCACGAGCGCCACGAGCGCAGCCTTGGCGCTCTCGCGCGCCGGCAGAGCCGGCTACTGGATCGCGCGGCACCCAGCCTGTGCCCCGCGCGCGCCCAGTTCCCGGCCGAGCGGTTCGCCGAGCGTTGTTGTGGCGCGATGTGTCCGCGCTGCTCTTCGGGGTCGTGGGCTTCATCCTCATCGCGCAGCTGGTGTTGAACAACAACGACCAGACCGCGGTTGCCAGCGCCTTTCCTCAGAACCCGGCCGGCCCGACAGACATCGCGCTCGGAGGTGGGCCAGAGACCGATGCGCCGGGCGGCCCGACGATCGGGCCGGTGCTCGATCCGGGCCTCATTCCCGGACTCGAGGCGACGCCCACCCCGGTCCCGATCATCACCCTGCCGCCGGCGACGCTGCGACCCAGGATCACCCCGCGACCGACGCCGAAGCCAACACTGAAGCCCACGCAGACGCCGACGGCAGCGCCGACCCCGACGCCATCACCGTCGCCTTCGCCATCGCCGACACCCACGCCGGAGCCGCCTCCTCCGCCCCCGCCCCCGCCGCCGAGCCTCTCCACGATTGGGTGCAGCCCGCTGACCGGCGAGGAAGAAGTACCGGGCAGCTGCAGCGGCACCGTAACCGGGGGCACCGTCACC
>JAQBHC010000221.1:0-5141 GCA_032128175.1 Chloroflexota bacterium | reverse complement strand
GACCACCGGGTCCGATTCCACCGGGTCCGATTCCACCGGGTCCGATTCCGCCTGCGATCCAGCGCTCCCGTTGGAACGGCGCCGTCCGCGCCGGTGCCACGACACTGGCCGATGGAGCGATGGGGACCATGCTCTTTGGGGCCGGACTTCAGTTCGGCGATCCGCCGGAGATGTGGAACGTCGCCCTGCCCCAGGGCTCCATCGTGCGCCAGATCCACCGCGGCTACCTCGACGCGGGGTCGCGAATTGTTCTCACCAACACGTTCGGCGGCAACCGGCTGCGCCTGAGTTTGCACGGCAACGAGCGACACGTCGGCGAGGTCAACCAGATGGCCGCGCTCCTGCTGCGGGCAGAGGTCGAGTCCGCCGGCACAGACGCTCTCGTGGCCGGGGATATTGGTCCCTCCGGATCGATCATGATGCCCATCGGGACGCTCGATTTCGGAGAGGCCATTGATGTCTTCGCGGAGCAGGCGGCCGCGCTCGTGGCCGGCGGGGTGGACGTGATCTGGATCGAGACGATGTCCGACCTCCAGGAGATCCGCGCGGCGATCAGCGGTGTCCGGCAGGTCGCCCCCGCGATCCCGATCATCGCCACGATGACCTTCGATACCCGCGGGCACACGATGATGGGCGTCAAGCCTGAGACCGCGGTCCACTCCCTCGCCGAGTGGGGCGCCGACGCGATCGGCGGGAACTGCGGCAACGGACCGGACGAGATCATCCCGGTCATTGCCAAGATGCGGGCCGCCGAGCCGGAGGTGATCCTGGTCGCCAAGTCAAACGCCGGGATGCCGGAGCTCGTGGACATGCAGGCCGTCTACCGGGCCGAGCCGTCGATGATGGCCGACTACGCGCTCCAGATCCGCGATGCGGGGGCCTCGATCATCGGCGCGTGTTGCGGTTCGACGCCGGCGCATCTGGCGGCCATGGCCGAAGCCCTTCGAGGCAACGGAGAGGCGTAACCGAGCGCGAGAGGGCGGGCGCCAGAAAGGGCGGGCGCCAGAGAGAGGGCGGGCGCCAGAGAGGGCGGGCGTCAGGGAGCCGCGCGGAGCATGAGGCCAGCGCCGCCAGCGTCGATCGTGAGGTTTCCCGCCTCGATCCTGTAGCGCGTTGTGCCGGACAGTACGGCACCAACGGCCTGTTCGACGGCCATGATTTCTGGTGAGCACCCTCGCTTCGTCAAACCGATCGGGCCGAAGTCGATGGTGGTATCCGTGATCCGGACCGTGCCTCCGCCCTGATTGCAGCCGGCCTCGACGTCCACTCGCCCCTCCGTGAAGCTCAGGGCTGCGACAACGCCGACGGGGATGCTTGACACGGCATCTCCTCCGATCAGGCCGTCCACGACCCAGCGTGTCCCGAGCAGCGGGCGATCAGGGTCCGAGATTTCCCTGTCGAGCAGGGTGAGCCGGACGGCACCGCTGGTCAGGGCGAGCCGGAAGGCACTGTTGGTCAGGGCGAGCCCGTCGGCGTCGAGGGCGATCGACGCGCCGTCAAGGAATTCGGCCAGCCAGCGGTCCTGATCCATGAGCCGCGCTTCGCAACCCATCTCGGTCGTGGCCAGCTCCTCGAGGATGAGTCGACCGCCATCGATCCGGTAGGTACCACTCATCGAATTGCAGCCGGCGCTCGCCGACAGTCGTCCGCCCTGAAACGAGAGGCGGACCGTTGAACCGGGGACCAGCACGTGGCCCTCGATGCCTGCCGAGAGGAAGGTTCGACCCTCCAGCCCCTCGCCGACGGGCCCGGGGCCCGCCGATCCGCCGCCACAGGCGCCGAGCAGGAGGGCTGACGCCAGCGCGAGGGTGACGAGCGATCGGCGTTTCATGGGCCCTAGACGAGCTCTGAGCATTCTGGTTCCCCGATCACATCCCGCGCCGATCTGGCGGTGCGTATCGGGCCCCGTATCGGGGCGCCGTGATCCCGCTCAGTTCGAGCAAGCGGACGACGCGAGCACGATGTCCGCGCCACGGCTCCAGGAGCTCGAGCATCCGCTCGTCCGTCCCGCGCGGTTCGCGCGCCAACGCATAGGCAACCAGGTTCTTCAGGTGGAAGTCACCGACGCTGACCGCGTCGGGGTCGCCGAGGGCGCGGAGGGTGACTTCGGCCGTTGTCCACGCCCCGATGCCCGGGATCTCCTGCAGGACCAGGCTCGCCGCCGCGCCCAACTCGGCACGCGTTCCGGGCAGGTCCACGAGCCGTTCAAGCCGAGCCGCCTCCCGGGCGGTTCGGCGGATCACCTCGGCGCGGCGCTGCTCGACGCCGAGCGGGTGGAACGCGTAATAGGGGAGCGCGGCCAGCGCCTCGGGTGCGGGCTGGAGGCGGAGTCGATGGGACGATGCGATCGGGCCCGGCGCTGGCTCGCCGTGGCTCGCGATCAGGCCGCGGAACGCCGTCACGGCCTCGCCCCCGGTGACCTTCTGTTCCAGGATGGCGGGGAGGACGGATTCGAAGATCGCGCCCGTCCAGCCAAGCCTGAGGTACCGCCGCCGGTGTGCCAGGTCGGCCACGACCCGATGCAGCGACGGATCGAACCCTTCGGGGTCATCGTCCAGCCCGAGGAGGGCCGGCAGGCAGGTCAGGGCCCGATCAGCACCGGGACCCCATGCCTCGGCCTCGACACGCGTCCCGCGCAATTCCGCGAGCAGCGTCGCGGGGCCGTCGGGCGTCCGCGTCGCCCGGACCATCGACTGGGCGGAGACGCGGCCGGTTGGGTCGCCCCGACCCCGGAAGTGCAACCCGACCACGGTTCGGAGGTCGAGTGGGGCCTCGAGATCGATCGATCGGCGCGGCATCGCCGCATGGTAGGTCAGCGACAGCGGTCGACGACGGCTTGGGCCGTCAGTTGAGGGGCTCGAACCTCGCCGTGAAATGTCGCAACGCCGCCGGCTGCGTGGCGATCCGGAACCCGCGTAATGCCGATGCCCGCTCCGCCACGTAGGCGACGACCTCAATGGCGTAGTCGATGTGGCTCTGGGTGTACGTCCGCCGGGGGATCGCGAGCCGCACCAGGTCCATCGGTGCGGGCGCCTCGCTCCCGTCGGGATGCCGACCGAACATGACCGTCCCGATCTCACAGCCACGGATGCCGCCCTCGCGATAGAGCGCCACCGCCAGCGCCTGGCCGGGGTACTCCATCGGCGGGATGTGGGGCAGAAGCGCCCGGGCATCGAGGTAGATCGCGTGCCCGCCGAACGGCTTCATGAGCGGCACGCCGGCCGCGTCAAGTGCCTCGCCGAAGTACGCCGTCGATTGAATTCGGTAGCGCAGGTAGTCCTCGTTGACGACCTCGCGAAGCCCCTGGGCGATCGCCTCGAGATCGCGCCCAGCGAGGCCGCCGTAGGTGACGAATCCCTCAGTCAGGATGAGCAGGTTCCGGCACTGCTCGGCCAATCCGTCGTCGTTCATCGCCAGCCAGCCACCGATGTTGGCCAGGCCGTCCTTCTTGGCCGACATGGTCATCCCGTCGGCGAGTGCGGCAATCTCCCGAACGATGTCCGGAATAGAGCGATCTGCCTGGCCAGGTTCACGCAGCTTGATGAACCAGGCGTTCTCGGCGAACCGGCAGCCGTCGAGGAAGAGCGGCACGCCGTGTCGATCGCAGACCGCGCGAACCGCGTGCAGGTTTTCCAGCGACACGGGCTGACCACCGCCGGAGTTGTTGGTGATCGTCACGAACACGACCGGCACGCTGCCCGCGCGCTCGCCCAGGAAGGCATCGAGTGCTGCCACGTCCATGTTGCCCTTGAACGGGTGCATCGCGGACGGGTCACGACCCTCCGGGATGACCAGATCCACCGCCTCCGCACCGGTGGCTTCGACGTTGGCGCGCGTGGTGTCGAAATGGGTGTTGTTGGGGATCGATTTGCCGGGCCCACCGATGACCGAGAAGAGGATCTTCTCGGCCGCCCGGCCCTGGTGGGTAGGGATCACGTGGCTGAACGGAAAGAGCTCCTGAACGCTCTCCAGAAAGCGGAACCAACTGGGACTGCCGGCATACGACTCATCGCCGTGCTGAATCGCCGCCCACTGGTCGCGCGACATCGCGCCGGTGCCGGAATCGGTCAGGAGATCGATGAGGACGTCGTCGGCATGAAGGTTGAAGAGGTTGTACCCGGCCACCTCGAGGGCGCGTTCACGCTCCTCGACCGTCGTCATCCGGAACGGTTCCACGGAATGGATACGGAACGGCTCAACGATGGTTTTCCAGCGGTCCACGAACGGAGGATAGCCCCGGGGCGCCCCCGCGTGTACGCTCCTCCCATGTGTCGAAGCATCAAGACCCTGCGGCGGCCGGAGACGGCCGCGACGACCGGCGAGATCGAAGCCGCAGCTCGCCAGTTCGTCCGAAAAGTCAGCGGCTATCGGACACCGTCCGCCAGGAACGAGGAAGCCTTTGTCGCCGCCATTGCGGAGGTCAGTGCGGCCTCGCAACGGCTGCTTGACGCCCTCGGGGTTGCGGTCGAGGATGGTCCCGACCGATGGACGCCCGGTTCGGGACGGAGGCGCGACCTCGAGCCGACTGTCGCCCATGGCTGACCTTGGCCCAACAGAACTGCAGGCGACAACGCCATGGGTCCGGCGCTGGTTGCGCGCGGAAGGGCTCGCGGCGTTGGTTGCGGGGATCGCTGGGTGGCTGGCGCTCGGGGGTGAGTGGCCCTGGCTGGTGGTCCTGATCCTGTCGCCGGACCTGTCGATGCTGGGCTACCTGCGCGGGACCCACGCGGGCGCGATCACCTACAACCTCGCCCACAACTGGGCGACCGCCGGGCTCGTCCTCGGCATCGGACTCGTGTTCGCGGCGCCGCCGGTCGCCCTGGCGGGCACGATCCTGGTCGCGCACACTGGTTTCGATCGAATTCTGGGCTACGGCTTGAAATATCCGACCTCGTTTCAGGACACGCATCTCGGCCGGATCGGGCGCCGACGCTGAGACGCTGCGACGCTAAGCCTCTGAGGCGCTGAGGCGCTGAGGCGCTGAGCCTTCCGCGGCCATCGCCGATCCCCGCGGCTACACTCCGACCCGTGACTACGCCACTCGACCCGACGCTGCCCGCCCACCACCTCACGAGCACCAAGATCGTCTCGGTTCGAGGCACGCAGCTTGAGGTCCGCGACGACATCGTGGTCGGCGAGGA
>JAQBHC010000220.1:0-10131 GCA_032128175.1 Chloroflexota bacterium | reverse complement strand
GTCGCTGGATCAACAAGACTGGCCGGATTCGGACGCGCGCCGTCGCGTAACGGCGGTCGTTGCCGGTCAGACGCTGAGGGAAATCGCGGCGCTCAGACCGCAGCGGATGACCCGCGACTTCCGCCGCGACGAGGCCCGTGTGGAGGTCAGCCTTGACACGATGATCGCCCTTGCGGGCGGCCGCGAGATCGCCCGCAGGACCGAAATCGAGGTTGAGCTTCTGAGTGGAACGCCGGAGGTCCTGGAAGAGATCGCCGTGGCGTTGATGCTGGTCCCCGGGATCCGTACCTCGGACGGTTCGAAATTCGACTTCGCGCGCGACGCCCGCGCCGCCGCACCGCCGACGCGAATCCTGGTCCTGTGCATCGGGAACAGCTGTCGGAGCCAGATGGCCGAGGCATTCCTTTCACGCGGCGGTGGGGCCAGCGTGGCGGTCACCTCGGCCGGGACGCGTCCCTCACCTGTCCGTCCGATGACCATCGGCGTGCTCGCCGAGCGAGGGATCGACTGGTCCGCGGCCCGGTCGAAGGCCATGACAGATTTCCTCGATCAGCCCTTTGATGTCGTCGTCACGGTTTGCGCCGAAGCGGCGGAGGCGTGTCCAGTGTTCCCCGGCGGCGGTCGCCGGGTACACGTCCCGTTCGATGACCCGGCGGTGGTCAACGGCAGCGCCGCCGATCGCCTCGCCGCGTACAGGCGGATCAGGGATGAGATCGAGGCCTGGGCAGCCGACTTTGTGGAGACTGAGTTCGGCGCGTAGGGTCGCCGCACGGCGGCGTCTGCTGCTGAGCCGACCCTAGCCGTCGAGGGCGGCCGCCTCGGCGCATACCGCGACAACGCCGATTCGTTCCAGCCGGGCCGCCGTGGCGCGTCGTCTGACCGTCCACGCGGCGACTTCGAGACCGGCCGACGCGGCGGCTGCCACGCCAACCTTCGTGATGGATTGCCAGCCAACCGAGAGACCACCACACCCGAGATCCGCCGCGAGTTGGATCGTCGCGGGCGTGAGTTCGACGGCATTGAGCCAGCGCGGCCAGCCCGGTCGGCGGCGGCCCAGCCAGGCGAGTGTGTCCGCCTCAAACGAAGAGACGACGGTTCGGGACAGGCCCGGACCCCGGGATGCCTCCAGCACATCCACGACGCCGCTGAGTGGATCGCCCTTCAGCTCGACATCGAGAAACGGCTCGGGGCCTGCGAGGGCCAGGACGTCCGCGAGGGTCGGAATGCCGGAGGCGGCCAGCTCCCCGACCGAGAGCTCCTCCGGGCGCTTCGGCCGGCCCTGAACACGGGCCAGCGTCTCGTCGTGGAGGAGGATCGGAATGCCCTCGCGGGATCCACGCACGTCGAACTCGAGGCCATCGCACGCCGGGTTGGCGAGCGCCGCCTGCATGGCGGCGAAGGAATTCTCGGGCGCAACGCGCCAGTCGCCGCGATGCGCGAGGCGAAGCGCGCGTCCCACCTTCAGTCCCCGATCACGACACGCGCCACGAGACCAAGGTGATCCGAGGGGTAGAGCGTCGGATCATCGACCGCCGGTCGGTCGAACGTGAGCCGGCAACTGGTGGCGCGCAGCGGCCCAGTCAGCCAGATGTAGTCCAGGCAACCCGGATCGCCGTCCGTGTCCATGCCCGGAGCCTGGATCCCCGACGGCCAGGTGACCGCGGGCTCGAAGCCGTTGGCCTCAGCATGGGCGGAGCGGAACCCGGCCTCCATCATGACTCGATAGGTCGCCTCCACCGGCTCGGCGTTGAAGTCGCCGACCACGATCGTGCCGCCCGGGGCGGGTCGTTCGGCCAACCACGCGACCAGCGCCCGGGCCTGCTCCTCACGGATGCCTTCGTCGGCCGATACGTGGTGCAGGTGGGTCACGACCATCGCGATCGTCGTCCCGTTCGGGACCGTGACCGGCACCCTGATCGCCGAGCGCTTGTAGCCAAGATCCAGGCGCTCCGGCGAGTCGCTTTCGAACGTGTCCCGGACGAGCAGGCTGTTGCCGTACTCAGGACGCCCCGCCCAGCCCTGATGGATGGCGTAGTGGCCCTCCCCAGCGGCCCCGAGCAAGCGGTCCTGACCGATCGCAAAGACGCACTCCTGCAATCCGAGCAGGTCGGGCTGCAGGGCCGCCATATCGGCGAGCAGGAGGGGCAGTCGCTCGGGCCAGCGGTCGGCGACGTTCCGGAGGTTGAGGGTCGCTACGTCCAGATGTTGCATGTTTGGAGCATTGCACACGGGGCCGGCGCTCGCGGCAATCCGGAGCGCGCGGTCGCGCGGTACCCTGTCCACGTGCCGCGGCGAGTGCCGGCCCGCGCCACCATCCAGGCAGTGCCGGCCGAGGAGGCCCGCATTGCGACTGCGCCTGATTCCTCGTGAAGAGCGCTTCTTCGACCTGTTCGCCGAGGACGCCGCGAACGTTCTGGGTGCCGCTCGATTGCTCGAGGCAATGCTCCGCTCGTACGACGTTCTCGAGCGCCGCGCTGGCGAGATTCGCGATGCCGAGCATCGCGGCGACGAACTCAGCCACGAAATCGGGCATCGGCTCGAGGCGACCTTCGTCACGCCGTTCGATCGGGAGGAGATCCACGCTCTGATCAGCGGCCTGGACGACGTCCTCGACTTCATCGAGGAAGTGGCCGATACCTTCGTGCTCTACCGGATCGACGCGCCGACCGAAGTCGCCATGAAGCAGGCGACGATCATCGTTCGTCAGTGCGAGCAACTCCACGAGGCGCTCACCCACCTGCGTGGGTTCCGGGGCCTCGAGAAGTACTGGATCGAGGTCCACCGGCTCGAGAACGAGGGCGACCAGCTGAGTCGCCAGGCCATCGCCGACCTGTTCTCGGGAGGCGGGGATCCGCTCGAGGTCATCAAGTGGAAAGAGGTCTACGCGCTCCTCGAGGCGACGATCGACAAGTGCGAGGATGTCGCGAACATCATCGAGCGGATCACCATCAAGCACGCCTGACCCGGCAACGGTCGGGCCAACGACCGCGACAGGATCGTCCGGAGGACGAAATGAGCTTTCTCGACCGCGCCAAGCAGGCCGCGGCACAGACTGCGGAGCAGGCAAAGCATGCGGCGGAGCAGGCGCGCCATTCCATCTCGGAGGGCGCCGATCGGGCGCAGGCAACCATCCACGACCCATCCACGGCGGAGAAAGCCCGGCAGGCGATGTCGCGTGCCAGACGCGGCGTGGCAACGGCAATCGACCGGATCGATCCGGGAGTCCTCGCGGACGTCATCATCAAGGCGACCGCACTTCAGGAACGGGCGAATGTCGTCCTCAAGGCGAAGGGTTCGCCCTACCGGATCAGTGAGGTCACGATCGGTGCGGCGATTCCACCCAGCATCGCCTTTGCGATTGCGCGTGCCGACGATCCCACCGCCGACGTGACGCCCCTCGGTTCAGTGTCGAGCACCGAGTTGCTGCCCCTTGTCGCCGCAACCGGGGAAGGCGAGGTGCAAGCTCTTGACGGCTCGACCGTGTCCGCGCCAGCGCCCGACGACGATCTGCCCTGAGCCGGCGACGGTCCGCGACCGCCTCCACATCGGAAATGGATAGCGCAGCGGTTCAGGCTCGGGTACAGTCTCGCCGACCGGGTCGGCCTGCCGGTCGCCAACAAGCATCGCGTCCCGCGTCTTGGTCAGTCGAGGCCCTTGAGGGGGAATAATGGCTACTTCGAGAAGCGCAGACGTGCGTGGACGCTCGCTCCTTGCCCTGCTCCTGAGCAGTGCGCTCCTGGTCGGTGCGTGCGGCGGGTCGTCGTCGGCGGCACCAACTGACCCGCCCAACGTTGTCGCAACGCCTGCCCAGGGAGAGACCCCGGCCCCTACGGTCGCGGCCCTCCCGACCATCAGCATCGAGGATGGCGGAACCGCATTTGGTGCAGCAACGGTCGCGCTCGACGCGCTTGATTCCTACGAGTTCCGGGTCGAGATCGTGACCTCGTCCGTGGTTGACGGGGTGACGACCGACGAGCGTCAGGCGATGTCGGGCGTCGTCGTCAACGCTCCGAGTGAGGCGCAGAGCCTCATCCAGCAAGACCTCGATGCGGACGGTAACGTCCTGAGTGAAACCGGGATCGTGGTCATCGGAGCGGACGCGTGGATCCGCAGCGGCGGAGCCGACGAGCCCTGGGTGCCGGTTCCCGCGGCGCAGGCCCAGACGTTTGTCCAGCTGCTCGCAGGCTTCAGGCCGGAGCAGATGTTCGCGCTGTACTTCGGGGGACTCGCCGCCAACTTCACCTCGGCCGGAAGCGATACCAAGAACGGGGTCCGGGCCACGAAGTACGAGGGAGACGAGGCAATCGGGGCGGCGCTCGGTGCGATCGCTGGTGTCGTGGGCGACTGGACGTCCGAGGTCTGGATCGCCGACGACGGCGGGTACCTCGTCCATTCGGAGGCAATCGCTACCGGGGGTGCTGCCGGGGACCTGAGCGGATTCCAGATCGTGGTCGACATCACCAAGCCAAACTCGGCGGGTCCGATTCTGCCACCGAGCTGATCACCGCCCTCGTAGGTCGGCTCAGGCCGTGGCGAGCGCCGCTGGGTCGAAGCCGTCGCGGAGCCAGGTCTCGACGGTTTCGAGCGCCACGGTGCTCCGCTCGCCGGTTGCCCGCCGGGTGACCTCGACCCCACCCGCCGCGATCGACCGCGGGCTGACCGTCAGGATCCAGGGCATGCCGAGGAGTTCCGCGTCGGTGAACTTCACGCCGGGGGACTCGTTGCGGTCGTCGTAGAGGATGTCGCGCCCGGCGTCCGCCGCGGCCCTGTGCAGGCGATCCCCGATCGCCCCGATGTTCGGGTCGCGAGCGGCTCCGATCGTGACGAGGTGGGCCGCGTAGGGCGCGACTTCGTCGGGCCAGGCGATGCCCTTGTCGTCGTGGTGCGCCTCGACGACGCAGGCCAATGCCCGCCCGAGGCCGATGCCATAGGAACCCATGACGATGGGATGCGCCTGGCCGTCCTCGCCCAGGTAGGTCGCCCCAAAAGCGACCGCGAAGTCCGTCCCGAGCTTGAAGATGTTGCCGACCTCGATCCCCTGGCGGAGCGTCACCGGCTGGTTGCAGTTGGGGCACGGATCGCCCTCGCGAGCGTTGCTGATCTCGGCGACGGCGTCGGGCTGATAGTCGCGCGGCACATTCACGTTTCGGACGTGCCAACCGGGGCGATTGGCCCCGGCCACGAGGTTCGGGGAGCGGACGACAAGCTCGTCCACGACGACGACCGAATCGGTGGCGCCGAGCGGCGAGCCGTAGCCTGCCTCCATGCCCCGGGCCTTGATCTCGTCGACGGTCGCCGGGCGCAGGCCGCCACGCGCCTTCAGGACGTTGACGAGCTTGGTCTCGTTGACGTCGTAGTCGCCACGGACGATGGCGACGACGAATCGGCCGTCGCCCGTCATGAAGAAGGCCGCCTTGGCCGTCTTGCTGTGGGGCACGTTCAGGAATTCGGCGAGGGCGGCGATCGTCGTCGCATCCGGCGTTGCCACGTCTTCCATGGGAAGCGCCGCCTCGGGCTCCGGGTCGGGCTTGCCGACCGCGGCGATCTGCTGGTTGTCGGCGAATCCGCAGGCATCGCAGATGACCAGGGTGTCCTCGCCGAAGCGGTTGAGGACCATGAACTCGTGGGCCCCCGACCCGCCCATGATCCCCACGTCTGCGCCGACGGCGATCGTCTTGAGACCGAGACGCTCAAAGATGCGCTCGTAGGCCGCGTACTGGAGCCGGTAGTTTCGATCCAGACCCGCGTCGTCCCGATCGCAGCTGTAGGCGTCCTTCATGACGAACTCGCGGACGCGGATGAGGCCGCCCCGTGATCTGGGTTCATCCCGGAACTTCGTCTGGAAGTGGTAGACCATCATCGGCAGCTGGCGGTAGCTCTGGACGATGTCGCGGAGGAGCAGTGCCACGACCTCCTCGTGGGTCATTGCCAGGACCATGTCGCGCTCACCGCGATCCTTGAAGCGGACGAGCTCCGGACCGATCTTGAAGTAGCGGCCGCTCTCCTTCCAGATCTCGGCCGGATGCACGACGGGCATCTCCATCTCCTGGCTGCCGATCCGATCCATCTCCTCGCGGACGACCTGCTCAACGCGCTTGGTCGCGCGGAAACCGAGCGGCAGGAGTGAGTAGATCCCCGAGCCGAGTTGCCGGACGTAGCCCGCCCTCAGGAGCAGGCGGTGGGAGGGCATCTCGACGTCGGCGGGGTCATCGCGCAGGGTCGTGAAGAAGAGTTGGCTCAGGCGCATGGCAGGAAGGATAGCGGCGCGAACCTCGACCGCGCCGGATCGTCCCGAGACGGCGCCGTCAATGGCCAACCTGCTAGCCTTTGGGCGTGCCCGAAGGCGTCTCCCTCCTCCTGATCACCGTCATCCTGCTGGCGGTCGCCTTCGACTACATCAACGGTTTCCACGACACCGCAAATGCAATCGCGACGTCGGTCTCGACGCGCGCCCTGCGCCCGGATCACGCGATCTTGATGTCGGCCAGCGCCAACTTTCTCGGGGCCCTCACCGGGACCGCGGTGGCGAAGACCATTGCGTCCGGGATCGCCACGACGCCAGACGGTGCTGCCGGCCAAATCGTCGTTGCGGCTGCCCTTGTCGGCGCGATCACCTGGAACCTGATCACCTGGCGGCTCGGGATTCCATCGTCATCCAGCCACGCCCTGATCGGCGGCCTCATCGGCTCGGTGATTGCGGCCAGCGGCACCGGCGCGCTGAAGATGGACGGGATCATGAACAAGGTCGTCGTCCCTTTGATCAGCTCACCAATCATCGGGGTCCTGCTTGGCTTCGCCCTGATGGTCATCATCCTGAACGTATTTCAGCGCGCCCACCCCCGAAGACTGCATGGTCGTTTCCGCAAGATGCAGGTTGTCTCGGCGGCATTCATGGCCTTCAGTCACGGCTCCAACGACGCCCAGAAGACGATGGGCATCATCACGCTCGCGCTGATCGGCGCGGGACTTGTTCCCCAGGGCGCTCCGATCCCCCTGTGGGTAATCCTGCTGGCAGCGTCAGCGATCTCACTGGGCACGGCGGCCGGCGGATGGCGAATCATCAAGACGATGGGCCAACGCGTCGTCAAGCTGGATCCCGTCCACGGGTTTGCCGCCGAAACGACCGCGGCCACGATCATCCTGACGGCGTCCCATTTCGGGATGCCGGTCTCCACGACGCATGTGATCTCGTCGGCCATCATCGGGGTCGGGTCCAGCGACCGCCTCTCCGCCGTCCGCTGGGGCGTCGCCGGCAACATCCTGATCGCGTGGGTCCTGACCATTCCCGCGTCGGGAGCGGTTGCCTGGCTGGCGTGGGAGGTCATCAGCCGCGTCCTCTAGGCTCCGTCAGCCGGACGCGCTCGCGAGGGCGTCGATCGCCGCGTCGAGACGTTGAAGAGCGCGATCTCGACCGAGGGCCACGAGCGTGTCGAACAACGGCGGCGTGGCGGTGCGGCCGGTCACGGCCACGCGAATCGCCATGAACAGATCGCCAGCTTTCCAGCCGCGGGCTTCGGCCAGGGCGCGCAGTGGCGGTTCGAGTTCGTCGGCTTCGAAACTCACGGCGCCGGTCTCGGCGATCACAGCTCGAGCCGCATGCAGACCGTCGCGGGTCGTCGCGATATCCCACCGCTTCGGAACAATAGTGGCTGGGTCCACGGTCAACCGGTCGATCCATAGAAAGCCGATGAGATCACCCACCGCTCCGAGGATCGGCAGCCGCTCGCGGATCATCGGGAGGAGGATGCGGATCTCCTCCGCGGTCGGCGTCCGATCGATGCGGCCGGCAACGTGGTCCGCCTCGAGGAAGGGCAGAAGCCTGGTCACGAGATCTTCGTCGTCCAGGCGGCGAATCCATTGTCCGTTGAGCCATTCGAGCCGCTCGCGATCGAACACCGCACCGCCCTTCTGGACATGGTCGAGGTCGAAGCGGGCGGCAATCTCCTCGAACGAGAGGATCTCTTCCTCCGTCCCGGTGGACCAGCCGAGCAGCGCCAGGTAGTTGACGATTGCCTCGCGGATGAAGCCCTCGGCGATGTAGTCGGAAATCGCGGTCTGGCTCTTGCGCTTGCTCATCTTGGTCCGGTCGGGATTGAGAATGAGGGGCAGGTGCGCGAAGGTGGGTACGGGGTGCCCGAGGGCGCGGAACAGGGGGATGTGTTTCGGGGTATTCGAGAGGTGATCCTCACCCCGGATCACATGGCTGACCTTCATCGCCGCATCGTCGACGACGACGGTGAAGTGGTAGAGCGGGGTCCCGTCGCCGCGCACGATCACGAAATCGCCACCGAGATTCGAGGTATCGAACTCGACCGGACCGCGGACCGCATCCTCAAACGCGACGATGCCCGGCTGAACCCGGAAGCGGATGGCCGCGGAGCCTGCCGCCGCGCTGCGGGACGCCCGCTCGTCCGCCGTGAGGAGCCCGCATCGACCGACGTAGCGGGGTGGGAGCCTGGCGGCCTCCTGGGCCTTGCGGTCTGCGTCGAGCTCAGCGGCCGTGCAGAAACAGAGATAGGCGAGATCGCGGGCAAGAAGATCTTCGACCGCCGACTTGTACAGTTCGAGCCGCTGCATCTGGCGGTACGGGCCGTATGGTCCCCGATCCGCTCCATCCGCCGTGTCCGGGCCTTCGTCCCAGCTGATTCCGAGCCAATGCAGGCCCGCGAGGATGTCCGTCTCGAATGCAAGCGTGCTGCGCGCGACATCGGTGTCCTCGAGGCGGAGGAAGAACGTGCCACCCGTGTGCCGTGCGTAGAGGGCGTTGAACAAAGCCGTTCGAGCGGTGCCGACGTGGAGCGGGCCGGTTGGGCTCGGCGCGATGCGGACGCGGATGTCGGACATGTCAGGTGCGGTCCGGAACACGGTGGAAGAGGGCCGGGTCGGCCGAGCCGGGCAGGATCCGGATCAGAGCCGCCGGCCGGAGTCCCAGGGTTGCCCGCCCCATGGGGCCTTCGAGGGTGAGCGAATCCAGGGATTCGGATCGGGCGAGTACCGTCACGTGGACGCCGGGTCGCAGACCCCGAGCCTCGAGGTACGACAGCAGCCCAGGGTCTTCCTCGGCCTCCTCGGTGATCCGGTAGATCGTCACGCGGTCTCCTGCCACGGTGTCGGACAGGCGGGTCCCGGGCGGTCGTCGGCGCGTCGTTTCGATGTCGATCGGGTTGCCGTGTGGGCACGTCTCCGGGTGCCCCAGGAGCTCGTCCAGACGCGCCTCGACGCGCGGTGAGATCGCTCCCTGGAGCCGCTCGGCCTCGACGTCCGATTCGGCCCAGCCGAGTCCAACGAACTCCGTCAGGAGCCACTCGCACAGGGCATGGCGCCGGAAGATCCCGTCCGCGGCGGCCCGGCCGGCGGACGTCAGGACCAGCTCGCGAGCCTCGGGCTGCGTGACGAGGCCGTCGGCGACGAGGCGCCGGAACATCTCGCTCGCGGCTTGGGGGCTGACCCCGAGCCTTCGGCCCACCTGGGCAGCCGCGACTCGGGCGCCTTCGCCGGTCATCACGCGCAGGGCCAGCAGGTACTCCTGGGCCGCGGTGGAAAGGTCTCGGGAAGGGGCATGCCGCGGTGCGGTTCGGGTCGTCACTCGTGGAGGATACGGCTCAGCCGCGAGACCGCGCCCGCACGGCTCTGACCACGGCCAGGGCGACGCCGCCCAGCCACGCAATCGCCAGGATCCCGATCAGCGATGCCGGGCCGTACGTCCGGTCGTAGTTCGCGCCGCCCGCCGACAGGACGGCAGCGACCGGGAATGCGAGGGCGAGGACCGCGGCACTGCCCCAGGCCAGCAGGCGGGCGACTGCGGGGACGAGTGCCAGTGCTGCCACGATTGCCAGTTGCGCGACCCACGGATAGAGCGTGGCGCCGCTGGTGCAGGCCGTCGAGAACGACGCGCAACCCGTCAGGTCGCCGATCAGCGAGCCCGCCGCGATCCCGAGCGGAGGCCAGGCGATCAACGCCAGAACGAGGCGCCGCGGCATCCGCGAGTCGAGTCGGGGTACGAACGTCGAGAACATGGCCGCAGCGGATGCCTGGGCCCCGTCGGACCCCCCGCTGGGCGCGCCCATCGGGGGGCCGGGCTCCGCCCCCGCGCGATCGGCGGCCGCCTTGCGCTCGGCGGCCGCGGCGCGC
>JAQBHC010000219.1:0-5366 GCA_032128175.1 Chloroflexota bacterium | reverse complement strand
ATGCGCGGGCCGAATTCCGCACCGAGGGCCGACGGCTGGTGGCGGTGCTGCTGGCCTACCTCGATGCAAGCGGACCCGCCGACCGTCAACGCTGGGAGATGGAGGCCATCTCCCTGATGGACGCCACCGCGCGACGATTGGCAGACGCCGGAGCGGATGCCTCGGACGTGGTCACCGTGTACCTGCGCGCACGTCGGCCATTCCTTACCGAAATCGCATCGCTTGGGCGCCGTCGGGCCCTGGACGCAAACCAGCTTGCGTCCTTGTTCGAGGAGGCCGTCGCGCTCCTGGACCGGCTGCTCCTGCATCTGGTCGTCGCGCATGCCGAGCAGGCCGTCCATCCACACGCCCGCACGAAAGCCCAGGAGGCCCGATGAACCCGTTGGTTCCCAGCCTGACCGCCATCCTGGCGCTCGGATTCGCGATCGCCCTGCTCGATCAATGGCGGGATCGGCGCCACACGTTCCAGCTGGTCTGGGCGGTCGGCATGGCCTTCTTCGGGATCGCGGCGGCGTGTGAGGCGATTGCTGCGGCAACCGGCTGGAACGAGACGCTCTACCGGGCCTGGTACCTGACGGGGGCCGTCTGGACGGCCGGCTGGCTGGGCCTGGGGAGCGCGTTCCTGCTCAACCGGACACGCTTCGGGTACGCCTTCGCGTTCACCCTGTTCCTGGGTGGGCTGTTCGCCTTTCTCACCCAGCGCAAGTTCGACTATGAAGGTGCCGGAGCTACGCCGATCATCTATTTCATCTCGGCCACGATCCTCGGGCTGGCCGTCGCCATCGAGACATACTTCCAGAACGAGCGGTGGCCACGGATCGCGGCGATCGGGATTGCCGGCGCGACCCTGCTGTCGATCGGGTTGATGTTCACGACGACGCTCCCGGCACCCGGATTCGCCCTCAGCCCGGACACGGGCCAACCAGTGGCGACCCTGTTTCCTGGTTCGCTGCGCCTGCTCACCCCGTTCCTCAACGTCACCGGCGGTCTGAGCCTCGGGTTCGGGGCGCTGTACTCCGCGTACGTGTTCATGCCCAAGCGTCGTGTTCTGGCGTACTCGCTGGACGCCGGCCAGACGGGCGATCAGTTCCTGTTCAACCTGCTCATCTCCCCGGTCGCGCTCACGGTCAACTTCCTGGCATCGCTGCCGGGTGCCGTTCGCGCGCTCCTCGCCGGCGAGCTCCATAGTCGCGTGCCGGCCACGTTGCTGATTGCTGCCGGTGCGTTCGTTGCGTCGGCCGGCGACACGCTCAACCGGTTCGGGATCACGGCACCTTTCGCGATTGCCAAGCTGGTCGCCGTCGTGCTGCTGCTGGCCGGCTTCCTCGTGTCGATCGAGGTGTTTCGGCAATTCCGCGTTCCGTTTACCCGGATCAAGCTTGGTATCGCACGCCGGGAGCGAACCACCGGGCCCATCTGATCGGGCCCGTACCGGGCCGGGGGCCCGATCCGGCGGCCGTGATCGGCGAGGGGCTGATCCAGGAAGAGGTCGGCCACGGGCCCATCTGATCCGGCCCGGTCGGCCCGGGTCTGATCCGGCCCGTACCATGCGTCGGTGGAGTCACACCGAAACCCGCTTCTGGGGAGCCTCACGGTCGCGGCTGCGGCGAGCCTCTTCGGGATGCTCGGGGTCGTGTCGCGAACGGCCTATGAGTTTGGCCTGACGCCCTTCGCGCTCGTGGCCTGGCGAGCGGGGATTGGCACGCTGGTCATCGGCATCTTCGTCCTCCTGGCCGTTCAACGGGGTGGGCGACTCGTAGGCTGGCGATCGCTGGACGGCCGCGGGCGGATGTCCCTGGGCTTGGCGGGCCTCATGGGCGCGACCCTCAACATGGCCATGTTCCTGGCCTTTGCGCGTCTGCCCGTGGCCATCGTCTTGCTCTGTTTCTACATCTATCCGGCCATCGTCACCGGCGCGTCGGCCCTCCTTGGCTGGGAACGCATGGATCGGCCGCGCGCCGTAGCGCTCATCGTCGCGCTCGCCGGGATGATCGCCGTCGTCGCCGGTGGCCCCGGTCAGGCTCTATCGGGTGGGCTCGATCTGCTGGGGATTGCCCTCGCCTTGTCCGCGGCGCTCAGCCAGGCCGTCTTCGTGCTCGTCAGTCGTCGGGGATACCGCGAGGTGCCGACAGATCAGGCGATGACGGTAATCCTCGCGACCTCGATGCTCGTTGCCGGGTTCATCGCCGTGGCCGGCGAGGGGATTGGTTCAATCGTCCTGCCGTTCTCGATTCCCGGCCTGCTCGCGCTCCTCCTCTTCGCAGGCATCTTCAGTGCCGCCATCCCGAGCTTCCTGTTTCTGGCGGGCATTCGCTGGATCGGGCCGGTCAAGGCGGGCATCCTCATGCTCATCGAGCCGCTTGTGGGCGTTGGGCTGGCGGCCCTTTTCCTGCAGGAGTCGATCGGGGCGGTCCAGGCGGCCGGAGGGTTCGCGATCCTCGCTGCGGCCGTCATCATTCAGCGGGCGCGACCATCCGAGACGGTGATCCTCCCGGCCGCCGAACCCGAGGGGGATCAGGGCCTGACGGGCGATGCCGAGTACGAGGCCGATTCCGCGTTGGCGCCCGAGTCCGAGTTCGCGGTCGCCGCAGTTGCGCCGGGCGATGCCGAGTGACGCAACCCGCCTGGGAGGCCGCGGGGCCGGCCGAAGGACCCGTGATCGTGTTCATCCATGGCACGCGCCTCACACGGAGCGCCTGGGGCGCGGTGGTCCAGCGTCTCTCGGATACCTACCGCTGCATCAGCCTTGATCTCCCGGCGCACGGCGCCCGCGCGGACGAGGAATTCACCCTCGATGCGGCCGTCGCCGCGGTCATGTCCGCGATCGACGACGCGAGCACCGGACCCGGCAATGCCAGCGAAGCGGCGGGTAGCGCAAGCGCCGCAACGGGCCAGGCCGCCCGCCGTGGTGCCCTCCTCGTGGGGCTCAGCCTCGGTGGATACGTGGCGATTGCGACGGCCGCGAGCAACCCGGACCGGGTTCGCGGGCTGGTCCTGGCCGGGGCCTCGGCCGAGCCGACCGGACTGACCGGCGTCGGATTCCGGCTCTTCGCCTGGCTGATCAGTGCCGCGCCGGAACGACAACTCGATGCCCTGAACACGTGGCTCTTCCGGCGTCGATATCCAGCAGAGATCGCGGAGCCGATCGCGGCCAGCGGCTATTGGTCGCGCGGTGGGGCGGTCGCGGTCCGGACCCTGTCGCGGACGCGCTTCCGCGAGCGGCTGGAGGCGTACGGCGGCCCGATCCTGGTGATCAACGGCGGCCTCGATTTCGTATTCCGGATGGGCGAGCGATCGTTCCTGCGGGGCATCCCCAACGTGGCCAGCGAGGTGCTCCCGTGGACAGCGCACCTGTCGCCGCTGGACGATCCGGCCGCGTTCGCCGCGTCGGTCAGAGGCTTTGCCGACCGCCTTCCGACCTGACGCCCAAACGGGGTCGATGAGGGCCGGGTGGTATCCTCGCACCTGCCCACCAACTTGCCCAAGGGGTCTCATGCGCGTCCGAAAAGCAGTCTTCCCGGCAGCGGGCTGGGGAACCCGGTTCCTCCCGGCGACCAAGGCGCAGCCAAAGGAAATGCTGCCGCTGGTCGACAAGCCGATCATCCAGTACGCGGTCGAAGAAGCGGTCGCCGCCGGCATCGAGCAGGTGATCATTGTCACCTCGAGCCAGAAGCGGGCCATCGAGGACCACTTCGATCTGTCGTACGAGCTGGAGCACCTCCTCGAGGAAAAGGGGGAGATCGAGAAGCTCCGCCAGGTGCGCCACATCAGCGACCTCGCGCAGATCGCCTACGTGCGCCAGAAGGAGCAGCTTGGCCTCGGTCACGCGGTCTTGATGGCCAAGGACCTGATCGGGCACGAGCCCTTTGCGGTGCTGCTGCCCGACGATGTCGTCATCGGGGAGCGGCCGGCCATTGGACAGCTCATTCACGCCTATCAGCAGACCCACGGATCCGTATTGGCCGTCGCCGAGGTACCGCCGGAGGACACCTCGCGCTACGGGATCGTGGGAACGACCGACGGTCCGGATGCGGCCGACCCTCGGCTCCGCCAGGTGACCAGCGTGGTGGAGAAGCCGGCTCCCGGAAAGGCACCTTCCAATCTTGCGATCATCGGCCGCTACGTTCTCACCCCGAAGATCTTCGACAAGCTCGAGCAGACCCAGCGCGGCGCCGGCGACGAGATCCAGCTGACCGACGCGATCGAGGCCCTCATGGCCGAGCAGTCCGTGTTCTCCTACGAATTCGAGGGCGCCCGCTATGACGCCGGGACGACGATGGGCTGGCTGAAGGCCACCGTGGACCTTGCCCTGGAGCGGGCCGAGCTTGCGGAAGAACTGCGGGCGCATCTGCGGAGCCTCGAGCTCTAGGAGTCCTGGTGTCATCACCGTCCGTGACGGCCCGGCGTCGTACGCTACGATTCGGGCTGAAGAGCGCCCGGCGACTCACGCGGAGGTTTCCTTGACGGAAATCGGCACCACGCTCGGCGGCCGATATCGACTCATCGAACTGCTCGGGCAGGGCGGCATGGCGACGATCTATCGCGCCCGCGACGCCGAGCTGGAACGCGACGTTGCCGTCAAATTGCTGCGCCCCGAATATGGCCGGGACCCGGATTTCTTTGCCCGGTTCCGTCAGGAGGCGCAATCGGCTGCTTCGCTTAATCACCCCGGCGTCGTGGCGGTCTATGACTACGGCACCGATCCGGCCGGTCCGTTCATCGTCATGGAACTCGTGGACGGTGAGGACCTCGCCTCGATCGTCCGGCGCAGCGGGGCCCTGCCGCCGCGCCAGGCAGCCCGTCTGACATCGCAGATTGCCCGTTCGATTGCTGCGGCGCACGCCAGCGGCTTCGTCCATCGCGACATCAAGCCCAGCAACGTCCTGGTAACCAGCGAGGGTCGCGCCAAGGTCACCGATTTCGGGATCGCCCGAGCTCTCGCCGAGGCCGCGCTCACCCTTCCCGGGACCACCCTCGGTTCGGTCCATTACTTCAGTCCCGAGCAGGCGCGGGGCGAGACGGCCACGACGGCCTCCGACATCTACAGCCTCGGCATCGTCCTCTACGAACTGCTCACCGGCCGTCGCCCATGGGAGGGCGATTCCGCCGCAGCAATCGCCACGGCTCGGCTCACCGGCCCGGTTCCGAGTCCGTCCGCGACCCGGGCGGGGATCCCGCCCGTCCTCGAAGCCATTACGCGCAAGGCCATGGCCACGAATCCGGACGACCGCTTCCCATCTGCCGACGCATTGGCCGGCGCCCTGGACCGGTTTGTGGCCGACTACGCGGCCGCTCCCGCTCCGCCGGTCACCGGGGTCTCGCCGCGGGCAGGCGCGGGCTCGAAAGGGTCCGCCGCCGCTGGGGCC
>JAQBHC010000218.1:0-2661 GCA_032128175.1 Chloroflexota bacterium | reverse complement strand
TCTCGGAGGGGACGGTCTGCCCGAAGAGCCGCCGGCCCTCGCCGGCCATGTAGTAGGCGACGTCGATCGCCTCCTGCACGTCACCGCGCGACTCGGTCAGCACCTTGCCCATCTCGCGGGTCATGAGGCGCGAGAGCTCTTCCTTATGCTCGGCCAGGATGCGCCCCACCTTGAACAGGATCTCGCCGCGCTTCGGCGCCGGCATGAGCGACCACGCCGGGAAGGCGGCCTTGGCCGCTGACACCGCGGCGTCGACGTCCGCGGGTCCGCTGGCCGGAAACGTGCCGATGACGTCCTCGTGGTTCGCCGGGCTGACGGAGTCGAAGGTCTTGCCATGTTCCGCCGCGACCCATCGGCCGCCGATCAGGTTCTTGTAGGTGGTGGTGGCGATGGTCACAGTCGGAGTCTCCTCAAGAACGGCGACGAGGCCGATCGATGGCATGGTGTGGGCCCCGATTGTATGTCCGCTCCGTCCAAGGACACTCGGGGCGATTCCGATTGAACGTGGTGTGAGGGCATTCTCGCCATCGGAGTCCCGACATGGGCTTCCCTCGAGTCCGTGGTTGCTTCCGCTCAACTGCTCGCCATGGCTCAGTCGGTCCAGTCCGGCTTTCCGTCTTCGGCGTCGTTGAACGTGATCTGCCGCAATCCCATTCCGTCCGCGGCCATGACGAAGAGCTCGTCGTCGCCGTCGCGGTTCGAAACGAAGACGATCTGACGGCCATCGGGGGACCATTCGGGAAACCAGTCGTCGGCGGGTGAATCGGTCAGCCGGACCAGGTTCCGACCATCAGCGTCCATGACGTAGATCTCCCGGTTCCCGTCTCGCTCCGAGAAGAACACGATCCGTCTGCCATCGGGAGACCACCGCGCCAGGTTGTCGTCCGCCTCGGGGAACCGGGTCAGGTTTCGCTGGTCGGTGCCGTCGAATGCCATCAAGTAGAGCTCCCGGTCGCCGTCACGGAGACTGGTGAACACGAGCGTCGTGCCGTCGGGGGACCAGTCAGCATGGCCATTGGGCGGTCCGCTGGTAAGGGCAACCGAGCTCCCGGAGCCCGAGCCGTCGAGGGTCACGACCTGGAGATTGCCACCATCATCGAACTGGTCGATGAGAAGGGACGCGCCGTCGGGCGACCAGCTCTCCGCGACCTCGGCCGTGTCGCCGAGCGAAATCCGTTTCGTGTGGTCGCCATCGGCATCCATGATCCAGACATCGGCCGGGCAGGCTGACGGGCAGTCGGGCGGGTCAGCCGCGGCCCAATCAGCTGTGAACGCGATGCGCATGCCGTCGGGCGACCAGCGGGGGATGTCGGCGTAGCCATCGTGCGACGTCAACCGGATCTCTTCGCCAGTGGTGACATCCAGGAGGTAGATCGACGTCGTCCCGTCGCGGTGCGAGGAGAACACGATGCGGCCGGAGGCACCCGCGGTCGGACCCGGCGCCGGCCCGCAGGCGACCGCCATCGATGCGGCCATTACGAGCAGGACGAGTCGACGCACGAGGCCATCGTATCGGACGGGTCCCCTAGGAGCGGAACCGCTCCAGACCGTCGCCCCTTCCCGCTCGGCGACCGCCGCCACGTCCGCGGCAGGAACGAACAGGAACTCAGCCTCGGGGTCAACGTACCTGCGGATCAGCCACGGGCAGGCGACCCGATCGACCTTGACGTGCTCCCGCGTGATCCACCTCATGTCGTTCGGACTTCAGTCTGCTTCCTGCGGACACGGTAACCCCCTCTGCCTCACCGTTTGCGGGTGCGGTACCAGGCGAGATAGTGGAGGAGCTCCTCCCGCTCCTCGTCCGTGACGTCCGCGAACAGGGCTGCGCTCACAGTCGCGACGGGACTTGTCGTCGACGCGCCTGGCAGGTGGTAGCCGCTCAGCTGCATGAGGCCGGCATACGACACGCCCAGCGCCTCGCTGAGCTGCAGCAGGACCGGCGGCGATGGTTTCTTGACGGCGTCGTTCTCGAGCTTGCTGAGGTAGGCCGCCGAGATGCCCGCGGCTCGAGCCGCGTCCACAGCAGAGAGCTCACGGACTTCTCGGGCCTGCCTGAGTACGGATCCCATCGATGGTGCCATGCCATCCCACACTACAGTTGGTAAGCGAATCTACAGTTGACAATACTACCACACGGTGCTCTACTGCCAACAACAGCATTGGCCGGTGGACATCCCGGCGGTGGTCCTGCTCCACCGCTCCTCCGGATGCCGATAGCGTGCGGAGGAACCTATGGCAACCGACGAGACCGATCGAACCGTCGTCACTGAGTCTTCGGTGACCGATCCACCAATGACCGAGACGCCGGTGACCCAGGCAAGCGTGGAGCCTGTTCGAAGCCAACAGACGGTCCAGTCGGAGAGCCGCCACACCACGACAGGCAGCCCGGGGGGCTCGGAGCTCACCCGGCGCGTTATCGTCCTCCTCTTCGGGTTGATCCAGATTGTCATCGGGGCACGGATCGTCCTCTTGCTCCTGAATGCCCGGGAGGCGAACGGACTCGTATCCGGCATCCTCAACGTGAGCCAGTTCTTCGTTGCACCGTTCAACGGGATCCTCAACACCAACGCCCTCACCTCAGGCGTCTCCGTGCTCGACGTCGCGGCCATCCTGGCCCTGGTCGGCTGGTCGCTCCTCGAGCTGATCGTGATCTGGGGCATC
>JAQBHC010000217.1:0-2800 GCA_032128175.1 Chloroflexota bacterium | reverse complement strand
GACGAACGCGAGACCCGTGGATTCACCTCGATGACCGCGTAGTCGGTGCTGTCCGGCGAAAGCGCGAACTGGACGTTGCACCCGCCCTCGACCCCGAGCGCCCGAATGATCGCCAGGGCAGCCGTGCGCAACCGTTGGTGGACTGGATCTGACAGGGTCTGCACAGGGGCGACCACGATGGAGTCACCGGTATGGACCCCGAGCGGATCGACGTTTTCCATGGAGCAGACGGCAATGCAGGTGTCGTCCGCGTCGCGCATGACCTCGTACTCAATCTCCTGCCACCCCACCAGGCACTGCTCGACCATCACCTGGCCGATCGGGCTGGCGCGCAGGCCACTCCGGATGCGTTCGCGGTACTGCACTTCGGTCTCGACGATCCCGCCGCCGGTACCGCCGAGGGTGAACGCGGGCCGGATGATGGCCGGCAGGCCGATCGCAGCGAGCGCGACGTCCGCTGACGCGTTCCTCGCGGCCGGTGTCGGTCCCTCCACGATCGCCGACGGAGCGTAGGGCTGGCCGATCCGATCGAGCAGATCACGAAACGCCTCGCGATCCTCGGCCATCTCGATCGCTCGGAGGGGAGTACCGAGCAATCGGACCCCGTACTTGTCCAGGATTCCGGCCCTGGCAAGATCCATGGCGAGGTTGAGGCCAGTCTGCCCGCCAAGGCCGGCCAGGAGTCCCTCGGGACGCTCGGCGGCGATCACCGCCTCGATCGCCTCGATCGTGAGTGGCTCCAGATAGACGGCGTCGGCAACGTCCGGGTCGGTCATGATCGTGGCCGGATTCGAGTTCACGAGGATCGTCCGGACGCCTTCTGCGCGCAGCGCCCGGCAGGCCTGCGTCCCGGCGTAGTCGAATTCAGCGGCCTGGCCGATGACGACCGGACCGGACCCGATGATCAGGACCGAGGCGGGCTTGCCTGACGTCATCCAGGACCTCGGACGGCCTGCACGAAGCGGTCGAATACGGCCAGCGAGTCGAGCGGACCCGGCGCGCCTTCCGGGTGGTACTGGACGGTTTCGATCGGCAGTTCGCGGTGGCGCAGACCCTCCACGGACGCGTCGTTCAGATTCACCTGGCTGACGAAGAAGCCGGACTCTGCGGGCAGCGATTCGGCGACGACGTGGACCTCGTGATTCTGCGCCGTGATCTGGACGAGCCCGGACTCGACATCGCGAACCGGGTGGTTCGCGCCGTGGTGCCCGAAGCGGAGCCGGGTGGTCTCGGCGCCGGCTGCGCGAGCAATGATCTGATGGCCGAGGCAGATCCCCAGCAGCGGGCGGCCGTCGGCGATGATCTGCCGGGCAAGCTCGACGGGCCCGTCCAGCCGCGTTGGGTCGCCCGGCCCCGGCGATAGCACCACACCCGCCACATCGGGACCAAGGACCTCGGACGCTGGCGCGCTGTGCGGCAGGACGCGGACTCGGAGGCCTCTCCGGACGAGGCTCCTGACGATGTTCGTCTTGAGTCCGAAATCGACGATCGTGACCAGTGGGCCCGGTGCGTCGGGCTCCCCGAATTCCGCCACCGCAGCCGGAGAGACCTGGCCGACGAAGTCCTGATCCTCCCACCGGGCGACGCCCACCGCGGCTGCGTGCGCCTCGTCAGGATCCAGATTTCCAGGCTCGAGGATGATCCCGCGCAGACTGCCAGTGGTCCGCAGGTGCCGCGCCAGCGCTCGTGTATCGACGCCGGCGATGGCCGGAATCCCCGACCGCCGGAGCAGCGAGGCGAGTTGGCGCGCGTCGTCCACGACGGCAGCCGTCGCGTTCGCCACGACGAGGCCGCGCAGCCACGGACTGACCGACTGGTCATCCGCGATGAGCCGGCCATAGTTGCCGATCAGGGGATAGGTCATGACGACGATCTGGCCGGCATACGAGGGATCGGTGCAGACCTCCTGGTAGCCCGTCTGGCTGGTGTTGACCACAAGGTCGCCACCGGCCGCCAGCGGCGCTCCAAACGCGATGCCCGGAAAGATCGTGCCGTCCTCGAGAGCCAGGAGCGCGGGCCCCAGGTCACCGATGCGCGGATCGACGACGGAGCTCGGGCGCGGGCGCGGCGGGATCACGCGGGCATGCCGGAACCCGTTGGAAGACTGAAGGAAATGGCGCTTGCACCAGGGCGTGGGGCGCGGCGAACAGCGCCGCCGATGGAGCGGATCGCAGCCATCAAGCTCTCCTTCCCGGCCTCACAGAACCGGTTCGCCGGCCTCACGGGACCGGCCTCCAAGGGTTCGCCAAGGGTAGCACGAGGGTCCCGTCAGGCGTCCGAGGCGACCGCTCGATCGACGGTGACGCGCCAGGCTCTTCCGAGCCCACACTCTCGACGTTCCTCAGGGCCGGTTGACGCGATCGTGTAGGGTGCGCGGATGACATTTCCCCTCCCCCGCGTTCGACCGCGCCTTCACCGGCTCCTGGCGCTGGCATCCAGCGCGATTCTGGTCGCCTCGTTGCTGGCCGCAACCGCCTCGCCGGCAGCGGCCGCCACTATCACCCGCGCCTGGAAGGCTCAGTTGGTCAACGGCGGCGCCGCTGGAACCGCGGGATTGACCGCCTACTGGGTCGGAAACGGAGCGCTCGGCCTCAACCTGACCGGCCTCGCGCCATCGGTCTCATTCCCGGTCATCGTGTACCGGGGAACCTGCGCAACTCCGATCGTCGTCGCACATCTCCCGTCAGGAGTAGCCGACGCGTCGGGCGCCGTCACATCGACGGCGCCGATATCGACCGGGGTCATGAACGCGGTCTGGGCGCTCGCGCGAACCACTTCGATTGCAATCAAGGTCGGCACC
>JAQBHC010000216.1:0-13421 GCA_032128175.1 Chloroflexota bacterium | reverse complement strand
GGTAGCGAGCCTCGTCCGGATGGGCAGTCAGGTACGCGCTCGCGCTGGCGACACTTTCCGCAATGGACATCCCGTACCTCCGTCTTTCACGCCGCGAGGTGCCTTCGCGGTTCTCGCGGCAGGGTCGCTTCGTTGGTCGGTTAGCCCAGTCTATGCTGGGCCGATGCATCCAGTCGGAGCCATCGCGCCCCTGGTCGCCATCCTCGTCGCCTGGCTGGTTGGCTGACCGATGCCCGACGAGATCGACCCTCGCGAGGCGGAGCGGATACGACGACGCGACCACGATCTTGACGCCGAGCAGCGGGCGCTCATGAACCCGGGCATGGGCAAGGTGTTCAAGCAGATCCAGGACGCGCAGGCCAAGGCGGCCAACAAACCGGCGAAACGACGACGACGACCGAAACCCTGAGGATTTCGCGGGATCAGCCGTCGACCTCGGGCCCGTGGGCGCCTTCGGTCGAAGAGCCGTCCAACTCCCGCCCGAACTGGCCGGCGTCACGGATGGCGTAGCCGAGCTTCGACCAGAAGGCCTCGCCCGTCGCGTTGCCACCGGCCACGATCGTGTTGACCTTGCGGCAGCCGACGGCATGCAGGCCGGCCTCCAGCTGACGGACGATTCGGGTCGCGATTCCGGCGCCACGATGACCGGGATCGACGGCCACGTGGTAAATCCAGCCGCGGCGTCCATCCCAGCCGCCCATCCCGGAGCCAACGACTGACTCGGCCTGGGTTGCGACGATGAGGAGTCCCGGATTGCGCTGGGCGAATCGGCGAAGGCTCACGTCGTCATCCCCGATCGAATGGAATCCCGCCGCGTCCCAGAGCGCCCGCAGGGCCTCGCCGTCTCGAGATCGGAATTCGCGCAGCACGACCGGCGGCGGAGGCGCTGGGACTGGTGGCGTCTTCCGGTCTCGCAGGGCCGTGCGCTTCGACTTGTCACCCGCCTTCGGGATCGCGGCAATCCGTGCCGGGAGCGTTGACACCGGTGGTGGTCCGGAGCGCGCCGAGTCGACGGCCAAACGCACAGCGTCGAGCGTCGCGAACGGTCCCAGAACCAGCGCCAAGCCGAAGTCGTTCATCCGCTCGGCGTCGGTGACCATCCAGCCTCCGGATGCCTGCTCGGCAACGAACCGGCCGTCGCCCGTCGCGTGGCGTCCGGCCGTCAAACGATGGAGCGAGAGGGGGTCCGGTGGCGGCTTGGAGCCCGGAGGTTTGGCGGATCGCGTGGCCATCGTGCCAGAGCCTACCGGACGCGGAGCATCGTGATGTGCGCCGCGGCCCGACGGTTCGCCGTTACGGCCGTGCGTCCACGCCAGTCCAGCCCTTGTCCATGACAAGGTGCAGCAGGGTTGGACGATCTGCAGCCAGCGCCTGTCGAAGTGCGGGGCCAAACGCGGCGTCCGCGTCGATCCTTACGCCACGGGCACCGAACCCACGCGCCACGGCGGCCCAGTCAACCGGGCCAAGATCGGTGCCAGCAGTGGATCCCTCTGGCCGGAGATCCTGGTGGGTTCGAATCATCCCGTACTGCTCGTTGTCAAAGACGAGGACGATCGTGCGCAGGCTGGTGCGCACGGCAGTTTCCAGCTCGGCGACCGTCATCCCGATCCCGCCGTCGCCGACCAGCGCAACCACGACGCGGTCGCGGTGCACGAGCCCAGCCGCGATCGCCGCCGGTAGTCCGTAGCCCATTGCGCCTGAGGTCGGCCCGAGAAAGGTGCCCGGTCGGAGGAACCGGAACCCTCGCGCGGCCCAGCTGCCAAAACTGCCGGCATCGGTCGTGAGGATGGCGTCCTCCGGAAGGCCCGCTCGAAGTGCCGTGACGATTCTCCCGGGGTGGATCCCCGGCCCCGTCCAAGGATGCGCGTCGATGACCGTGGCGGCCTCCCAGGCTGCACGATCGCTGGCATTCCGAGCGACTCGAGCGTCCGTGGCTACCGCGTCGAGCACGCCCCGGCTCTCGAGACGTGCAACAGCCGCACGAAGGAAGATCTTTGCGTCCGCCTCGACCACGATGTCGGCGGATCGAAGAACCGGGTTCGGGCGTTGCGGGACGCTGTCAACGTGGGCCCAGCGTGTCGTCGCCGCCGGTATAGCCCACCCATACGAGGTGATCTCGCTCAGCCGGCACCCGATGACGAGGAGCGCGTCCGCCGCCTCGAGCCGCGCCCGAACGATGCTCGGGGACCCGTAGCCGGTCATGCCCAGATAGAGCGGATGCTCGTTGGAGATGACGTCGCCGCGGCGCCATCCGGCAACCACCGGGACGCGCAGGAGTTCGGCCAGGCGCACAAGATCGTTCGACGTCCGGGCCCGGAGAATGCCGCCGCCCGCCAGGATGAGTGGTCGCTCGGCACTGGCCAGAAGCTGGAGGACTGCCCCGATCTGCTCGTCCGATGGCCGCTTCGGCGCCGAGCGAGCGGGCTCCGGGATCAGTCCGGCCGGCACTACCTCGTCCAGAAGGTCCTCGGCCAGCGACAGCACGACGGGTCCCGGCCGGCCCGTGGTTGCCTGGGTGACCGCCATGGCCACGGCAGCCACCGTCTCGGCGACATCGTGCGGCTCGGCGGCCCACTTTGCGAGGCCGCCGACGGTATCGACAAGATCGACTTCCTGAAATCCCTCCCGACCGCGGGCGGCACGATCGACCTGGCCGACCAGCGCGAACATGGGACTCGAGTCGGCCAGCGCCGTGTGAATTCCGATGGAAAGGTTGGCCGCCCCGACTGCCCGCGTGGCGAGGCAGGCTGCCGGTCGGCCGGTGAGCTGGGCATGCGCTTCCGCCATGAAGGCCGCGGCGCCTTCGTGGCGCGTCGCAACGACATGGATGCCGGCGGCCTCGAGGCCATCGACAAGGCCCAGGAAACTCTCACCGGGCACTGTGAACGCCCATCGAACGCCGGCCCGGCGCAGGGCGTCTGCGATCATCCGCCCGACCGTGACCGGACCCAGCGGCACTTCTTCCGTCGCGGCGGGCTCCTCGTCGATAGCTGGCGCGGCGGGCTCCTCTTCGATAGCTGGCGCGACGGGCTCCTCTTCGATGGCCGGCGCTTCAACCTGGTCCGTCGCGGCGGGCTCGTCCACGACCGACGGCAGGGCATCCTCGCCCGTCACGAATTCGTTCACTTCGTCCGTCGAGTCAAGGACCATGTCCAGCGAGGTCGGAGTGTCCGTGATCTCGTTCATTCAGATCCTCGGTGAAGGGAGCGCGGTGATGAGCAGGCTCATGATCAACATGACGGCCACGAGGCCGACGAGCAAGCGGCTGATGCGAGCTCCGGGCATCATCCGGCCCTCAGCGATAGTTCTGAAACTGGAGCGGAACCGACTCATCGAGCTCGCGAAACCGCGCGATGACCCGCTGGAGGTCATCCTTGTTCTTGCCCGAGACCCGGAGGGCGTCGCCCTGGATCTGCGATTTCACCTTGGGAAATTCCTCGCGGATCATGCGGGCCAGTTTCTTCGCCAATTCATCTGACAGGCCTTGCCGGAGCTTGATGGTCTGGCGAACCTTGTTACCGCCGGCTGGATCGACTTTCCCCCAGTCGAAGATCTTCAACGACAGGTTCCGACGGATGGCCTTCGATTCAATGAGGTCCTTGATCGCGGACGCCCGAAACTCGTCGTCGGTGAGCACCGTGATCTCGGTCGATGTCTGCTCGATCTCCACCGTGGCGCCCTTGAAGTCGTAGCGCTGTCCGACTTCGCGACGCACCTGATCCAGCGCGTTGCGCAGCTCCATCGTGTCGAACTCACTGACCACATCGAAGGAGACTTCTCCCGCCATGGTTACCTGCTACCTCCCTGCTCCGACTCGCCCGGCCGGCGAAGTGGCCAGAACCGCGCGAACCGGATCCGTCCGTCGTCCGAGATGTCGAACGTTGCAAACCCGGCGATGAAGACCCGCTCCCGCGTGCGCCGGTCCACGTGACTCCGATGCCACGCTGCCAGGATCGTCGGTGGGACGACCCAATGGCGTTCGAACGTCAACTCTACCTGTTCCTCGCGTTCCGAGGCCGCGAGGAGATACGCGCGCAGTTCGTTGTGGCCGACGAGCGGGCGCGCGAACGGATCGGCGTGCCACTTGACATCCGGAGTGAACAGGTCGACCCAGCCATCACCGTCCCAGCCGGCACGCGCTTGTGCGAACCGGTCGAGCAGGTCTGCGACGGCAGCCCCGTTCAGCGCGCTCATGAAACGCGATCGGCCAGGAGATCGAGTAGCCGCTCCCCGATCCGGTAACTCCGTCCGCCGCCCATCACCAGCACGACGTCTCCTGAGCTGACGGTCGCGGCCAGCCAGTCGGCAGTCTGGTCCACGGATCCCGGTGCCTTCACGGGGAGTCCGGGCCGCAGTCGCGCGACCGCTGCTGCGAGCATCTCTGGGGACGTGATCGTGGTGTCCGGGTCACGCCCTGGCCAGATCGCTGCTATGGCGACGCCATCCGCGAGCGCGAGAGCACCAGCGAAATCGAGGAGAAGGGCCGCCGTGCGATGAAAGGTGAGCGGCTCGTAGACCGCCCAGACCCGGCGACCTGGTGCCCGCTGGCGAACGGCGGCGATCGTTTCCCGAATCGCGCTGGGATGATGCCCGTAGTCGTCGTAGACCAGGACGCCGGCGACCTCGCCCTTGCGCTCGAGGCGCCGGCCGATCCCGGGGAACGCGAAGAGTCCGGCCGCGATCGCTGCCGACCCGAGGCCGAGCGCGCCACCGGCACCGACCACGCCAAGGGCATTTGCTACGTTGTGTCGCCCAGCAGTCGGCAGGTTCAGGAGAACCGGCCCCGCCAGATCATCAAGCCCGGAGCATTCCACCGTGGTGCCATCCGGACCCGCATCGACGATGCGACCCAGGAGAGCCGTGGCCGCACCCTTTGCAGTGGCGTACTGCTCCGCGATCCCGCGCTGGAAGCCCCCTCGGTCCGGGGAGGACTCCGTCACCGCGTACGCAACGAGTCGAAGCGGCAGCGATCCGGCGATTCGTCCGATCAACGCGGCCACGCCCGGATCGCCGATGTTGGCGACCAGCGTTGCTCCGGGCGCCATGCGGCGTAGCCAGCCCTCGAACGCCGAGCTGACCGCGGCGAGATCGGCGAACACATCCGGGTGATCCCATTCGATGCTCGTGAGGACGGCGACATCCGGCACGAAGGCGTCGAAATTGCCCGCGTACTCGTCCGCCTCGACCACGAAGTGTGGCCCATTGCCGATCCGGGCGGTGGCCGAGCCGGCGCCGGTCAGGCTGGGCGGCAGAAGCGCCCCGACGAACGCCGACGGATCGAGTCCAGCGTGCGTCAACAGGTGGACCAGCCAGCCACTGGTCGTGCTCTTGCCGTGTGTACCAGCCACGGCGACGAGACGGCGACCGACTGCCGCGTCGGCCACGACCTGCTGCCAGGCCTCGAGAGGGATGCCGACAGCCGACGCTGCCACCAGTTCGGGATGGTCGGGTGCAATGGCTGTTAGGGCCTTGGTCACGGCGAGCCGGGTCGGCGCGGGCAATCCTCGGACGTGCGCCGGGTCGTGCGTCCAGGACACCGAGATGTCTGCGGCGACGACCGCCTCCGAGTAGGGCGAAGGGCCGCCCGAATCACAGCCGCTCACCGAGGCCCCAGCTGCCCGGGCGAGCAACGCCGCGGCGGAAGCTCCGGCGCCACCGATGCCCACGACGTGGATACGCTCTTCAGATCGGATCGATCTGGCCGGGCGGGACGGGCCGAGGCCCGCGCCGATCTCCTGCGCCGATCGGGTCACGGGTGACCGCCCGGCGGCGCGACTTCAGCCCGCTCGATGAGCCATTCCAGGACCGCGCGTGCGCTGGCATTACGATTCGCGCGTCGATCACCGCTCCAGACCTTGCGGTGGACGTCGCTCGAGACGCCGTCGGCGATCGCAATGTAGGTCAGGCCGACCGGCTTCTCGTCGCTGCCTCCCGCAGGCCCGGAGATGCCCGTAACGGACGCGGCGAGCGATGCCCCGAATCGCTCGCGCGCGCCGATCGCCATCGCTCTGGCGGTTTGGGCGCTGACCGCTCCGTGGGCCGCCAGCATCGCGCTCGGCACGTCGAGAAGGGACGACTTCGCAAGGTCGCTGTACGAGACGATGGCGCCCCGGAAGTAGCCGGACGAGCCCGGCACCTCGGTCAAGGTGGCGGCGACAAGCCCCCCGGTGCAGGACTCGGCCAGGGCGACGGTCAAGCCTCGACCGAGGCACAGGCCCTGCAACTGTGCCGCGAGCGCAACCAGCTCCGCATCGGCCATCTGCGACTTAGCGGCGCTGCGTCAGGGTGGGTGCCGCAGGGGGCTCGAACAGCCAGGTCTCTGGAATACCCGGACGGCCGAGGGCGCCAAGGGGTACGGCATTCAAGGTGAAGAGGGTGAAGCCGGACGAGCCGCTGCGGACCTCGATCGAAGTCTCCGCCGTGAAGGTCAGTACTCGACCGCTTGAGAACACCTTGCCGCTCGCAGGAATTGAAGGATCGAGGGTTCCATCCACCCACACCTTGAGCCAGGCAGCGCCGCCAGAAATGGAAACGACCAGGTTGACGCCCGTATAAGCGACGGTGACGGTGCGCGTCAGCGATGTCGTCTTCCCCTCCGGAGAGGTCGCCGTGACCGTTATTGACCAGCGTCCCTCGGTGAGCTCGAGCGGGGTCGTGAACGAGCCGTCGTCGCCGACCGGCACAGCGACGGTGTGGTCATCGAGCGGCGCAGCGCTGGCGTCGGGAGCCAGTGTTGTGGTGGGCGTCGGAATGGGCGTGGCAATCGGGATCGATCCATCGGGCGGCCCAAGGTACACGGCGGCAACGAGCACATCGCGGGCATTCGAGGTGGATCCCTCGACGGGTATGGCGCCGTTCCCGTAGGTCGCCCCGTCCTGCGGTTGACTGACGGTCAGCGTCGGCGCCTGGATCACGAGGAACGGGACCTTGATGATCACCCGCAGCGGGGTCTCGGTCGGCTTGCCGGTCTCCGGATCGATCGCATCGACATCGAACTGGTTCGTGCCGCGCCGCAGATCGACGGTGACGCTCCAGGTACCGTCCGACAACGCCGTGACGCGGCGTGGTTGCGACTGCCCGGGAATGGAGACCGTGACGGTGGCGCCGGCCGATGAAGTGCCTTCGAGCTGGTAGGAGATCGCCGACTCTTCAAGATCGATGACCGCGGTCGCCGGGTTCGTGATCGCGAGGCTCGGCGGCTTGGCGAACCGGAGCAGCTGCACCGTGAGGTAGATGCCGAACAGGATGACGCCAAACGTCATCAGGGCAGCGACGATGACGGACGGCGAGAACGTCAGTACTCTCGGCGCGTCGACGATCGTGCGGGGCGGGATGACCACGGCCTCGGTCGGTGTCTGATCCCCTCGTTCGCGCCGCCATTGGCGAAGGACATCCTCGGGATCCAGTCCGAGGTAGACGGCGTAGTTGCGCAGGAAGCCCTTCGTGTAGACGGCCCCTGGGAGCTCCCGGTAATCGCCCCGCTCCAGGGCGGCCAGGTAGCGGACGCGGATCTTCGTTTCGCGCTCGGCGCGCATGAGATCGACGCCCTTGCGCTCGCGGGCGCTGGCGAGACGATCAGGAAGCGATGGCCTCGTGTCCACTTCGACGCGAGGGCGGTCTCCCGGGCGCGAACCCAACCGTCCTTCGGGCCGGCGCCGCGGAACCTCCTCGCTCATTCCGTCGTCCTCAATCGTCGTCGCCGTTGTCGAGCGATCCTGGCCCCGGCTCGTCCCGGCGAAGCACGGCCCTGGCGTTCGACCCATCGAACGCCCCGATGTATCCGCGCTCCTGGAGTTGGTCGATCATCCGCGCGGCGCGTGCGTAGCCGACCTTCAGCCGCCGCTGGAGCAGTGATGCCGAAGCTCGATCGTATTCGCGGATCACGTTGACCGCGTCCATGAGCAGCCGGTCGGCGTCCTGATCGGCGATCGGTTCGGCCGTTCCGGTCCCCTCGTCGTCGCCCTGGACGATGGCCATGTCGTAGTGGGGATCGTCGATCTGATCGAACCAGTGCTGGGTGACTCGTGAAATCTCGCTGTCGGACACGAACACGCCCTGGTGGCGTATCGGACGCGGGGCATCCGAGGGCTGGTAGAGCATGTCGCCGCGCCCGATCAGGTCTTCCGCACCGGGCGAATCGAGGATGGTCCGAGAGTCGATCTGGGACGCCATCGCGAACGCGATCCGGCTCGGGAAATTGGCCTTGATGAGTCCCGTCACGACGTTGACAGACGGACGCTGGGTGGCGAGGACCATGTGAATTCCGGTCGCCCGCGCCTTCTGCGCGAGCCGGACGATGGGGTCCTCGACGTTCTTGCCCTCGCGCATCATGAGGTCGGCAAGCTCGTCGATGATGATGACGATGAACGGCATCCGATCGGCCGGGTCCACGCGCGTCTCGTTGTAGCCCCGGATGTTTCGGGCCGTGGCCCCGGCAAAGCGCCGGTAGCGGCCCTCCATCTCGTTGACCGCCCACTTCAAGGCAGCCTTCGCGCGCTCGGGCTCCGTGATGACCGGGACAAGCAGGTGCGGTAGTCCGTTGTACGAGGCCAGTTCGACCCGCTTGAGGTCCATGAGGATCATCCGAACATCGTCCGGCGTGGAATTGCACAGCAGGCTCGTGATGACGGCGTTGACCATCACGCTCTTGCCCGAGCCGGTTGCGCCCGCGATGAGCAGATGCGGCATCTTGGCGAGATCGACAGCCTGGGCGCGCCCGGCGACATCCCGCCCGAGGGCGAACGTGAGGCGGGAGGTGGCCGCGCTCGCGAAATCGACCGATTCAAGGATCCCGCGGAGGGTGACGACGTTGAACTCCTTGTTCGGAACCTCGATACCGACGGCGCTCTTGCCTGGGATCGGAGCCTCGATCCGGAGCGACCGGGCCGCGAGGGCCATGGCGAGATCGTCCGACAGGCCTTCGATCCGGCTGACCTTGATATGCGGGGCGGGTTGGACCTCGTACTGGGTCACGACCGGTCCGGCATTGCGGCCGATGATCTGGGCCGGGATGTCGAAGCTTGCCAGTTTCTTGACGATGATCTCTTCGTTGCGCCGATGGTGCGCATCCTCGCCGCCGACGATGATCGGCTCGATGGTCGCGTCCAGCAGCTCGAGGGGCGGCAGAACGTATTCGCGTCGTTCGAGCGTCGGCGGTGAATCCGAGGCATCGGTGATGTCGTCGGGATCACGGGAGGTGCGAACCGGACTGGCGTCAACTGCCGGACTGGCGCTATTGCCGTTCCGCGGAGGAGCGAACGTGTTCGAGGTCTGGGCCTGCGATGGAACGCCGGCCGGGATCCGATCCGGGTCATCGGTGCCCCACATGCCGGTCTGTCCGGCAGACCCGGCTGCCGCGATGGCCGTTCGAGCCGTCCGCCCCGGGGCCCTTGGCGAAGGCCGCTCCGAGCCCGGAGTGCCATTTGGTGCTGCCGGAGCGGCGTCAACGCCTGACGCCGGGTCGCGGCGGACCGAGGCGGCCACGGTGGTTCCGAGCCAGCGCGCCAGCGTGGTCCCGGGCCGCACGAGGTCACGAAGCGGCAGGTTGAATGCCAACATGAGTCCGATCGCGCCTATCGCGCCCAGGAGGATGAAGGCCCCTGGTGCGGTCAACGGGTCCACCAGCAGGTCTTCGAAGAATCGACCGAGCCGGCCACCACTCCACAGGCCGGTGATCTGGACTGCGCCGAGGAGCCCGAGATACGAGACCACGATGCCCACGATCGTGATGCCCCAGCCGGACTGAGGGCGAGTCCCGGGGCCCCATTCGAGGTACCAGCCGGCGGCCAGAAGGAGGAACGGCAGGAGCCAGCGGAGGCTGCCGAACCAGGGTCCTACCGACCCGATCCACCAATCGGTCAGGCGGCCCTGACCGGGGAGGACGAGGGCGATCAGGGTCACCGCCCCGAGCAGGAGCAGGATGATCCCGATGATCGAACGGGCGACCGTCGGGTCGACGTTGGGCAGCTTGAACCGCGGCAGGACGAGACCGGTCCGCCGACGGGAGCGGCGCGGTGCGGACCGCCGACGAGTGGCCACGATCAGATCTCTACGACCACCGGGAAGACCATCGGGCGGCGCTTGGTCTGTTCGTACAGATAGCGCGAGACGCCGTCCTTGATCTGGGTCTTGAGCAGGGCGACCTCACTGATGTGATCGCCGGGTGTCTCGATCGATTTGATCACCCGCTCGACGGCGGCCTCGACGACCCGATCATGTTCGGCGCCATGGACGAACCCTCGGGTGATGATCTCCGGCCGGCCGATCACCGTCCCGCGCTGCTTGTCCACGGTGACGACGATCATGAACATGCCGTCGTTGGCCAGCGCCCGACGGTCGCGGAGCACGACGTCGCCGACTTCGCCGACGGACAGACCGTCGACGTACACGTACCCGGCGGGTACCGGTGCGGCCCGACGGGCCGTCCCATCGGCCAGGAATTCGATCGGCTGACCGTTCTCGATGATGAACACGTTATCCGGCAGCACACCGGTCTCGATCGCGAGGCGGCCGTGCTGGACCTGCATCCGGAACTCGCCGTGGATCGGGATGAAATGCTTCGGCTTTGTCAGCCCAAGCATGAGCTTCAGCTCTTCCTGACTGGCATGGCCCGAGACGTGGGCACGCTTGATCGTGTGGTAGTAGACGTTGGCACCGGCCTTGAACAAGTTGTCGATCGTCCGGCTGACGTATTCCTCGTTACCGGGGATCGGGCTGGCGCTGACGATGACCGTGTCACCCGCCCGAATCTCGACGAAGCGGTGGTCACGGTTCGCCATCCGGGCGAGGCCGGCCATCGGTTCGCCCTGCGCACCGGTCGTGCAGATGACGAGCTTGTCGTCCGGTACCTCGTTGAGGCGGTCCTTGGGCACGATCCGGCCCGGTTCGTGGGTCAGGTACCCGAGGTCCGTCGCGATCCGGAAGTTCTGCTCCATGGACCGCCCGATGACGCTGACCTTGCGGTCGAAGGTGGCGGCCGCGTCGAGGACCTGCTGGACGCGGGCGATATTGCTCGCGAAGGTGGCCACGATGACCCGGCCGTCCAACGGTTCCATGATCTCGCGGAACGCCTCGCCGACCGTCCGCTCGGACGGGGTATACCCGGGGTTCTCTGCGCGAGTCGAATCGGACAACAGGCAGATGACGCCCTCCTCGCCGAGCTTGGCGAGGATGTGGAAGTCGGACAGCCTGCCGTCCACCGGCGTGTGATCGAACTTGAAGTCGCCGGTGTGGACGACGGTTCCGACCGGCGTCCGAAGGGCAATACCCATCGCGTCAGGGATCGAGTGGCCGACTCGGAATGGGACGACGATGAACGGCCCGATCTGGAGCTCGTCGCCGGGTTCAAGCGAGATCAGGGGATTGTTGTGGAGCTTGTGCTCCTTGACCTTGTTGCCGAGCAGGCCGCGGGCAAGCTTGGACGCATAGACGGGGACGCCCGGGAACTCCGGCAGCACGTACGGCAGCGCCCCAACGTGGTCCTCGTGGGCGTGAGTGATGATGAACGCCTTGACGTTGGCGCGGCGTTCCTTGAGATAGGTGATGTCGGGGATGACCAGGTCAATCCCGTACATCTCCTCGTCGGGAAACATGAGGCCGCAGTCGATGACGACGATCTCGTCGCCGTATTCGAATACGTACATGTTCTTGCCGATCTCCCCCACCCCGCCGAGCGGGATGATTCGGAGTGGCGTGCCTTCGGAGTCGGGCTTGGTGCGCTTGGGCATGGTGATTGGTCCGTTCAGAAAAGTGTCGGCGCGTCAGGCGCCGGGTCAAGGGTGGTGGATGGGATAGGGGCAATCGCGGTCAGGACGGCAGGCGCGGCCAGCGGCTGAGGATGCCCCTTGGCATCCCGGCGCCGCCTCGCCTCAAGCAATGCCGCCGGAATGCCGGCGGCGTCGTCGTAACTCTGGCGCTCGACTTCGGATGACCGGAGCGCGGCGGCCGGGTGGTACATTGCATAGACCATCGCCGCGCTCGCCCCGCTCTCAGGGTCCACAGGATGCAGCGTGCCGTGCGCCTGGCTGATCTTGGCCCCAGGGATGAATCGGCTCATCGAGTGGCGACCGAGCGTCACGATCAGTGCGGGATCGAGCGTGGCCAACTGGCGCTCAAGGTACGGGCGGCAGGCAGCAATCTCATCCGGCTCCGGATCGCGATTGTCGGGTGGTCGGCATTTGACGACGTTGGTAATGAAGACTTCCTCGCGCTGCCAGCCAATTCCGGCGAGAAACCTGACCAGCAGATCTCCGGCACGTCCGACAAAGGGGCGCCCCTCTCGATCCTCGTGCATGCCCGGGGCCTCGCCGACGAAGACCACCTCTGTGTCCGGGTGACCTTCTCCCGGAACGGCCCGGGTCCGTCCAGTGTGGAGCCGGCAGAGCGTGCAGACCGAGACTTCCGCGGAGACCACCGCGAGGGATGCGCGACGCTCGGCCGGGGTCAAGATCCGGTCCCGCTCGCCTGGCCGCGTCGACTCGGCTGGCCACGCCGAGAAGCCGCCGACGTCCAGCCGCGCTCATAGAGGATCTCCGCAAGCTCGACGGCGTTCGTGGCCGCACCCTTGCGAAGGTTGTCCGAGACGATCCAGAGGGCGAGTCCGCGGCCATCAGGGATGGACTCATCCTGGCGGATGCGACCCACGAAGATCTCGTCCCGGCCTGCCGCCGTGGTGGCGAGCGGGTACTGGTGACGTGCCGGATCGTCTAGGACCACGACTCCGGGCAACCCCGCAAACAGGGCGCGGGCCTGGTCTGGATCTAGGGATCGGCGCATCTCGACGTGGACCGCTTCCGAATGGCTCACGAAGACCGGGATGCGTACCGCCGTCGACGAGATTCGGAGGTCTGGGAGATGCAGGATCTTGCGGCTCTCGACAGCGATCTTCCATTCTTCCTTGGTATATCCGTCGGGCCGGAAGACGTCGATCTCCGGTAGCGCGTTGAATGCGATCGGATGTGGGTAGACGGTGGCGCTGGCGGATTCGCCACTGACGTGTGCGCGGATCTGGTCCTCGAGCTCGACCAGCGCGCGGCCGCCCGTGCCGGACACCGACTGATAGGTGTCAACGACCACGCGCTCGAGGCCCGCTGCGTCACGCAGTGCCATCAGGATCGGTGCGAGCTGCATGGTCGAGCAGTTCGGATTGGCGATGATGCAACCGCCGCTGATGGAATCCAGCATGTGTGGATTGACTTCCGGCACCACCAACGGAATGTCATCGTCGTAACGAAACGCCGAAGTATTGTCGATGACGATGGCGCCTGCAGCGGCTGCGCGCGGTGCGAATTCCTTGCTGACTGAACCGCCGGCCGAAAACAGGGCGTAATCCACGGTAGAAAAATCAAAATCCGCCAGGTTGGCTACTTCCAGCTGGGCGTTACCAAATTCAACGTCCTCACCCGTGGATCTTTCACTGGCCA
>JAQBHC010000215.1:0-6025 GCA_032128175.1 Chloroflexota bacterium | reverse complement strand
TCGGCGCGGATCTCCGCGGTCCGCCACAGGATCGCCAGCTCCTCGCGCAGCCGATCGTCGAGTGTCCTGGCCGCCACGGCTGGAAGCCGGGGGTCGTCACGCGCCTCGAGGATGCGGGCGACTCGCCCGAGGGCCATCAGGGCGGTTCGGCGGCGGGCCTCGGTGGGGTGGGCCGTGAGGACGGGGTGGATGCGCAGGTCGCGGACCGCCGCGCGGGCGGCACCGGGATCGTCCGGGAATCGACCTGCGCTCCGCAGCGATTCGATGACACCTGCCAACGTATCGTCGGTGCCGCCAGGCTGTGACCGCCGGCCCCGCTGCTGCAGGACCCGGACGCGATGCCGCTGCTCGGCCAGGTTGGCGAGCCGGAAGTGGAGCAGGAATGCTCGGATCACGACCTCGGCGCGGGCGTCGTCGAGCCCATCGAGCTCGCGTTCCAGCGAGCGTCGTGCCGCCGGATCCCCCGCCCGCGCCCTGACCGCTCGACGACGCGTCCTCGTCACGAGCCAGCGGAGATTGACCCCGGCCTGTTCCTCGACGACCTCGCCCAGCAACCGCCACAGGCGCTCGATCTCGAGGGCAAGCGGGTCAGAGCGGCTCATGCAGAGGGCCCTCGCACACTGGACGCGAATCGCGATGGAGGGCCCGGTGGGATTCGAACCCACGACACGAGGATTAAAAGTCCCCTGCTCTGCCACTGAGCTACGGGCCCAGCCCGAAGCGTAGCCGATGCCGCCCACGGGATCGCCGGCGCCGTTGATCAGCGACCCTCGTACACCTCGGGGTTGGCTGGTGTCGGCAGGCGTTCGCCCCGGACGCCGGCGAGCAGGTTGGCAGCTGCCATGGCGGCCATCTCGCCGCGGGTCGCCTCGGTGGCCGATCCGATGTGCGGGACGATCAGGCAGTTCTCGAGCGAGAGCAGCGGGTCGTCCATGGGGATCGGCTCGGGATCCGTGACGTCGAGCGCCGCGGCGCGGATCACCCCGTCACGCAGCGCCTCGAATAGTGCGGTCGGGTCGACGACCGGGCCCCGAGTCGTGTTGACGAGGATCGCGCTGGACTTCATCCGCCGAATCGCCCCGGCGTCGATGAGCCGTCGCGTGGACGGATTGAAGTCGACGTGCAGGCTGACTACATCGGCGCGCTCAAGGAGCTCCCGGAACGGGACCCAACTGGCGTTGAGCGACGCTTCATCCGCCGGGTCCACCCGATTTCGGGACGCGTACAGGACGGACATGCCGAACCCGAGCGCGCGTCGGGCGACAGCCTGGCCGATCCGCCCAAACCCGACAATTCCGAGGGTCGACCCGTGGATATCCAGCCCGAGCTGGTGAATCGGGCTCCACGCCCGCCAACCGCCCGACCGGACGAAGCGCTCACCCTCGGGCAGGCGCCGGGCGACGGCCAGGATGAGCGCCCAGGTCAAGTCGGCCGTCGTCTCGGTCAGGACCCCGGGCGTGTTGCCGACGGCGACACCGCGTCGAGTGCAGGCGGGGACGTCGATGTTGTCGAAACCGACCGCCATGTTACTGACGACACGGAGCTGGCCACCGGCCGCGTCGAGGAATGCGTCGTCGACGCGGTCGGTCAGCATGGTCAGAACACCGTCGCAGCCGGCGATCGCTCGATGGAGCTCCTGACGAGGCGGCGGCTCCTCGCCGGGCCAGACCGCCGCGTCACAGACCGCAAGGACGGCGGCAAGCCCGTTCTCCGGGATGCGCCTGGCGACGAAGACCCTCGGTCTGACCGGCACGGGTCAGGACCGGGCGACGACGAGCACGCCCGGCACGCCGAAGACGTCCATCCGAGTCGCAATTCGCATTGCAGCAGCATACGGGCATAAAATCAGGGGGATGACGCGCTTCTATTCGATCGACGACGCCAACGCGGTCCTGCCGGATGTTGAACGGATCCTGATGGACCTCCGCGACCAGCGAGCCGAGCTGATTCGCCTTCGCGATGCCGTACTCCAGACCAGCCCGGATGCGGACGGCCAGTCCGCGCGCCTTGATGAGCCCGGATTTCCTGCCGACGAGCGCCGCCGCCTGCGGCTCCAGATGCAGGGCTTGATCGACCAGATGCAGGCCGGCGTGTCCCGCCTCGTCGAACATGACGTGACCCTTCGCGAGATCGAGACCGGGCTCATCGACTTTCCGGCCCTGGTCAATGGGCGGCAGGTCTGGCTGTGCTGGCGCCTGGGCGAGAGCGACATCGAGTGGTGGCATGAACTCGGGGATGGATTTGGCGGCCGGAGCCGACTCGCCGAGCTCAGCTGACTGAAGAATCTCATCTGAGACGCGAGGCATCCCGTGTTCAACCCCAACAACATCCCGACCGTCAGCGTCAGCGAGGCCCAGCAGCGCCTCGAGCAGGCTGACGGGTCCACGGGGCCGCTGCTTATCGACGTCCGAGAGCCCAGGGAGATCGAGGCCGTTCGGGCCGAGGGCATCGTGGCCATGCCGCTGTCGACGTTCCTGCTCCGCTACAGGGAGCTGCCGACGGATCGCCCGCTCCTGATGATCTGCGAGAGCGGCAATCGCTCAGGGCAGGCGACTGCATTCCTGCTGGCCAACGGCTGGACCGACGTGGCCAACGTTGCGGGCGGCACGGTGGCCTGGGTGCGGGCTGGTTTCCCCGAACAGCGGGGTCCGCTGGGGCCCGGCGAAGGGGAACTGGGAAGCTAGCGGGCCGACGGAGCGGTCAGCTGCGGCGGCCGCGTCGCCGGTCGATGAAGGCTCGAACCGTTGCCGGGTGCGCATACGCCCAGCCGATGAGGATCAGGATGACGGCGTTGACCGTACCCACGCCGGCCGCGCTCAAGTAGCCGAGCTGCTGCCCGATCTCGCCCTCGATGCGCATTGCCGGAACGACCACGCCGACGAGTCCGGCCTGGAAGAACGGCTCCTGGGGTGCGAGGTTGGCCCGAATCGAGCCGGCCTGCACACCGTCGCTGGACGCGCCGCCAATGACGAATACGTTGACGCCGGTCACAACGGCGTCGGCGCCCTCGAGCCCGGCGGCTGGGATATCCGTCTGGTCGAGGTGCTTCCACTCGTCGATGCCGCCCTTCGCATCGGGGACGGTCCAATAGAGCTCGCTCCGCGGACCGGACCCATCGTTCCCGCCAACCACGTACAGCGCTCCGTTGGCGGTGAACCCAGCGGCGGCGGATCGAGGGGGCATGTTGGCGGCATCAGACACGGCCCATTGCAGCAACTGAAGCGGCACGGCGACCGCATCCGGGGCCGGGGTCTCCACGGTCTTCGGGATTCCAATGTCGCCGCGCTGAACGCCACCCGACGGTCCGTTGGCATTCGTGCCGCCCCACACCCAGACATAGTCACCGACCTGCGCCATCGAGGCGTGTGCAACCGGGTCCAGCATGGCGGCCTGCTCAGAAAACGGGCCGAGGACGCCCTTGGCGTCGATGGTGGACTTCCAGACGGTGCCCTGCGGCTTGCCGTCGGGCGCCAGGCCGCCGGCGACGAGCAGACCGTCGGACACCGGGATCGCGGCCAACGCCGCACGAGCGGACGGCAGCGCGAGGCCGTCGCTCGGGGTCCACGAACCGAATGTCTTGGCCTCCTGGTCGTACGTCAGCGTCCAGATGGTCGCGACCGGCACACCGTCTGCGCCGGCTCCGCCGATCAGGTAGACGGTGCTGCCAATCACCGCTGCCGCGGTGTCTGAACGAGCCTCGGGGAGCGGTGGGCCTTCGGTCCAGGCACTGAAGGTGCCGCCCGCCGCCTCGGCGATATAGGTGGTGGTCGTGGCCGCGGACCCGTCAGAACCGCCGATGTACAGCAACTTGGTCCCGACCTGGGCGACGGATCCCGAGGTCCTCGCGGACGGCAGCGCCAGCGCTTCCGGCGACGGCTCCCAGGGGATCACGGCGCCACCCGGCGCGGGGCAGGGCAGCGTCTGGTTCTCGGGCGGACAGAAGTTCACCGGCGACCAGGCCAGGAGACCCAGGTCGATGGTCCGGTTCACCGTGAAGTAGTAGGCGCGGTCCGGGATGTAGGCAAGCAGCAGGATGATCAGGATGAACCAGAAGAACGCCTTGACCGACGCCCAGCTCCAACCGTCTGCATCCAGGAGGCCCATCAGGGCGCGCCGGCGCTTCGCGGGGTGGCTCGCCTTGACGGTCTGCGACATCGTCCCTGCCTACTTGACGGTCAACGTCCCGGTCATGGCCGGGATCGGGTGGACTGAGCAGATGAAGGTGTACGTGCCGGGGGCAAGGCCGTCGTACACATAGGTCGTGTCGGCCAGCCCGGTGATCGTGGGAGTGTCCACGACGACGGAACCGTCAGCCAGGCGAACGTCGACGTCGTGGGGCGTTCCGGCGTCCTTGTTGTCGAAGTTGATCTGGAAGGGCGTGTTCGCTGGAACCTCAAGGGCTTGTACATCGAAGGCGAACTGCTCGCCGATGACGTCGAACGTGACCGACCCCGAAGGAAGCGGTGTCTGCGCCGGGCCGCCGGGCGTCCCGCTCCAGCACGCCGGGACCGGAGTTGAGGCGGGATCCGGCTTGAACGCCGGGTCCACCCAGCCCTTGAAGGTCTTGACCTTGCCGTCCGTGCCGATGACCGGCTCGTTCAGCTCTGGGCTGCGGATGATGTACTCCTGGGTGGCATCCGACCGGATGAAGGCGATGAGCTCCTCGATCTCGCGGTAATTCATCGGGCCGCCGTTCGTGTCGGCCCACACCGGCATCACGCTGGTTGGGCTGCCGCACACAAAACGACCGCCGACGGTGAGCACATCACGGAGGTACACGGCATTGAGGTGGTCGAACAACTTCATCGGGTCGCTGAGCGGCGGCGCGATGTAGTTCCCCTCGGCCGGACCCTTCCCCGTCGGGCCATGGCAACGCGCGCAGTTGGCCTGATAGAGGTTGTAGCCGCGCGTGACGGCCGTGACCTGTTGCGCTTCGGCCTCTGCCACGAGGCGCGGCTTCGACAGGTCGAGGGGCAGCCCCACCTCGTAGAAGTAGTAGGCAATGGTGAACAGCGCGACGACCAGGACCGCCAGGAAGGCGACCCACCGAGCGCTGGCCGTCTGCCGAACGATCGAGGCAGCTCGCTCAGGTGACAGGTCGCGGGCGTGCGCCGACGGGGGCGCGGAAAAACGCTCGACCGGGGCGGGTTCGCTCGGCTCCCGGCGGGCCGGCAGCCTCTGCTCGGGCTCTTGCCCTGGCTGGTCGGTCATCGAGAACCTCGGTGGTGGGTCACTTCCACGCTCAGATACAGCCCGTCGGGCTCTTCGGCGGAATGACGCCGGGCTGACCGAGCGCCACCGGCAACGGCCCGAGGGTGATCTTCGAGGTGTCGAGGGTCAGCGTTCCGTCCGCCGAGACCGAGGCCGAGAATCGGTCCATGCCGCGCGGCGCCGGTCCGTACTTGGTCCCCGCCACCTTGACGCCGAGTCGGTCGTAGCGGGAGCCATGACAGGGACATTCCAGCCAGAAGTTCTTGAGGCAGGGATTTGGCTTGCAGCCAAGATGCGGGCAGCGCTGGTACAGAGCCCGGACGTTGAGCGCGGTTCCGTCGCCCGACTTGTCCTCGCCGGGGAGGAACGTCTGACGAGCCGGATCGATCAGGATGATGAACGCCCGCGCGTCCGGGAAATAGCTCGGGAACCCGTCGGCGATCGGCAGCGTGGAATTCTTGAGCTTCACGTCCTCGAGCTTCCCGATCGCGACCAGGCCACCGAATCCGCCGCTCAGGTTTGGCCACAGGAAATGGAGCGATCCGCCGAGCACCTCGGTCAACCAGAGCGCCATCCCGCCACCCAGCGACAGGCGGAGCAGTCGCCGACGCGACATGCCCTGGACGGGATGCCCGCGCATCGACCTGAGCGCCTGGCTCGTGAGGGCCTGCGGCTCGTCGGCGGCCTCGACGTGGTAATTGCTCATTGCTGACTCGAAACCCCTGCGATTCGGCTCACAGCGCGAAGTGAAGGCCGCTGCTGCTGTTCTCGAAGAACGGCAGATACGGAATGACGAAGGCGTAGCCCGGGCCAC
>JAQBHC010000214.1:0-17164 GCA_032128175.1 Chloroflexota bacterium | reverse complement strand
GGAGAGCGCGAGTCGGTACAACCACGAAGCCAAGCGGGAGCGCAAACTCCTCCTGCATCGAGCCGAGATCGATCAGCTGCTCGGCAAGACCAAGGCGAAGGGCCTGACCCTGGTCCCGCTCCGCCTGTACATCACGGGTCGCGGCAAGGCCAAGCTCGAACTCGGCCTCGGGAGAGGCAAGCAGCTCCATGACAAGCGCCGCGACATCGCGGAACGGGATGCCCGCCGCCAGATGGAGCGCGACGTGGCCGAGACTCGACGCGGGCGATAGGAGAACCGATGCGACTGGCACGCATGATCCAGGCGGTGGATGCCCACGCAGCGGGCGAGCCGGGGCGCGTCATCGTCGGTGGCGTCCTCGACGTGCCGGGGACCACGATGTTCGAGAAGATGACCTGGCTCCAGGCGAACGGCGACGATCTGCGCCGGTTGATGCTCCGTGAACCACGCGGCTATCCCGCGGCCAACTGCAACCTGATCCTCCCGTCAACGAACCCGGAGGCGGCGGCGGGCTACGTGATCATGGAGCACATCGAATACCCGGGCATGTCCGGGACGAACACGATCTGCACTGCCACGGTCCTTCTCGAGACGGGCATGGTCGCGATGGTCGAGCCGGTCACGGACCTGGTTCTCGAGTCGCCCGCCGGGTTGATCCGGCTGCGCTGCGAGTGCCGCGACGGAAAGGTCACAAGTGTCACCTTCCGCAACGTGCCCGCGTTCGCGACCCACCTGGATGTGCCGGTGGAAGTCCCCACCATCGGCACCGTGACCGTGGACGTCGCCTATGGCGGGATGTTCTACGTCATTGCAGACGCGGCACCGTTCGGGCTCCGTCTCACCCCGGATGAGGGCCGCGACATCACCCGCATCACCGAGTTGATCAAGGCGGCCGCCGCCGAGCAACTGCCGGTGGTCCACCCGGACCAGCCGGGTTTCGCCGGGATCACCATCGGTCAGCTCTCGGGGCCCGCCCACGATCCGGCGAATTCGTGGCGGAACGTGGTCACCGTCTCGACCGGCAAACTCGATTTCAACAAGCCCTCGACGTGGACCGGGGCGATTGATCGCTCCCCATGTGGAACCGGCACGTCGGCCAAGATGGCCGTTCTGCACGCCAAGGGCCAGCTCAAGCTCGGCGATGCGTTTCGCCACGAGGGCATCCTGGGCACCGTGTTCACCGGCCACCTCGTCGAGGAGACGACGGTCGGGCCGCACTGGGCGGTCGTCCCCACGATCACCGGCACCGCCTGGATCACCGGCATGGCCACCTACGTCGTGGACCCGACGGACCCATTCCCGGACGGCTACACCGTCGGGGACATCTGGTAGTCCGACTACGCTCGGGCGCGCTCGGGCGCGCCGGGGCACACCTGGGCGCGCCGGGGCACACCTGGGCACGACCGACCCGGCGTGCGATCGGCGTGGCTCGACGGGCCCTGTTGGCCGATTGGGAATCCTCGGCTAGACTGCCAGCCGGACGCCGGCGTGCGTTCGACCTGTGGGGATGCGTGGTTTCGACAGGGTCCAGTTGACAGTGAGCGCGAGCCGAGGTGCCGTCAGGCCTCGTTAAACAGACGGCAAAAGAAGTAACTGCCAACAAGCAGTCGACTCTCCCCCTCGCCGCTTAGGCGGTAAGGTGAGCGTGGAAGCGGCCTCAGTCTCGCGGGCCGTGGAAGCGTCATTCAGCGGGGCTGCAGCCTGGGCGAGCGTCGCGTAGCCCGGGATCAAGCTCGATCTAGAGACACGTGACTGGACCAACCGGGAGAGTGCCGATCCCCGCCCGGATGGTTGACGAAAACGATCGGACACGCTCGTAGTTGGTTGCTGTCGAAGGGCTTTGGACGGGGAGTTCGACTCTCCCCCATCTCCACCACATCACCGATCCGCCCGCCGCGCGGGCCCGGGTATTCTGTCGGCGATGGGCGTCCTCGCAGAATCCCCCGACTCACCGCTGGCCGCGCTCGATCGCGGCGGGTATCGGCTGACCGGGCCGCGACGAGCCGTGGCCGATCTGATTGCCGCCCGGGCGGGCCATTTCACGGCCGCCGACCTCGTGGATGACGCCGCCACCCGACGCCTGGGCATCGGGCGGGCCACGATCTTCCGGACGATCGACGCCCTCGTGGCAGTCGGCGCCGTCGAACGGATCGACCTGCCCAGCGGTGACCACGCCTACATCACCTGCGAGCCTGCAGCGCACCATCACCACGTGGTCTGTGCTCGATGCGGCCGGGCGACCGATGTGGACGACGCGGGCCTGGCCGGCGTGGTGAACAGGATCGCAGCCGAAAGTGGCTACCAAATTGATGCCCACCGTCTTGAGCTCTTCGGTCTGTGCCCGACCTGCCAGATCGAGCGGAGCACCGGAGCGACGGCCTGAGGATCAGGTCGGGCTGGCTGTCGCGGGGGGCGGTGTCGGGGCGGGCGTGGGAGTAGGTGTGGGGGCAGGTGTCGCCGGGGCGCCGATATTCAGGATGCCGGTGATCCGGGCGTAGTGCGAGTAGTAGGTCTCTTCGTGGAGGATGGTCCCGGCGGCGTCCCGGACGGTCCGCGTGACCCAGACATCCTTGCCGTCGACGGGATACTCGACGCGATCCTTGACGCCGGGCGCCAGATCGGTGGTGTAGACCGTGGTATCCGTCGCTTTCAGGACATTCTTGACGATTGGCGTCGAGAACTTCACGTCTCGCCCGGTCGGTACTGACCACAGGACGAACTTGACGTACCCCTTGCTGCCGACGGACCAACCGGTCCCCTGAATGAGCACGGGAGCATCCGTGTCATTCCGGAACGACATGGTCTGGACGTAGCCGGATCCACTCTGGAAAACTGTCGCATCGAGGCCCAACGGATATCGGTCGATGTAGTAGTAGTGATTGCGCCGAGCGCCCATCTCCAGGCCGGCGCGCAGGGCCGCATTGAACAGGGTCGTCGAGCAGGAGCAGATGCCACCGGCGAGCGCCCCCTGTGGCTCGGTCCGGCCGTCGATGATGGCGCCCCCGTCCCGGTACCCTCGATCGCGGGTCACCGGGCCAATTGCATCCCAGAAGTCGAACCATTCGCCGGGCTGCACGAGACGGCCGTTGATCTCGCGTGCCGGGATCCAGATGTTGACGCCGTTGCCGTTGTTGATGCCGACCGGGAAATACGTCGTCCACTCGGAAATCGGCTTCATCAAGGGAGCTGCCTCAGACGCCTCGGCGGTTGTCAGCTCCGGCTCCAGGCTCGTCACCTGAATCGCGACGCGCGAGACGGTCAGACCGCTCACCCGCTGCTGAACGACCCCGAACAGGGCATCGAGCGTCGCCTGGACGTCGAGGGCCCGTCCGTCCACGGCGCTGGTCGCCCCGACCACCTGCTTGCTGTCGTCGAACAGGAAGGTCGCGTCCACCGGCGCGACGGCGACGTCGGCGGCGACGGCCGTGAGCGCGGCCTCGAGTCCCTCGCGAGCGAGGACCGGGCCGTAGCCACCCCCGGTCGTCGGAGCGAACGTGATCCAGCCACGGAAGGCTGCTCCTGGAATCGTCCAGGTCGCTTCGCCATCGAGAAGGGTGGCGTCAACGGCGATGCGTTCGGCGGCGTCGCGCGCTGCTTCCGCCTCAGTCGTGGTGATGTCGGGCTCAACGACCGAGGTCGGGAGCTCGACTCGCACCGACGCCGGCGCCTTCGGGTCCATCAGCAGCAGCTGGGCGCTGCTGATCGCGGCAACGATATCTGCGCGGCGGCCGTCCGCGCCGGGCTGCACGATGAAGCCCGTCTCGCCGCCGACGACCGCGCCGTCGCTCGGGGTTTCGTCGACCTGAGCGGCGAACGCGCGGAGTTCCTGCTGGAGGGCGGCCGTCTCGAATGTCGCGATCGGGGCGATATCCAACCCGCGCACGAACATGCGCACGTTCGAGGCGATGCGTTCGACCACGGGGCCGTCGCGACCAATCGCCATGGCAAGATCCACGATGGCATCGACGTCCACCCTTCGACCGAGGTCGGAGTAGGTGACCCTGTGCTCCAGGCCCGCGCCGGCAATCACCAGCTCGCCGACCTCGAATGAGCCGTACGCTTCCCGGAGCCGCGCGGCGGCGGCGCCCGGACCCAGGCCTGAGAGGTCCACGCCGCCGACGTGAACGCCGGGCATGATCCTTCCCTCGTTCGAGGATTCATACGCCGCCAGCGCGCCTGCCGAGATCGTCAGTACGGCAAGCAGTCCAAAGGTGAACGCGATCACGAAACGAGCGGCGGTCCGCCGGGCTCGAGGGAGGGTCTCCTCGGGGGGCGATGCTGTCTCGACCGCGTCCGGCGTCGGGCCGTCGGAGGCCGCGGCCTCCGGGACCTCGTCGGTCCGGTCCGTTTGCGGCTGTTCATTCATTGCGTCTAATCATCCCCGAGAAGCGCCTGACGCGGACCCTGAACCCCGGTGTTCGCCGGAGCGAGAGGTGGACGCGCGCGACCGTCAGCCCGTGACGGCAGCGGGATCGTAGCCCCTACCGTCTGATCGCGAGTCCGGCGCGTGTGCTCCGGCGTCAGCCCGGGCGCGGGAGGACGATGATCCGTCGGTTCGGCTCCTCGCCGATCGACTGCGTTGCGACGTCCGGATGATTGCGCAGGGCGAGGTGCACCCAGCGTCGCTCCAGCGCGGGCATGGCCTCGAGCTGGAGCATCTTGCCGGTCTCGACGACGCGCTGCGCCGCTCGCTCGGCGATCTCGCGGAGCTGGCGTTCGCGCCGGCCGCGGTAATCCTCAACGTCCACGAGGATCCGGGTCCAGGCCCCCAATTCCCGTGACAGCATGAGGTTCACGATGTGCTGGAGCGCGCTCAGGCGCTCGCCCTTGCGGCCGATGAGCGCACCGAGCGCCTCGCGCTCGTCACCTTCGCCGGTCACGTTGAGCCGGCTGGTCTCCGCTGACTCAACCGTGACGGTCACGGCGAAGCCCATGAGGCCGAGCAGCTTCTCGAGGATCACCTTGCCGGCTGCCAGCGCTTCAGGCGAGGCCTCGGCGGCCTCGAGTTCGGCGCGCTCGACGGCGACCGAGCCGCGCAGGGCGTTGACCTCTGCGGCCTCCCGATCCGTCAGGTCGCCGGCAGGACTCGGCTCCCTTGCCGGTCGATCCTCGCGGCGCGGTCGATCGTCCCGGCGCGGGCGGTCATCCCGGCGCGGGCCGTCACGACGTGGGCGGTCATCCCGGCGCGGCCCGTCCTGGCGTGGGCGGTCGGCGTCGTCCCGGCGCGGCTGGTCCGGGCGGGCCTCCGGACGAGGTCCTGGGTCACTGAACGGTGTTCGCTCAACATCGTCAGAGTGCTGGTGGTCGGAATGATCGTCGGGCTGGCGGGCCGCAACTCGATCGTCTGGACGCGGCCCGCGGTCGCCGCGGTCGTCACGCCGTGGTCCGCGGTCGCCGTCGCGGCCGAACGCAGGCCGCTCAGGACGATCCTCGCGAGCCGGCTGGACCGGGAGCGGTCGGGCAGATGCGGCGTCGCGCTTTGGTGCCGCGCCGCCCAGCTCGGATCGAGGTGCCGCAAGGATCCGAGCCGGCTCGGCGCCCATCCCCAGAACGCCTCGACTGCCCGGCGTGAGGATCTCAAAATCGAGGTCTTCGAGGCCGGCCCCGAAGGCCTCGCGTGCGAGGCGGAGGGCCTCTTCAACGGACTTGCCGGTGAACTCACGGTAGGCGCTCATGATGCGCAGATGCTCAGGTTCATCGTCGTCTCCCTCGTCGTCCCTGTCGGCCGCGCTGGCGGACGGTTGCCGCCGCGGACGCGGACCGGTCGAGCGGCGACCGTTCGGTGTTGGATCGCGCGGGCGCTCCCGCCGGGCGCGAGGAGGAGGTCGGCGCCGTGGCTTCGGCGACCGGGAAGCGCGGTTGATGCCCGACGGCAAAGCCGGGGGTCCGGCCGAAGAGCGGGAACATCCCGCCCCAGCCGATGATGAGGTACTGCTGGCCAACCGAGAAGAGGGTCGAGCCGATCCAGTAGAGGAACAGGCCGGCCGGCAGGATGCTGCCGTAGATCAACGAAATGAAGGGCAGGAAGATCGCCATCTGGCGCTGCATGCGGACATTTGGATCGTCCGTGCCCGTGATGCTCGGCGGCGGCATCATCATCCGCGACGCCACGAGCTGCACGAGCGATGAGATCACGGCCAGGACGCTCAGGCCCGAGAAGATCGCGCCGGCCTTTCCGATGATGACCTCCGGAACGCCCCAGTCCAGCCCGAAGGCGGTCGGGTTGAGGCACGGGTTCAGGACGTGACCCTCGGGGCCGAAGATCGGCGCCGCGGCGCAGCCGAGATCCAGGATCCGGAACCCGAACACGTCGAGCATGGCTTGCGGGTTGTAGTTCTGGAGTCCCTGGCTGAACACCGAATAGAGGGGGATCAGCAGGAGCATCTGCAGGACGATAGGAAGGCATCCGGCCGCGGACACGCCGCGCTCCTTGTACAGCGCCGCGGTGGCCTGTTGCACCTTGGCCCGATCGCCCTTGAAGCGGCGTTGGATCTCCTTGACCTCGGGGCTGATCAGCTGCATCCGCCGCGTCGACACGATCTGCTTCCGGAAGATCGGGATCAGCGCGACCTTGATGAGGAGTGTCAGCAGCAGGATCGCGATCGCGATGTTTCCGGTCGCCTTGTCCAGCAGGACGAGGGTGATGAAGAAGAGCTGGAAGATCGGCGTGAAGAGCCAGGCCAGAACACTGAATGGGTCTGCCTGGAGCGGCGCCGGAACAAGGGCGATGCCCGCCGGCGGCGTCGGTGTCGGAGGGGCCGTGACACCGGGGGCGAGGCTCGACTCGGCACCGGGGATGCAGGCTGCGACCACCAGCGCCAGCAGGGCGATGACGAGCACGGGGGCGAAGCGGCGAGGCCAGGTGCGGGACGTCAAAGTCAGAATCCTTCGCTCAGCGAACAGGGTCGTAGCCCCCGGGATTGCCGGGATGGCAGCTCGCGATGCGGCGCGCCCCCATCCACCCGCCCCGGAGGAGGCCGTATCGTTCGATCGCCTGCTCGGTGTAGCGCGAGCAAGACGGCTCATAGCGGCACGATGACGGGAGCCAGGCGAACGCGAATCGGTACAGGTGGATGAACCCGATGCCGATGCGCTTCAAGCGTTGCCCCCTTCCAGGACGCCGCCGCGGGAAAGTTGCCTGCGGAGCGCCTTGACCAGTGTGTCGTAATCGACCCCGACCAGCGCCGGTCGAGCGATGAGGAGAACGTCCCATCCCGGCTGGATGGACGGCTCCAATGTCCTCAGTGCCTCGCGAATCCGTCTTCGGACTCGGTTCCGAACGACGGCTGAACCGATCGCCCGGCTGGTCGCCATACCGAACCGCGTTGTCTCGAGGTCTGTCCGCAGGATCCGGGCCGCGAGGAGCGGGTGGGACCGCATGGTCCCTCGCTCCTGGAGGGCGGTGAAATCCTGCGGTCTGGAGAGCATCACGACGCGCGACCCGGACGGGACGCGCTCGTCCCTCAGGCCGACAGTCGCTTCCGGCCGCGAGCCCGGCGTGCTGCCAAAACGCGGCGTCCGCCCGAGGACCTCATCCGGGCGCGGAAGCCGTGTTCCTTGGCGCGATGTCGCTTCTTGGGCTGGAAGGTCTGCTTCATCGGGAGTGCGCGGGATCCTCTCCATCAGGCCTCGGGGCTTGGTCGGTCTGTTGACCCCTGGAGGCACATAAACGCGCCGAGCACCCAGTGGCGCATGGCGCGTTCTACGTCCGGGGGATGATATGCCGTCGTCGGAACGAGTGTCAAACACCGCGGCTGGCCACGATGCCGCGAGTCGGCGATAGTCGCCGGGCCTCGCTTACGCGGAGCAGCGGCCCGCGCGGGCTCGCTGACGACGGCTTGGCGACACCCGGAAGCACGTTGTGCGGCGATACTCCATGGGAGTATTTCGGAATCGCCTTGCGGGGGCGCCGGGGCGGTGCTATCTTTCGACACCCGTCGCCCCTTCCGCCCCATCCGCGGACCCGGTGGTCGGGGTGGAGATGGCCGGTGAGGGCACTCCAGGGTCCTTGGTTCCAGTTCCTCGCGGCGCCGACTCCCGGCGGTCGGTCGATTGCACGTCTATCGAATACCACTTCAGTGAGTCGTCATCGACGAATGGACGCGAAGCAGGTCTGGCGCGCCGCCCTCGGGGAGCTGCAGGTTTCGCTGTCCCCGGCGAACTTCGAGACGTGGCTTCGTGAAACCACGCTCATCGACGTCGATGAGAACCGCTTTCGCATCGCCGTGCCCAATGGCTTCGCCAAGGACTGGCTCGAGAGCCGCTATCGCTCCCTGATCTCCCAGACGCTCGCCCGCATTGTGGGCTACAGCGTGCAGGTCGAATTCCTGGTCGGCACCACGCCTGAGGCGGCGGTCGAGACGGACGGGCCGCCGGCGGCGGGGGTCTCAGACCGGCCCGTCGCGACGCCGAGCACGCAGCACGTCCGCGTCGAGGCGACGCGCGTTGGCGGTGAGGGCGGGGCGACCAACCTCAACTCCCGGTACACGTTTGCAAATTTCATTGTCGGTTCGGCCAATCGACTGGCTCACGCGGCCAGCCTGTCCGTCGCGGAGCGCCCCGGCCACGCCTACAACCCGCTCTTCCTGTATGGCGGTGTCGGGCTCGGAAAGACACACCTGATGCACGCGATCGGTAATCAGGTCATCGCGAAGTTCCCCCGAAAGCGCGTGGTCTACGCCACCTCGGAGAAGTTCACCAACGAGTTCATCACCTCGATCCAGCAGGGCAAGATCGACGATTTCCGTGCTCGCTACCGGCGGATCGACCTCCTGCTCATCGACGACATCCAGTTCATCGCGGACAAGGAGCGGACCCAGGAGGAGTTCTTCCACACCTTCAACGCCATCCACGAGGACGGAAAGCAGATTGTGCTCTCGTCCGATCGCCCGCCGAAGGGCATCGTCACGCTCGAGGAGCGGCTCAGAAGCCGGTTCGAGTGGGGCCTGATCGCTGACTTGACGGCGCCGGATCTCGAAACGCGGATCGCGATCCTTCGGGCGAAGGCCGAAGAGGGGGCGGTGCCGATCACCTCGGACGTTGTCGAGTTCATCGCCCGCAAGGTCGTCAGCAACATTCGCGAACTCGAGGGCGCGCTCAACCGCATCGTCGCCTATGCGTCGATGGGCGCCATGCCGATCTCGATCGAGCTCGCCCAGGCCGTCCTCTCGAACGTTCTGTACAACCCGAAGAAGCGCCAGATCACGCCCGAGCGGATCGTCAAGGCGGTCTCCGAGTACTACGGCGTCGGTCTGGATGCGCTCAAGGGTCAGAAGCGGGACAAGGCGATTGTCGTGCCCCGCCAGATCGCGATGTACCTGATGCGCGCGGAGACGGACGTCTCGCTGCTCAGGATCGGCGCGGAGCTCGGCGGCCGCGACCACTCCACCGTCCTTCACGCCTGCGTCAAGATCACCCGCGAGACAAGCCTCAACGACGAGCTGCGCCGCGAGATCTCCGCGGTCAGAGAGCTGGTCTACTCCGACTGATCCGCCGACGCAGCGCGGAGAGCGCCCAGCGGAGAGCGCCCAGCGGAGGAGCGCCCGGTCGGTCCAGCTTTGCCGAGGGGGCAGCTCAAGCCCGAACAGTTCGGACCCTGCTACTTGGGCGCGTACCCGGCTTGTGGACGGCCGTCGGGGTGGTGGTGGACAACCGCGGCCGAGTCGGCATCGGCACGGCGCCCCTCCGGGGAAAGGCCCTGATCCAGCCGTGGACGCGCTTGCTCCTCGCTCGAGACACCGGACCGGCCGTCCACCGGGGGTCCTCGCCCGTCCCGGCCGAGCCCACGGCCGAGGACCCCGAATCAACGCTCAATCAGCCGCTGTGCACAGGAGATTCAGGCACGCCCGAGCGCGGCGATCCACCGTTTCCACAGCATGACTACTACGGTGACGGTCTTCGTAGAATGAACGAAGATACACACCAGAGAAGCCCGGGTTGTGGATCGTCGTGGTGGCCTTGATTCAGGTCCCCTCGTGCGCGGGCCCTGGCTATGTGCGGGTCCGCATCGACATCCGCCGACGCTGGCGGACCAGTACCATCTGTCGTACCGCCAAGGTGAGGACACCCGCTGTGGAGTGGATTCGAACGTGAAGCTATCGGTCATGCAGGAGAACCTGGCGCGCGGCCTGTCCGTCGTCAGTCGCGCCGTCTCGTCACGCAGCACGCTGCCGGTGCTCGCCAACGTCCTGCTCCGGACCGAGGACGCTGGTCTGAAGCTGACGGCGACCAACCTCGAGATCGGGATTACCTACTGGGTGCCCGGAAAGATCGAGTCGGATGGAGCCACGACCGTGCCCGCCAAACTGCTCACGGATCTGGTGAATTCCCTCCAGGGCGGTGACCGCATCGACCTTGAGCTCGGAGCCGGCGAGACCCTTGATCTGCGTTGCGGCCGCTTCGAGTCCCACCTCAAGGGGATCGACAGCGAGGAGTTCCCGGCGATCCAGACGACCGGCGAGCGGCCCACGACCCGAATCGCCCAGAACGCCCTGCGGCGCGCCCTGGCCGAGACCGCCTTCGCGGCGGCCAGCGACGAGGCTCGACCGATCCTGACCGGCGTCCTCTGCCGGTTCGAAGGCGACACGCTGACCCTTGCCGCGGCGGACAATTATCGGATTGCCGTTAAGACGATCCCCATCCTTGACCCGGTCACTGAAACCAGCGTTGTCGTTCCGGCCCGGGCGCTCACTGAACTGATGCGCGTCCTTTCGGATACGGACGCAGTCGTAGAGGTCGTGCTGGCCCAGGCCCGCAACCAGATCCTGTTCCACCTGGACGGAGTGGATCTCGTCAGCCGGCTCATCGACGGCCAGTTCCCGAACTACCAGTCGGTCATGCCGCAGGCGCATACGACCCGCGCCATCCTTGACCGCGAGGAGCTCCTGCGTGCCGTGCGGCCGGCGGCGCTCATCGCCCATGAGTCGGCGAACATCGTCAAGCTCCAGGTCGGCGCCGGCGCGGACGCCGGGATCACGGTCAGCGCCAACGCCGAGATCGGCGACCACGTCGGACAGGTGGAGGCCAGCGTCGAGGGTGACGGCACGACGATCGCCTTCAACGCCAAGTACCTGGCCGACGTACTGACCAACGTGGAGGCGGAGCAGTTCGCGCTCGAGCTGCAGGGGCCGCTGGCCCCGGGCGTCTTCAAGCCGATCGGGGATGACCACTACGTCCACGTCGTCATGCCCGTTCGCACGACCTCCTAGAGGCCGCCACGCTCTCGTCCCTTCGTCTGACCGACCTGCGCGGGTATGAGGCACTCGACGTCGAGTTCGGGCCGGGCCCGCAGCTCCTGTGGGGCCCGAACGCTGCCGGCAAGACGAGCCTCCTCGAGGCGATCGTGCTCCTTGCCTGGGGCCACTCGCACCGCACGACCGCTGACGCCGAATTGATCCGCTGGGGTTCCGACGCCACGCGTGTCGAAGGGACCGTTGGAACCGAAACACTCGACCTTGCCCTGGTGCGCAGCGGGAGCGCCACGGCGGCAAGCGGCCGCCGAAAGCGGATCCAGGTCAACGGCGTGCCCCGGCGCGCCTCGGCGCTCGCAGGGGCGCTTCGCGTCGTCGTCTTTGCCCCAGAAGAGATGCTCCTCATCGCCGGCTCGCCGTCGCTCCGCCGCGCGGCCCTCGACCGGATCGCCGCCGGCCGGTTTCCGGCCTACGGTTCGGCCCTGGCGACCTATACCCGAGCCCTTCAGCAACGCAACGGGCTCCTGCGGGCGATTCGCGAGGAGACGGCCGACTCGACCCAGCTCAGGTACTGGGACAAGCCCTTCCTCGACGCCGGCGCCGAAGTGATCGAGGCACGGCTCCGAGTGCTGGCCGAGCTGGCGGCTCCGCTGGCCGCCGCGCACGCCGAGATCGCCCCCGACGAAGCCGCGGGGGCGGCCCTCCGCCTCCGCTATGAAACCAACGCGCCGGCGCGGAGTGACGAGACCGCCCGCGTCGCCCTGGAGCGACGACTCGCCGAAACGGCCGAGAAGGAGGCGTGGAACGGAACGACCCTGGTCGGACCACACCGGGACGACCTGTCGTTCGTGTTCAAGACCCAGAATCTGGCCGAATTCGCCTCGCGGGGCCAGCAGCGGACGGCGATCCTGGCCTTCAAACTCGCCGAGCTGGATCTCCTCGTGACGCTCGATGGCCGAGCTCCGCTCCTTCTCCTCGACGACGTGTTCTCCGAGCTGGATCCCGAGCGCCGATCTCACCTGGTGCGCCGCATCGCCGCCCTGCCGCAGGCGTTCGTGACGACGACCACCCTGGGCGATCTGGACCCGGCCCTGTTGGCGATCGCCGACACCTGGCGGGTGGACGCCAACGCCGCCCCGCCGGAGGCATCTCCCGCTGGAATCGCGCCGGGACGGGCAACGCTCGCGGGTCCGACTCGCGCCGCTTCGTCGTGACGGACGACGGGGACCGCCGCCGCCGCCGGCCAATGTCCCGCATCGGCGAACTCATCCCGGCCGTGGCCGAGCATCTGGGGCTGGCCGAGGAGCTCAGCCGCGCACGGATGGTGGCGACCTTCGACGCGATCGTCGCCGAGCGGGTGCCGGCTGCTCACGGAGCGTGTCGAGCTGTGCGCGTTGACGGCGCGGCGCTCCTCGTCGAGGCTGACGCCCCGATCGTGGCCCAGGAAGTGCGGCTGCAGAGCCGGGTGCTGCTCGCGGCCTTCAGCTCGGCGCCGGCCGGCGCCCCGGTCACCGAGTTGCGCGTCACGATCCGCGGAGCCAGGTCGTCACGGTGAGGCTAAGGCCGGTCCATCGCGTGCGATAATCCCGGCCCGGCCAACCCGCCCGCAGTCCGGCAGAGGTTCGCATGGCCCCTCGGCTCCAGATGAAGCTCGGCGTCCTCGCCGAGCAAGACCGCCTCGCCGACTCGGCCGACTCGGTCGTCGTCGTCGAGCCGACGGTCGGCTCGCGGGCGCGGTCCAAGGGCCAGCTCTACCTGCTGGTCACGTCGATGGTCCCCGGGCAACGCGCCCGGGAGGCCACGCGGTTGGTGGCCGATGTCATTCGGCATGAGTATTACTACGACGAATCGGCCGGCATCCGGGTCTGCCTGATCAAGGCGATCCTGGCGGCCAACAGGCGCCTGACCCACGCCCGAGAGCGATCCGCTCTCGCGACAGGTGGGCTGACCGCCGGCACGGCTCCGATCGGCATCGCCGTCGCCGTCATCCGTGACCACGAGCTCTACGTTGCCACCGTGGGGCCGGCGGAGGCCTATCTGAGCCGCGGCGCACGGCTCAGCACCCTTCCAGACCCGGACCGGTTGCGCGGCCTCCCAGCGGCCGACCTGGAGCCGGATGTCTGGCGCGGCGACATCGGTGTCGGTGACCAGCTCGTCCTGGTGTCGCCGAACGTCATGAGCCGGCTTGGGCCGGACGAGCTCAAGGACGCTCTCGTCACCCTCCACCCGCAGCCCGCCATCGAACACCTGACGAAGCGCTTCATCGAGCTCGGGGGGACCGGCAGTGACGGCGGGCTCGTGCTCGAGGTGGCCGAACTGTCTCCGGTGAAGCCGCGGCGCACCCTGGTCGCAGTGAAGCCGGCCGAACCGCTGGCCGGCGCGCCGGACCGGTCGCCCATTCCGCTGGCCGATACGGTCAGCGGCGGTATGGCTGCGGCGCAGGCCGGCGCACGGCGGGTCCGGGAGGTCGCAGCGGACGCCTTCGGTCGGCTGATCGGCCGCGCTCAGGACGCCATGCCCGCCCGCTCGCCCGCCGCGCGCCGCATCACACCCCTTGGTGTTCGCCGGGAGTCACAGCAGCGCGCCGCTGTGGCGGTGCTCGTCCTGATCGTCGTAACCGGATCGCTCGGTCTGGCCGTGTCGCTCCTCGGCGGGAGACCATCGCCAGAGAAGGTCATCGCCTCGGCTGAAGTCGGATCGGTGGCGCTGGACCAGGCCCGCACGAACCTCGGCCGGGTGTTCGGACCCGGCATCAACCTGGTGGCCAACGATCCACGAACCGCCGAGGCGCTCCTCAGCGACACCTTGACGCAACTGGACCTGGCCGCGACGGCAGGGGTCTCGGTGAGCGTGCTCGCGCCGCTCCGGACACAGGCGATCGACGGACTCGACCACCTGTATGGGGTGGTGGAGGTGACCGCCACGGATGTCTTCACCTTTCCCGCCGACGCCGGCGTCGACCTGGCGAGCCTCGTTCGAGGGCCGGACGGAGCGCCCTACGTGCTCGATCCCGGCACCGCGACGGTCTACCGGATCAACCTGACCGACCTCACGGCCGCCGCCATCTTCCGCGAGGGAACCAAGGCGGCCGGATCGACGGCCGCCGCGCCGCGCCTGCTGACGACCGGCGGGCCGGACCTCCTGATCCTCGACGCCAAGAACGTCCTGTGGCGTTGGCGGCCCGCCGACGCGACGGGCAAGGGCACGCTCACGAAGGTCAAGGTGACCGGATCGGCCGAGTGGGGGGACGACATCCTGACCATCGACACGTTCCTGCGCGACGCAAGGGCGGGGCTCTACAACCTGTACGTGGTCGATCCTTCCGAGCAGGAGATTCTCGCCTACGCGCCGGCCGCGGACGGGAGCGGCTTCCCGGCCGCACCGTCGAAGCGGCTGACCACGCCTCGCCCGGTCGACGGGGTGACCAGCCTGTACATCGATGGGGATATCTGGATCACCGACACGGGGGTGATCCTGCGGGTCGTCGGCGGGATCACCGAAGGCTGGGCCACTACCCGCCTCCCGGACGAAATCCTCCGGGATGCGCCGACCTTCACGGTCGTCATGTCGGGGTCAGAACGGCGGGAGGGCCGCATCTACGGCTACGACCCCGGCGACGCTCGCGTTGTCGCCTTCGCGAAGGCCAAGGGCGGCTACCTGGAGCAATACCGCCTGGCCGAGGGGAACCCGCTGTGGGCGGACGCTCGGGGCTGGTACGTGGAACCGAGTATCGCGGACGCACTCGACACCATCGTCTGGATCTCCGCGACCGGGCTCCACCGGGCGGTCCTTGAGCCCGCCACGAGTGGGCTTGCGCCATCTGGATCGCCGGCGACCTCGGGTGATGTGGCGCCGACCGCGGACACGACCCCAGCACCCTGACTCGCTGAGGGCCCAGCCGGGCAGAGGCAACCGCATCGAGCGGGGCGGTGGATAATCAAGGCATGGGCCGTCTGATTGAGATGGTGGTCGAGAGCGTCCGCGTCCACATGCTCTCGAATCGCCACGTCGTCATCCTCAAGGACGCAGAGCGCAACCGATACCTTCCGATCTGGATCGGGGCCTGGGAGGCCAGCGCCATCGCGATGAAGTTGCAGGGCCTCACCGCCGAGCGGCCACTCACCCACGACCTGTTTGCCGAGGTGCTCGACCGTCTCGACATCCGGATCGACCGGGTCGAGATCCTGAACCTCGCCGACGAGACGTACCACGCGCGGATCTACCTCGAGCTGGGCGACAAGGTCGTGGAGTTCGATGCCCGCCCTTCCGATTGCATCGCGCTGGCTGTTCGCCGACCGGCACGGATCCTCGTCGCTGATGAGGTCCTCGATCAGGCCGCGCTCAGCGCCGACCCGGGCGATCCGGACGAAGAGGGGGATGACATCGCCCGGGCGCGAGGCAGCACGGGCGACTATCGACGCGAGGTCCCGATGGAGTCGCTTGGCGAAGCCGTCGTCGACGAGCGCCTGGACATGTTCCGCGACTTCGTCAACTCCTTGGACCAGGATCCGGGCGCTGGTGGCCCGCCGGGCGCTGGTGGCCCGCCGGGCGCGGCCGGCCCGGGAGGCGGGCGGACCGGCTGAGCGCGGACCGCTACCGTTCGCCGTCTCCGCGCCCGGCGCATCAATCCGCGGGCAGGACCGGCTCTCCGCGGCGGAGCGCTCGCCCCGGCGCCACCCACAGACGCAGTCGCAGTAGCCAGAAGTCGCGTATCGCCCTGAAAACCACCTGCGGCCTGGCTCCCGTTGCCGATCCGGCCGTCCTGGGGTAGTGCGGAACACCAACCTCGGCGATCCGCCGGCCCGACGCCTTCAATTTGATCAACAACTCGGCCGAGAAGAAGGCGCCGCCGGATTCCACCGTGATCCCGTCCAGCGAGTCCCGTCGAAAGAGCTTGCAGGCGCAGTCGATATCGGTCACCCGCAGCCCGAAGAAGATGCGGTTGGCCAATCGATAGGCTGCCGCGTACAGCGTCCGCACCAATGGGTCGGCCCGCTTGATCCGGTATCCAGCGACGACATCGACGTCGCCCTCCTGATATCGCGCTGTCAGGCGACCGAGGTCGATGACCTTGAACTGGCGATCCCCGTCTGTGAAGGCCAGCAGGTCGTGGCGGGCCGAACCGAAGCCGGAACGGAGGGCGGAACCGTAGCCGCGATTCACGGGATGGTGGACCACCCGGACACGCGGATCCGCGGCGGCCAGCTCATCGGCGATTCTCGGAGTGGCATCGCGCGACCCGTCGTCCACGATCACGATCTCGAAAACGTCGGCGATCGAGGGAAGTGCCCCGAGAGCCTCCTCGACGAGCCCGCGAAGATTCGCTTCCTCGTTGTGGGCCGGGAAGAAGTACGACAAGGCAGCGACACGCACGCTGTTCATCAGCCCGATCCCCGAGGCCCGACGACGCGATACACGTCACCGCCGGCCGGCGCGGCGAGCTTCTCCAGGTCGTAGGCCTCCCGGACAACCACGAGCTCCTGTGAGCTCGCGCGGATCACATAGACGGGGCGGCTGCCGAGGAATCGGGCGATCACGTCGGTGACTTCTCCGTAGTCCAGATCCAGCCGAGTTCGGTCATCGACGACCGTGACATCCGGGCGCAGGTGATCCACGAACTGCGCATACCAGAGCATCGTGGACGTTCCCCACCAGCTGACCACCACGGCGCCCGGCTCGAGTTCATCGAGCACGGCGCTGATCCACAGCCGGGCGGACGTATCGTGGCTGAGATCCGCCTGGTCTGCTCGGCGCGAGAACTCGGTCAGGGTCGGGAACAGGAGAGCCACGGACAGCGCACCGGCGACGAGCATTCTGACGACCCGCGTCTCAAGGGCTGGCCTGGCGTCGGCGGAGCGGAGGGAGTCAACGATCATCGCCGCGAGGATGCCGAGCCAGGTCCAGGCCATGAGGACCGGCCCGAGGTAGTAGCGACTGATATCGTCGTTCGCGTACGAGGCGCTGAACAGGAGCGT
>JAQBHC010000213.1:0-16886 GCA_032128175.1 Chloroflexota bacterium | reverse complement strand
CGCTCGCGCCGCCCGATGCGCTTACCGCGCGCCCGAGAGCAGATGAGGCCGCCGACCCGTTTGGGTGCCTTGACACGACCCATTTGGGTGCCTACGATCGGCCTAAATGGGCGCCTACGAGAACACCATCGATCCGCAGACCGGCTTCGACTACCGCCCGAGGGTCGCCGACGCTGAACTCGCGTCCCGCCTCGCCGCAACCGGAGCCGTGGTGATCGATGGCCCCCGTGGCTGTGGCAAGACAGAGACAGCCCGGCAGGCGGCCGCCAGCGAGGTACGCCTCGACGTCGATGACGAAGCGCGCGCGGCTGGCCTACTGGCACCCGCGTTGCTCCTCGATGGGGGTCGGCCGCGACTGATCGACGAGTGGCAGCTCGTCCCGGCGATCTGGAACCAGGTTCGCCGGGAGGTTGACGCGACAGGCGGCCGACCGGGTCAGTTCATCCTGACTGGCTCGGCCGTCCCGGCCGACGACGTGACGCGCCACAGCGGCGCCCTTCGCTTCAGCCGATTGCGGATGCGCCCGATGTCGCTGGCCGAGGCGGGCTACTCGACGGGCGACATCTCTCTCAAGGACCTCCTCGACGGCGCCGAACCGAGAGCGGTCAACGCTGGGCTCACGATCAACGATCTTGCCGAGCGGATCACGGTTGGCGGCTGGCCGAACCTTCAGGACAGAACGATCGACGAGGCGCTGATCGCTCTTCGCGGCTACCTGGAAGAGACGAGACGCGTGGATCTCGCGCGCGCGGATGGGATAGCGCGAGACCCCGAGAATGTTGCTCGCGTCCTGCGCTCTCTGGCTCGAAACGTCGCCACGGGGGCCTCGGCGCGGGCGATCGCTGCCGACGTGGGAGGAGCGGAAGGCCCGATCGACCATCACACCGTGCTCGGCTATATGGCTGCCCTCAGCCGGCTCTTCGTGGTCGAGGACCTGCCGGCCTGGTCGCCGGCCCTTCGTTCGCGGACCATCTTGCGAGGCGCGCCGACGCGGCATTTCGTGGATCCATCGCTCGGGGTTGCGGCCCTCGGGACGAGACCCGATCGGCTCCTTCGCGACGTTGAGACGCTTGGATTCCTGTTCGAGTCCCTGGTCGTTCGAGACCTTCGGATCTACGCCCAGGCACTGGACGCATCCGTGTTCCACTACCGAGACAGCACCGATCTCGAAGCAGATGCCATTGTCGAGCGCCGCGATGGTGCCTGGGCAGCGTTCGAGGTGAAGCTCGGCCAGGGCGCCGTCGACAGGGCGGCCGAGGCGCTGTTGCGCGTCGCCGCTCGAGTCGACCCGGAGAAGCACGGCAAACCGGCTGTCCTCGCAGTCATCACCGGCTGGGGCTACGGCTACCGGCGACCCGATGGCGTCGCGGTGATCCCAATCGGCGCGCTGGCGCCGTAGGCGTGCCGTCCGGGTACGCTTCGATCGTGACCGAAGAGACGAAGCTTGTCCCCGAACTCGACCTGGCAAGGATCCAGCGGTACTGCGCCGGGCGGATTCCTTTCGCCGATGCGGTCAGCGTGAACGTGAAGTCGTTCGCTCCCAGGACGTCGATCCGCTCGAACACAGCCCACCGATCATTCAGGACCCCGTGGGGCGCGGTCCGTGCCCCTTCGGTCTTGGGTTGACATTGAAGGGTTAGTGGTGCACTCTCGGCACATCCCTTCATTCTTGCCGTGACATTGAAGGGTTGCAGCCGGAGGCGACGTGCCGAGGACCATTGAGCGGGTTTGGGACGGAGACCCTGGCGCGATGGGCGGGCGCCGGGCGCGTGCCTCGTTCCGGTACCAGGCATTCGTCCCTGACGAGATCGCGGCGCTCAGCCCCGTCGTCCCGTTCGAGGTTGCCGACCTCTCGGCGGATGCCGAGGTGGCGATCCGGGCGCTCAACGAGCGCGCCTCGGTGGGCGGCCTCGAGGCGATCGGGCCCCTGCTCCTGCGGTCGGAGGCCGTGGCGTCGTCCCGGATCGAGGGCTACGACGTCTCCTCGCTCAACCTCGCCCGGGCGCTCATCGACCCTCGGGCGGCGCGGGGCAGCGCCAGGATCGTCGCGGCGAACGTGTCCGCGATGGAGGAGGCGATCGCGATCGGAGACCGCCCCGAGCCGGTGACCGTCGCCGACCTGCTGGCGCTCCACGCGGTCCTCATGGCAGGCGACGAGCGCGCACGACCCGGCCGCGTGCGCGAGGAGCAGAACTGGATCGGCGGCAGGCTCGGGAACCCGTCCGATGCGGCCTTCGTGCCCCCGCCGGAGGACCTGGTCCTGACGCTGCTCGAGGACCTCGTCGCCTTCGTCGCCCGGGACGATCTGCCCGCGGTGGCGCAGGCCGCCGTTGCCCACGCGCAGTTCGAGACCATCCATCCCTTCATCGACGGCAACGGCCGTGTAGGCCGCGCCCTCATCCACGTCGTGCTGCGGCGGCGCGGCGTCGCAGCCCGCTTCGTCCCGCCGGTCAGCATCGTCCTGGCGGCCCGGCCCGCCGCCTATGTCGAGGGGCTCACGGCGTTCCGGGAGGGAGGCGTTGCCGAGTGGATCGGCTCGTTCGCGACCGCTGCCGGGCGAGCGGCGGTCGCGTCGATCGAGCTCGCCGACCAGGTGGCGGCGCTGCAGGCGGCGTGGCGCGCGGGCGCGGGCCGCCCGAGGGCTGGATCCGCCGCGAGCAAGCTCATCGCGCTGCTCCCCGCGCTGCCGGTGCTGTCCGCGCCGACCGCCCGCGCGGCGATCGGCGTCAGCCAGCAACAGACGCTTGCAGCGCTCAAGGCGCTGGCCGAGGCTGGTGTCATTCGCCAGCTGAGCGCGGGGACCTACGACCGCCAGTACGCGGCGACCGAGCTGTTCGACCTGCTCACGGCCTACGAGGAGGGGATCGTCGGCCGGGCACGGAGTGCGCGGCCGACGCCATAGGGCAGCCCCGGGCCACTACCTGGTCGGGTCGCGTCCACGCCACCCACGAGTTCATCGCGCCACGTCGGCCGACGCGGGCGCCCACGGGCGGACAGTCAGCGAGATCACGGGGCGGGATCTCGGCGCGACGCGGATGGTGGGCGTCGCACCACCGGCGCGGCCTGCCCCGCCCGCCAACGATGGCACGTCTGGGTCCTGGAGCTCAGCGGGGCATGGGACGCCCACGGCCGACAGCCCGAGCTCCAGATGGTGCCGGAGACCGGAAGAGAGTGGTCGGGGCGAGAGGACCCAGACGGCTTCAGGTGTCGCATCGATCCAGATCGAGTACCCGGGGAGGCCCATTACCGCCCGGGTCAGTCCATGGGATCTGCGGTTGCCGACTTTGCCTCGAGCGTGCGCTTGATGGCGGCAAGGTTCCGGATCTCCTGCGCCTGCATGGCGCGGCCCAGGATCGGTGAAGCGAGCCTCGCGATCCCGTGCAGGCGCAGGTCCATTCGGATGACAAGGCGTGATCCCGCCGGCGTCGGCTCGACGCGGCCCTGGAACACCATTCCGATGGATCCCCGCGCCCGGCGATCCGGATGGGACCGACCACGTCATCCGGGTTGTGGCGGCGCCGGGCCGGATCAGGTGGTGCCGGTCCCATGGGTGGCTTCCTGTTCCAGGGTGTCCAGCGCCTGCTGTATCGCTGAGGTCAGCATGCGAGCCAGGACGTGTCCGCCGAGGAAGAGCACTCTCCCGGCCAGGGACGGCGTCCATTTCACGCACCAGAGTATCTGGGTGTTGTCGGACCTGGCGCCGGTCGGCAGGAACCGCACGTATCCCAGGTAGGAGGACGCCGAGAAGTGTTCCACGGTGTAGCTGATGGATGGCACGGCGTCGTCCGCGGGGGGCCCTGCGGGCAGTCCCACGCTGACGATGCGTTCGGTCATCCGCAGGCGCGGGACGGTCCGGACACTGCCGAGGCGGCTGCGGCCTTCTCCCGGGTCGAGCATGACGGGCTGCGGTTGGCCCTCCCAGATCGAGGTGAACCAGGCTTCCCAGGCCTGCTCGACGCTGACTGGGACCTGCCGGTGCACGCAGATCTCCCACTCGTCGCGTTCGGCGTAGCTGTGGAACCCCTCGGGGTCTGCGTACCGGTGCTGGGTCTGCGGCTCGTCCATCGGTGACCTTTCGCGCGGGACCCGCAGCCGCACTCCCGGCGGTTGGAGCCTTCCCTGATTCTCCGGACATTGTCGAGTGTGGTGATCATGCGGCAGCGTGCGCGGTGGTGTGAAGGGCCCTCGCTTCGCGACCTTCGCGCTCTAGCATCGCCGCCCGGCGAGGCGCCCAGAGCGAGCCGCCCCACGCCGAGCTCTTCACTGACGGGTCCGTCAGACGCCAGGCTGCCGGTCCTCCTCCGTCGCCTGCCCCGATTCTGCCGCCTCGGACCGGGCCCAGGTCCCCGTCTTGAGCAGCCGGGCGACCGCAAAGAGCCAGACGGCCGCGAGGATGGCGGCCAGGAGCAGCGCGAGAAGCCACGCGGCCGGCCGCCACCAAGCCACGAGCAGCGCCGCGCCCGCAGCGGCACCCATGACGAAGGCGAGCGGCCGGTAGATGACCGCGTAGCGATCGTAGTCGGCGAGCGTCCGGGTCATGAACCCGAGGGCGACCAGCAGCAGCGCGACCGAGCCGCCGAGCAGCCACGAGGTGGCGGCCGGGGCCTGCGGGTCGTGCGCGTGCTCGATCAGGCCGACCATCGCCGCGCCCGCCCCCACGATCGCGACGGCGATCGGCAGGTGGGCCTCAATCCAGGCGTTGACCGCGAGTCCGTCGAGGCGCGGCAGCCGCCGCCCGCCGACGTCGAAGAAGATCCACCACAGGCCGAACCCGACCAGCAGCGCCACGAAGCCGGTGCCGAGCGTGACGGCGTCCTTGTCGGCCGCGGACAGGCCGTGCACCACGCCGGTCACGACCTCGCCGAGCACGATGATGACGAGCAGGTCGAACCGCTCGACCATGGAATCGGTCGTCACGATGCCGGTCACCACCGCCCGCCGCGAGGCCCAGCCGGCGACCAGGATCAACGCGAGCCAGCCGATCGAGAACAGCGCCCACACGACGAGCCGCGCATCGGCCGGCAGGAGGGCGCTGAGCGCGAAGACGGCGATGGAGACGGCCATCGCGGCGAGGTAAAGCGCCGTCCCGGCCATGTACTCGGGCCGATCCTGGCGTCGGACCGTGTACCAGAGCCAGGTCATCACGGCGAGGAACGCGATGTAGACGACGGCGAACGCGCTGCCGGCGTCGCCGGCGGCCCCGGCCGTGAACACCGCAAGCAGCGCGAGGAGGGCCATCTGGATGAACACGAAGGTGCGCGTCCGGCCGTCCTCGCGCCCGTGGAGCTCGTAGTAGAGCGTGCCGTTCGCCCACGCCACCCAGACGACGCCGAAGACGACGAGGAACTCGAGGTAGCCGCGGACCGATGTCGATTCGGCGAGCTGGCCAGCCGCCTGTGCGATGACGACGACGTAGACGAGGTCGTAGAAGAGCTCGAGGAAGCTGACTCTGCGCTCCGGCTCGATCTCGCCGTGCGCCCTGGGCGGCTGCCAGAACCAGCCGCGGAAGCGGCTGACGGCGCTCGGCTCGGATCGCCGCGGGCCGGCGCCCTCAGCGCCGCCGCTGGTCATAGACTGCACCTCGATCACCTGCACCGTGGGGTTAGCGTCATGGAGGAAGCGAGCTTACCTCCCGCGGGGCGCTGCGACCTTCGCCGGGGCGGCCTCGACGGCGGGACTCGGCGTGCAGCAAGTTGTGCGGGTGCCGCGGGCTCGGCGACGGGGTCTCGTGGTCCGCGTTGTCCCGGAGGGGGTCGGGCCAGCGCGCCGTCATGGCCGAAGGGTCGGGCACCGCGGGCGGATTCGTATTCGTCCGCCTGAGCTTCGCCCTCAGGTTCAGGTAGCCGCGGCGCCAGAATCCACACGAGCTGCGCCGTCGTCGCCCCCACCTTGGATCGAGCATTCGCCAGGTGGTGCTTCACGGTCGAGTGCGACAGGCCGAGGCGGTGGGCGGCCGCCTTCTCCGAGCCTGCGACGAGGACCGCGGCGACCACCCAGACCTCGCGGTCGGTGGCGCGTCCGGCGGTGTGGGACGGCCGACGCGTCATGCGCTGCGCACCAGGTCGCAGGGCTCTGGAGGCTCGGAGAGCCGCATGGTGATTGGAAGGTCGTTGGTGGCGGGGCTATCCCTCTCGCCCCGACCAGAACATCCGTTCGACGTTCCCGTGCTCGCGCGCGATCCAGACAGACATCGAGCGGCCGGGTGATGTCGCCTAGCGCCGCGCGGCCAGGCCGTCCGCCATAACGATCGAGGACGGCCGATGAGGCGCCCGAGCGGAGCGCCACCAGCCCTGCTTCGGCGCGCCGGGCTCCATCCCGAAGCTCCGGTCAATTAGCGATCACCGGCGCTCACCCGATCGCGTCGGCGAGCATCGTAAATCCCGTCGCCGCGGCTGCTCCATCTGCCGCACGCTCAGAGGGAGGGTCCGACCGCTCGTCAGCCGGGTTCGGGGACGACCCGTAGAAGGAGGTCCCTCAACGTCTGCGCCTCGGCGTCGGAGAGGTTGGCACTGAAGTGCTCGTCGATCCCGCGGCGGTGGACGGGCCAGGCTCTGCGAAGCTCATCGCGGCCGAGGTCGGTGATGGCAGCCCGCACGGTCCTGCGGTCCGCAGGAACGGCGATCCGCTCCACCGTGCCGGCCGCCACCATCCGGTCGACGAGCCGAGTCACCCCGCTCCTGGTCAGGTGGACTTCCGAGCAGAGCGCACCGAGCGGCAGACTCCCGTCGGGTGCATAGCGAAGCGTGAGTAGCACGAAGTACTCGCTCAACGACAGGGCCCGCTCATCCATGAGCTCCCGATCGAGCACTCGGCTGAGCTCGTCCTGAGCTCGCATGAGCTCTCTGAAGGCTCCCATTTGCGGGGTATCGACCCCCACATTCGTCGTCCGCGCCATGGATGGGATGGTACCGCAGACATTGTTGACAGCGCAAGTATCACCAGCTATCGTGTGACTCAGCAACAGTTGACTGAGCAACAGTTGACTCAGCAACAGATGTGTGGGCGAAGGAGAGGAACCATGGCGAACGAGAAGGTGATCGCAGTCGTCGGATCGACCGGCCAACAGGGTGGCGGCCTGGCGCGGGCGATCCTCGACGACCCGGCGGGTGGATTCAAGCTCCGAGCTTTGACGCGCAACCCGGGCTCGGAGGCCGCGAAGGCCCTGGCGGACCGGGGGGCCGAGCTCGTCACGGCCGACCTCGACGACCAGGCCAGCCTGGAGCGGGCCTTCGATGGCGCCTACGGCGTCTACGGGGTGACCAACTACTGGGAGCTCTTCTCGGTGGAACGTGAGCAGGCACAGGCGGCCAACATCGCCCGAGCCAGCGTCGAGGCGAAGGTCCATCACGTGATCTGGTCCACGCTCGAGGACACCCGCGTCCACATCCCCGTCGACGACGACCGGATGCCGACGTTGATGGGCAGCTACAAGGTCCCGCACTACGACAGCAAAGGAGAGGCGGACCGCTTCTTCGCTGAGGCTGGCGCCCCCGTCACCTACCTCGCGCAATCCTTCTACTGGGAGAACCTCTTCGACATTGTCCAGCGAGGCGAGGATGGCGTGCTCGGGATCACGCTCCCGATGGGCGATGCGCGGCTGCCTGGCATCGCGGCCAAGGACATCGGGCCGACGGCCTACCGGATCTTCGGTCGGGGCGACGAGTTCATCGGCTCACGCATCGGGATCGCGGGTGAGCATCTCCGCGTCGCGGAGATGGCGGCGACCCTGTCGGGTGTCCTCGGCGAAGAGGTCCGATACGTGGACGTGCCCCCGGCCGTCTTTCGGTCGTTCGGGTTCCCCGGTGCCGACGACGTGGGCAACATGTTCCAGTTCAAGCGCGACTTCGAGGATGCCTACGTCGGTGCCCGTGACCTCAGCCTGGCCCGGTCGATCAACCCGGACCTGTCCACGTTCGAAGAGTGGGCCGTGGCGAACAAGGACCGCTTCAAGGTCTGAGCGGCGTGGAGCGGCAGACGGGGATGACGAGGAGCAGCACGTGACGACCATGCGGGCCATCGTGCTCGATGCGCCCGGGCCCGCGACGGCCCTGCGGATCCGCGAGGTGCCCAAGCCCGAGCCACGCGCGGGCTGGGTCCTCTTGCGGGTAGAAGCGTTCGGTCTCAATCGCTCTGAGCTGCATACCCGCCTGGGGCTCGCAGGACCGGACGTGACCTTTCCGCGCGTGTTGGGCATCGAAGCGGCTGGGGTTGTCGAGGTCGCGCCAGGCACCGATCTCGAGGTCGGTTCCAAGGCGGTCGCGATGATGGGGGGCATGGGGCGCTCGTTCGACGGCGGCTACGCCGACTACACCCTGGTTCCCGCTGCGTCCGTCATCCCCGTGGAAACGGACCTCGACTGGGCCCGCCTGGGGGCACTCCCGGAGGTCCTTCAAACGGCCTGGGGTTCACTCACGGTCGGTGTCGGACTGCAGATGGGCGACTCCCTGGTGGGCTCGCGGACGAGGCCGACCTCGGCACCTCAGGGAGGTGCGGCGGGCGGCAGCCGCACCCGACGCCGGATCCGTCTTCGTCCGCAGCCCGTTCTCAGTCGAATCGGCGCCAAGCTGAGGGAAGATGGCGGCTGCTCGGAACTACTCGTCGGCCTGTGCTGCACCATCCGGCTCGGGCAACCGCTCCGCCAGGATCCAAACCAGCTGCGCCGTCGTCTCCGCGCCCACCTTGGACCGCGCGTTCGCCAGGTGGTGCTTGACGGTCGAGTGGGACAGGCCCAGGCGGTGGGCCGCCGCCTTCTCCGACCCCGCGGCGAGGACCGCGGCGACCACGACGACCTCGCGGTCCGTCGCGCGAGCCGGAGTCCGCTCTCTCATGCCAGCCGCCTCGCCGCCGCCAGCCACTCGTCCCGGCCCTCGATCGGGATCTCGTACGTTGCTAACGCGCGCCCAACACCTGTCGGGCGCGCCATGACAGCATCTTCCGGCAGCGTCAGCGCCAATCAGTGAGCGTAGGCCGCCGCGGTGAGACGGACACCTACGATCTCGGGGCCCGTAACCGTGATCCGCTCGTAGATGGCGTGCATCCCTTGGCGCTACGCGCTGGCGCTCACCTCGCGTCGGACGCGGGGTGTCGGGCGCGTCCGCGCAGGAACGCCTCGACGTGCGATTCCAGGTCGGCCGCGGGCGCCGGCAGCTCCAGGTTGGCGCGCCGGAACATCTGGCCGATCGTGACGGGACCCAGAAGCGAGCTGATCGTCGCGAGCGGGGACTCCGCGCTCAGTCGGCCCTCCTCCTGGTAGCGCTGGACGATCGAGATGACGCCCTGGAGGTTCCTCAGGGGCGCGCCAATTGAGGACCGCAGGTCCGGATGTCGAGAAATCTCGATCAGGATGATCGGGATGATGTCGCCATGCGCCTCGTTCGTCAGCAGGTAGGCCCGGACGATGGCCAGGAGGTCCGCCTCGAGGTCGCCGGTGTACGCAAGCCGGTTGAGCGGCGTAGTCGCGAGGCGGCTGGCGATGGCCCGCTCGAACAGTCCCGCCTTGCTGCCGTAGCGGCGGAAGATGGTCACTTCATTGACCCCGGCAGCATCCGCGATGTCCCTGGTCGTGGCCCCGTCGTAGCCGTGCGCCATCAGTGCATCGATGGCGGCCGTGAAGATCCGGGCCTCGTCGACGACCTTCGGCATGCAACCTCCTCCGTTCGGCCCGAGCGTACCTGATGCAAGTATTGACTTGCAATAGCCGCGATGCTAGCGTATCTGCAAGCAACAGGTTGCAATCCACACGCGGAGTCGATTGTCATGTCCAGTCACGACCTGCCGAACGCCGCCGGCAGCAAGGCCGCCAACCGGCGGCTCTCGGCGAACGAACGGGCACTCATCGACAAGATCCCGATCCCGATCCTCCGGGCGGCCTTCGAGAAGTTCTGGCTGGTCAAACTGCGCCTGCAGTTCACCGGCTGGCTCCAGTACGTGCCGCCGGCCCTGGTGGCACTCGCCATCCTCGCTGTCGCCGGGCTTGCCCAGTTGCTCTTGCTCACGGCCGTGGCAACGGCCCTCGCGCTGGCCGGCCTCGCGCTGCTCGCCATCGAGGTCTTCGACCTCGTCACCGTCAAATTTCGCGTTCGGCCACCGGAGCCCCTGCCCAGACGACTTGACGACCTTGGGGCGTTCGACCTGATGCGAGCCCGGCGATCCTGCCGATCGTTCCAGACGCGGAAGCTGACGTCGTCAGATCGCGACGAGCTGCTGGCATCGATCGGGCGCCACCGCACGGAGGGTCTGATCGGCACGCGCCCCGTCCGGTTCGAGTACGTCTCGGAGCAGCTCGTGGTCTGGCCGACCGTCAACGCCAGCGAGTTCATCGTTGCGATCGCCCCGCTTGAGTACGACCGGGCTGCGGTCATCGACGTCGGCCGGTCCCTCGAGAAGATCGTGGCCGATGCGACGCGCATGGGCTTGGGGACGTGCTGGATCGGCCCCGGCGCCGACCAGCGGAGCATCCAGCGACGCCTGGGTGACAGGTTCGACCCGGCTCGGGACCACATCATCTGCGTCTGCGCGGTCGGATACCCGTCCCGGTTCGTGCCGATGTTCATCCGGATCTTCAATGCCCGGTTCTCTCGCCGCCGCATGCCTCTCGCGAAGCTCTTCTTTGCGGATCCGGCGATGCAGGTGCCATTGGAGGTGGGAGCGCCACCGTTCGATCGCTTCGGGCGGACATTCGAGATCTGCCAGTGGGCGCCATCGTCATACAACGGGCAGACGACTCGCTGCGTGGCCGTGACCGATGCAGGCGGCCTGCGGCGCTTCGATTTCTACCAATCGATCGAATCGAGGTACTACGCGCCCGTTGCCGCCGGGATCTGGTGCGCCAACTGGGAGATTGGCTGCGAGGCGCTTGGCATCGCGGGCCACTTCGCCGTCCTGCCAGAGGCGGATCGTGGCGTGGGCGTGCCCGGACCGGCACCGGTGTACGACATCAGCTGGATCCCCGACCAGGCGCTCTGACAACCGGCCGCGGGCTTGCGAGTCCGCGGTGAGAGCGCCGTTGCGTCACGCGCTGCGGACCAGCTCGAACGGCTCCGGTGGCTCGGCGAGCCGCATCGTGATCGGAAGGTCGTTGGTGGCGGGGCTACGTCGAGCTCATCCGGACCGAAGCCGTCGCCCACGCCGATCCGGCGCCATCACGGGTAGCGCTCAGCGCCGATCCCGATGACGAGTACCTCGTCGACCTCGCCCGTGACGCCGGGGCCGACGCGCTCGTCACCGGCGATGCCTACCTGCTGGCGATCATCGCGGCCATGACACCCGCCGAGTTCCTCGAGACGCTCGCTGATCGCTGACCGGACGCGGAACCTCGTCGTTCTGATGACTGCTCCTTCGTTGGCAGCTTCAAGTTCTTGACCGCCTTAGCCCAGGGGCTGGACCCGGTCGCCCCCAGGCTCTCCGGCCGTGTCCTCACCCTCATCGCTTCCCGATACCCGGGAGCGTGCCATCCTTGATCTGCGATTCACGCACGGAGGCGTATCAGACGGTAGGTCGACGCGAGATGGATCACACCACGCACGGCCAGCACGACGACAGTTTCGAGCGGGCCACGGACGCCCAGGCAGCCAACCCTGACGACGAGCATTCCGCACACGCGGGCCACGAGTCCCCTTCAGGGGCTGGGCATGATCGGCACGAGGGCCACTCGGTCGCGATGTTCCGCGACAAGTTTTGGCTGAGCCTGGCGCTGACCATCCCCGTCGTCGCGTGGAGCCCCGACCTCGAGCACTGGCTCGGCTATACCGCCCCCTCGTTCCCGGGCAGTGCGCTGATCCCGCCGATCGTTGGAACCGTCGTGTTCTTCTACGGTGGCCTCGTATTCCTGCGCGGCGCACGCGGCGAGCTCGCCGACCGCTCGCCCGGGATGATGACCCTGATCAGCCTCGCGATCCTCGTCGCCTTCGTCACGAGCTGGGCCGGGACCCTGAGGTTGTTCGAGGTCGAGATCTGGTGGGAACTGGCCACCCTCATCACCATCATGCTGCTGGGGCACTGGCTGGAGATGCGCTCCATCGCCCAGGCACGGGGCGCTCTGGCGGCCCTCGCTGAACTGCTGCCGGACACCGCGGAGCGGGTCACGGCCGCCGGCACCGAAGAGGTCGCGATCGGCTCGCTCGCCGTCGACGACGTTGTCCTCGTTCGGCCGGGCGCCCGCGTCCCTGTCGACGGCGTGGTCACCGAGGGAAGCGCGGACGTCGACGAGTCGATGATCACCGGCGAGTCCAAGGCGGTCGGCAAGGACCCCGGTGACTCGGTGGTCGCCGGCACGGTGGCCGCTGGCGGATCGTTGCGCGTCCGGGTCACCGCCACCGGCGACGCGACCGCGCTATCGGGGATCATGCGGATGGTCGCTGCCGCCCAGGCCTCGGCCTCACGGGCGCAGGCCCTCGCCGACAAGGCCGCCGCGATCCTGTTCTACGTCGCCCTGGCCGCGGGTGCCATCACGCTGATCTTCTGGTGGCTGCAGGGCGATCCTGAGGGCGCCCTGGTGCGAACGGCGACGGTGCTCGTCATCGCGTGCCCCCACGCGCTCGGTCTGGCCATCCCGCTGGTCATCGCGATCTCGACCTCGCTCGGGGCCCGCAATGGGCTCCTCGTCAAGGACCGCCTGGCGCTTGAGCGGGCTCGCATCCTTGACACGGTGATCTTCGACAAGACCGGCACCCTCACCAAGGGCGAGCCGGCGCTGGTGGACGCCAGCGACTCCGACGCCCTTCGGCTTGCCGCTGCTGTCGAGGGCGACTCTGAGCACCCGATCGCTCGGGCCATCGTTCAGGGCGCGAAGGCGCGAAACCTGGCCATCCCGGCCGCAGTCGCCTTTGAGGCGCTGCCCGGCCGCGGGGCACAGGCGACCGTCGAGGACAGGAAGGTCACTGTCGGCGGACCGCGACTTCTCGCTGACCTCTCCCTCGATCCGTTGCCGGTGGCCGCGGATTGGGACCGAGAGGGCCGCACTGTCCTCCATGTCATCGTGGACGGCAGGGTAGCGGGCGCGATCGCCGTCGAGGATGAAGTCCGCTCGGAGTCCAAGGACGCCATCGACGCCCTGCACGCGCTCGGCATCCGCGTCGCGATGATCACCGGCGACAGCCAGGCAGTGGCCGACTCGGTGGCGCGGCGGCTCGGCATCGACGAGGTGGCGGCACAGGTCCTGCCCGCAGACAAGGCCGACGCGGTGAAGCGCTTCCAGCAGGGTGGCCGGAAGGTCGCCATGGTCGGCGACGGCGTGAACGACGCCCCGGCGCTCGCGACTGCCGACGTCGGGATCGCCATCGGCGCCGGCACCGATGTGGCTGTCGAGTCGGCGGGCATCGTCCTTGTCCGAAGCGACCCGCGCGACGTGGTAGGCGCTATCGAACTCTCGCGGGCGACGTACTCGAAGATGATCCAGAATCTGGTCTGGGCCACGGGCTACAACCTGGTCGCGATCCCGATCGCGATGGGCGGGCTGATCCCGTGGGGCATCGACCTGCCGATGGCCGTCGGCGCGATCGCCATGAGCGTCTCGACGATCGTCGTTGCGGCCAACGCACAACTCCTGCGGCGCCTTCGTCTCCATCGTGACGCGCCCAGTCCTTAACCACGCCCCGTGGCCGCCTGACCAATCGAGAACGAACCCCCTTGGTGGCCGGCCCGAGGTGGGACGACAGCACCCGCATCATCGAGAGCAGGCAGCCGGCAGAGTGGGTGCGCACGCTCGTGTCACGTACGCCGCCTGGGTGGAGCACGCCAAGACGCGCAGTGAGATCGCGCCCAGCGTGCCGACGACGGTCGCCGCGGCCTTCATCGACACGCAGTTCACCATGCTGCTCGTGCAGATGGCGCTGGGCGCAGATCCCGAGCTGCTGCGTGCCTAGGCCGGCCTGGCGTTCGCCGGCTTGACAGGCGCCGTCATCGACCCCTCCTCGCGAGCCTGATCGACCGCAGCCCTTCCGCCCGGGCATGCGATCGGAGCAGCAGCCCCCGGTTCGATCCCAGCGCCCGCACGACCTCGCCGAGCGGCGCAACTCGTCCGCTTGGTCTACGCCCTCGGGCTCGGGTAGTCGCGGCGCGAGGATCCACACGAGCTGTGCGGTCGTCGTCGCCCCAAACTTGGACCGCGCATTCGCCAGGTGGTGCTTCACGGTCGAGTGCGACAGGCCGAGGCGGTGGGCAGCCGCCTTCTGCGACGCGGCCACGAGGACCGCGGCGACCACGACGACCTCTCGGTCGGTGGCGCGTCCGGTAGGGCGGCGGGACGAACGTTGCGTCACGCGCTGCGGACCAGCTCGTGCGGCGTCGGCGGCTCGGCGAGACGCATGGTGATCGGAAGGTCGTTGGTGGCGGGGCTATCCCACCAGCTTCACGGTCTCAATCGTCATGGCGAATGACCTTCTCCACCCGGAAGTTGAGGATCACCCGCTCCTGGCCGGCATACCGCTCCGGACCGACGCCATAACGCCAGGCAAGGTCCTGGATGCTCTGGAGCGCGCGATCGAAGTCGGCGTCCATCTCCACGGTCCCCCGCAAGCCGACCCACTTGCCACCGTCCTCGAAGAGCAGGCTCACCCGAAGGTCCGCCTGGAGTTGGCGGTACTTGAGGCGCCGGACCATCGTATTCATGACGATTGTGTCCGGACGATCGGGATGCAGGTCGAACCACATCACCGACTGGTTCGGTGGACCGTCGGCGGTGTTGATGGCAAGGACCGGGTAGCGCAGCTCGCTGGTCAACCAGTCGCGCAGGTCGTCGGCAAGGACGGCAGAGACCGTCAGCTCGGGATCGCTCATCTGCTCCTCGGATTCGCAGGGCCGATGCCACATTGGGCACCGGAAGCGTACTGACGCTCTGGATTCCAGTGTAGTCCCAGGCTGCCACCGTGGCGGGTGGCCATGTGCGGGCGTGGAGGCGCCGAACCCCCGGAGCGCCTGGCCCCGTGTCGACGTTCTCCAGCCCCAACACCCACCGGCCCGGCTGGTCTAGTTGCCGGGAGTCGGCTGGTCCACCATGCCCTCGGGCTCCGGCTGGCGCGGGGCCAGGATCCACACGAGCTGCGCAGTTGTCGTGGCCCCGACCTTCGATCGCGCGTTCGCCAGATGGTGCTTCTCCCTCCACATCCCGAGCGAGCCGCTCACGAGACCACTGACGACGATGCCGACCTGGCGCTGCTGACCGCCGTAGATGGGTTCGCCTGCGTGCTGGGCAGCTTGCATCGTGATGCTATGATGCGGTGATGGCGAAAGTACGGACAACCCTGACCATCGACCCTGAGGTCCTTCGTGCCGTGAAAGTCCAGGCGGCCCGGCTCGGCCGGGGTGATAGCGAAATCATTGAGCAGGCGCTCCGCCGGGACCTCGGGCTCGAGCTTCTCGACCGGCTCTGGGCGTCCAACGACCTCGATGAATCGGCTGCCCTTGCGCTCGCTGTCGAGGCACAGCACCGCACCCGCGGCTGACCGGCCGCATCCGACGTGCGGGCGATCCTCGATGTCAACGTCCTCATCTCGGCGATTCTTTCGCCGCGTGGGAGCCCGGCCCATCTCGTCGCCGCCTGGCAGGCGGGCGCCTTCGAGCTCATCGTGTCGCCATTGCTGCTGGCCGAGCTGACGCGCGCTCTGGCGTATCCGAAACTGGTCCGTCTGATCCCGACCGCCGACGCCGCGGCGTTTGTGACCTGGATCGCCGGAGCCGCGACTCGGGCCGCCGATCCCGTCACGGTCTCGAAGGTTCGCTCCATCGACCCGAACGACGACTACCTCCTCGCGCTGGCCGCAGCCGAACGGGCCGTCCTCGTCTCGGGGGATGGTCACCTGACGGTCCTGGCGGACCGGCTGCCGATCCGGACTCCGGCCGACTTTCTCGCTGGGTTGGACGGGCCGACGAAGCCATGAGGTAGGTTCGGCAGGGCCGACTCCTCTCGCTCCGACCATCTGCGCGCGGGCCGGCCTACGACTCGGCGATCACCCCGATGGAGACACGAAAGCCGGCTCGGCGGTGCGATGGTGGCATCAGCGTGCCTTGACCGACCGGCGAGTCGTCCGGGAACCAGCGCGCCCATTCCTCGTTGAACATGTCGAAGTCGGTTGGGTCACGCAACGACCAGTTCGCCCAGACGATCTTCTCGAGCGAGCTGCCGGCCGCCTCGAGTTTCGATTTGAGATTGGTCAGGCACTCCCGGGTCTGGTCCTTGACCTCGGCGCTCATCACCAGGCCAGTCTCGAGGTTGACCGGCCCGACGGATGAGACGTAGACCATGCCACCGGCCTTCACGGCGCGACCCAGCCCAACCGTGAGTCGCTTCTCCTCGGAGGCCTTGGCTCCCGCTGCGATGCCCCATCGTTCCTTCCCGCGGCCGACCGGGTTGTCCGGATCCTCGGGAGGGATGCCGAATTCGCCGGGCGGCAGCTCCAGCCCCGCGACCTTGAAGACGCCCATGAAGCTGGGCCTGATGCCGGTCGACTTGAGTTCACCGATGACCTTGCCGTCCTCGAACCCGGTTTGATCGAAAACGAAGATGTCCTGGGTAAGGATCTCGTCGTCCTCGATGCCGTAGACCTCGGTGATGTTGGTGACCTTGCGCGAGCCGTCCTTGAGCCGGGCGGTGTGGACGAGGACGTCCACGGCGGACGCGATCTGCTCTCGAATGGCCCGCAACGGCAGGTCATAGCCCGTCATCAGGACCATGGTCTCGAGGCACCGGAGCATGTCCCGGGGGGTGTTCGCATGGCCCGTCGAGAGCGAGCCGTCCTGGCCGGTGGTCATCGCCTGGAGCATGTCCAGCGCCTCGCCGGATCGGCACTCGCCCACGATGACCCGGTCCGGGCGCATGTGCATCGCGTTCCGCAGGAGGTCGCGGATCGTGATCTCGCCGGTGCCCTCGATGTTGGCCGGCCTCGTCTCCA
>JAQBHC010000212.1:0-27034 GCA_032128175.1 Chloroflexota bacterium | reverse complement strand
GGCCATCCGACCCGGGCTCACTCCGCCCCGCTGAGCCCATACTCGAGGCGCAGGAGGCGTGCGCCATGAAGCTTGACGGGAAGATCATCGTCGTCACCGGAGCCGGGAGCGGGATAGGCCGAGAGGTCGCGCTCGAGGCCGTAAGACGCGGTGCCCGCGTGGCCGCTGTCGACATGAACGAGACGACGCTCGCGGCAACGGCCGACCTCGCGAAGGCGCCCGACCTGTTCTCGACCCACGTCGTGAACATCACCGATCGCGCGGCCGTCGCGACGCTGCCACAGGTCGTGATCGACCGGTTTGGGGCGGTCGACGGCCTCGTCCACTGCGCCGGCATCATCCAGCCGTTCGTGCGTTTCAAGGACCTCGACGATGCGGCGATCGAGCGCGTGTTCGCGGTGAACTGGTGGGGGACCGTCTATTTGAGCCGGGCGTTCCTGCCAGTATTCCTCGGGCGGCCCGAGGCCCACATCGTCAACGTATCGAGCATGGGCGGATTCCTGCCAGTGCCGGGCCAGACGATCTACGGGGCGTCGAAGGCCGCGGTCAAGTTGTTCACCGAGGGCCTGCACTCCGAGTGCTCCGGAACGAATGTCCAAGTGACGGTCGTGTTCCCGGGCGCCGTCGCCACGAACATCACCACCAACTCGGGCGTCAGCATTCCGATGTCAGCAGAGGCGGCCGAGGCCGCGGCTCGCCGAACGCTCGCGGCCGACAAGGCGGCCCGAATCATCCTCGACGGGATGGAGCGCGACGCCTACCGGGTGATGGTCGGCAGCGACGCGAAGCTCATGGACCGCCTGTATCGCCTGAGTCCGCGCTGGGCGGCCGGCTTCATCGCTGGCAAGATGAAGGACCTTCTGGGAGCAACCACCAAGAGACGCAGGGGATATGCATGACGGAAGTTGAGCGGATCGTTCGCATCTTCCACGAGTCATGGGATCTGCGGGATCCCGAGCGTGGGGCAGCCGTCATCTCCGAGGATTGCCGCTTCGAAGATATCGCCAGGTCCGAGCTTCTGACTGGGCCCGCAGCCTATATCGAGGACTACCATCGCTGGCGATCTGCATTTCCTGATGGCTCACTGAGCGTGACCAACGTGATCGTCCAGGGCGATTGGGCGGTGGTCGAATTCGTGAATCGCGGCACACAGACAGGAACGTTGAAATCCAGCCTTGGCGAATTCCCACCCTCCGGTCGATCCATGGAAGTCCGCTACTGCAGCGTCATGCGGGTCAAGGATGGAATGGTCGTCGAGGGCAGGGACTATTACGACTCGGCGAGCATTGCGAGACAGCTTGGCCTGGTCGCCTGAAACGGGCGCCGGCCGGAGCCACTGGCCGAGCGCAGCGTGACCGCCGCACCCTTCGTCGATCCCTTGTTCGTCCCGCCGGAGGGACTCGACACGCCCGACTTCCGGCTGCGGCCCCTCGGGCCCGCACACAACGTGTCGGATTACGCCGCCTGGTCGTCGAGCATCGGTTCTGAACCCCTCAAGGAGCAGATGGCGGCCCGACAGCCCGCCCACCGCCACGAGCGAGGCGTACAGCATGATTGCATGGCGCTACTATATCGCGTGACGCTATAGTTTCAGCCACCTCACCCCCACCAGGAGACCAACGTGCATCGGCTCGGTTCGATCCTCGGCATCCTCGGCGGCGCCTTCTGGTTCAGTCTGCCGTTCTACCCGCCTGCATGCGTCCCCGTGACCGAGTCCAGCGAGATCTTTTGTAATCGTCTCTGGAGCCCCGCGCTTGCGGGCATGCTGATCGGCTCCGTGGTCTTCTGCTTCTTGCTTCGAAACAACGTGTCGCGCGGTACGCGCGCAGGCTTTGGTCTGATCGTCGTTGCCTTCGGCCTGATGACCGTCGGCAACGTAGGGGAGTACTGGTTCGCCTACCAGTTGCCGCACCAGGGCGGACCCGGGGCCATCGTTCGTTCCGTGCTGTGGATGAGCGTCCTCGCCGGCTGGCTCATCTCCCTGATCGGGGCCGTCGTTGCGAGCTCTGCGCTTCTCCGCTCGAGGTCTCGCGATCGGTGGGTAGGCTGGCTGCTGCTCCTGCCACTTCCGCTGACGTTCGGGTTCGCCGCCATCGGCGGACCGAGCCTGGCGCCGATGTCGATCGGGCTTTTGGGGATCCTCCTTGGAGCCTACGGGTTGCGAGAAGGGGCCTATCGGAGCCGCGTGCCGTCCCCAGGAGGAGTCGAGACCTGACACCAGACCTCCTACAATGCCGGGGCTGTGACAAACGCTGACAAACAGGCGGTCCCGTACCCGCCGAGCGCAGTCAATCGCCTGCTCCGGCTCGTCGAGCGACAGCCCGGCGGTGGGTGGTGGGTCTACCCGATCCTCTGTCTCGTCCTGGTGGCCTACCACCACGTGGCGCTCTGGCTCACCGGGAGCCTCCCTTTCGGAACCCTGTCCCTGTCCGGGGTCCCGGGAATCATGTATGGGCCCTACGGCCTCGCGACCCTGCACATCGTCCTGCGGGTCGCGGGCAGCGCGATCGACACGTTCCGGCCTGCGAGCGGCCTGTCGAATGAAACATTTGAACTCCGACGCTACGAGCTCGTGACGCTGCCATCCGGCCGCATCCTGATTCCACTGGTGATCGGAGCGATCGTTGCCGCCGGGTCGATCTTGTCGGCGACCACCGAGGGTCTCGCTGCCTATGGCGCCACGCGGGCGACGGCCTTCCTCGTGCTCGGGCCGGCGGCCCTCTTCGGTTATGGCCTTTCCGTTATCAGCGTCTACGCGAGCATCCGCACCCTGATCCTCATCAACCGCCTGCATTTCGACGCGACGGCGATCGACCCGTTCGACACGGCGCCCATCTACGCCTTCTCGCGGGTCACCCTGATCGTCGGCCTGGCGTACGTCTTCGGGGCCTACTACACCTTCCTCTTCAATGCCGCCTTCCAGGTCGGGAATGTCTTCAGCCTGGCGATGCTCGCCGGCACCATCGTCCTGGGCATAGCGTGCTTCATCGTGCCGCTCTGGAGCATCCACGGGCGGCTTACCACTGAAAAGGCGGTCCTCGAGCTCGGTGCGAGCCAGCGGGCAAAGGCGCTGCAGGAAGACCTGTATCGCCGCGTCGACGGGGGCAACCTCGCCGGCATCAAGGACCTGACCGACGCCGCGTCCGGGATCCAGGCTGCCGGCGAGCGAATCGCCAAGCTGCCGACCTGGCCGTGGCCTCCGGAGGTCCTTCGAGGATTCCTCTCTGCGATCCTGCTCCCGGTGGTCGTGTACGTCATTACCAAGTACGTTGGATCGCAGGTCCAGTAGGTCGAAAGAGCCACGTCGCAGGAATGCGTGCCGACAGCGCGAGGCAGGAGAGTTCGATGCGCACGCGCGAGGATCAGGTCGCCGCCATCCGGGCGGATCAGCACACCATCGCCGACACCCGAATCGATCGATGGCTGTGCGCGGTTCGCCTCGTCAAGACCCGAGCCATCGCAGCCCAGCTATGCGAGGGCGGGCACGTCCGTGTCAACGGCAACCCCGCAAAGTCGTCGACGAAGGTTCGCGCCGGTGACCTGGTGCACGCGCTGATCGCCGAACGTGAGCGGATCGTGGAGGTCGTGCGGCCGATCGAAGCGCGCGTCGGCGCGCCGGCCGCCGCCACGTGCTACATCGACAACAGCCCGCTGCCCGTCATCAGCGAGATTGCGCCCGGGATCAAGGTGGTCCGTGGCGAGGGTCGGCCGAACAAGCGTCTTCGCCGCGAGCTCGAGCGGATGCGGCGGACCGGACGCGGCTGATAGCGTTCGCGGGCGGCACTCCGGCGGATCTGTCGCCTGAGGGCTGCGTAGGCTGACAGGCTCAGACGTGGGGCAGCCCCAGAAGTCCCGGAACGGATACGCCCTCGTCCAGCTCCTCCCACCAGATGCCCTCGCCGCCCTCGATGAGGTCCACCTTTGACCGCTGCTCGTCGGTGGCGTTCGCGAGCCAGTCGAACCAGCTGAGCGGAACGATGACCTCGCGGCCGTCCACCAGCGTGACATGGAGCCGGCCCGCGGCGACCATGGCGGCCGTCGCGATCGGGCGATTAGTCGAGACCCGGATCGAAGAACTCATGCCAACGCCTCAGCAGCATCTCGCGGCTCCCGACGACGATGCGTCGGATTCGCTCAGCTTCTCTCCGAGTGTACCCCCGGACTTCGTGCTGGCTCACAGGCTCCAGCCAGAACTTCGCGCTACCGTTGCCCGACTCCACATGGATGTGGGGCGGCTCATTCGTCCGCCCGTTCTCGTCCGAGTAGAAGAAGAAGCGGTACGGACCAAGGCGGTGAACCATGGGCACGCCGACCTCGCGAAAGGGTCGACGGGAGCCCATCATGGCCGCGTGCGCTGCACGGCCGCTTACCTGGCGATGCCGCATGCCCGCTCACGTACACTCGGCGCTGAGGCAGCCGCCGGCCTTGGCCGATCAGCGGGGAGGGGAACGGCAGTGATCCAGCTGACGACCGCATTGGACCCACGAGGCGACAGTTGAGCCAGCCGACACTCACCCCGGCCGAGTTCGCCGCCAAGTGGCGCGGCGTGACGACGACCGAGAAGGCCGGGGGAGGGGATGGCTTCGCCGACGTCTGGAAGCGCGGCTTCTTCGCCTGGGAGTACAAGGGCAAGGACAAGGACCTGAAGGGCCGCGTACCTCCAGCTCCTCAACTACAAGGACGACCTCGGCAACCCGCCGCTCCTGATCGTCAGCGACATCGAGCGGTTCGAGATCCGGACTTGCCGAATGCCGGTGCTTGAGGTGGACCTTGCCCGCCGTTGAAATCATCCGGGAACCCATCGGCCTGGAACGCCTTCGGGCCCTTGCTGAGGGTCTGTTCGGCGATCTCGTCAAGGCCGTCGTCGACGTGGATCGAGGCATCATGGTCATCGGCGGCGAGTTGCACGCCGACGAGGAGGCGCTGTTGCTAGACGATGGCTCGACCCAGGCGAGCGTATGGGGGATCAACCTGTATCCGGCGGAGCACGGAACGTCAGGCTGGATCGAGTTCGACTCGATGATCAACGTCCGCCCACGACAAGGAAACCGGACGCGTTCGGTCGACGACCCCGAGATCCGCCAGACGATCGCGACGATCGTCGACCGGCTCGTGACGCAATGACCGCCACGGTTCATCTGGGCCTCGCGGCCGGACGCTGGCAGGAGCTGTCGCTCCTGGAGCAGCTCGCCAACATCGGCAGCGAGGTCGGGCGAGCCACCCGCGCCAAGTCGCTCGGCAACGAGGAACGCCTCGCCAACGCCCTGGATCGCTGCCTCGAGCTCTTCGATCTCACCCTGGCGGACGATCGGTGGCGCCACCGCCGCCGCGAGATCGCGCGAGCGCGGGAGATCGTCTGCGACTTCCTCGTGGGTGACAACGACGCCCGTTCGACGGCCGAGTCGCTGGACGCGTACTTCCTGCCCTTCGCAGTGGCCTCGCGGGGGAACCGCTCGTGAATCGTCAGATGGTGTTCGAGCTCTACGGGGCGAGTCGCTACTTCGGGCTTGACAGGTAATGGCGCCGCGGAGCATCGTACGTACACTATCCGTACATGGAGCAGACCATGGCAATCGCCCGACCGGCCTCGCGCAAGGTGGATCGGCTCGAGCTGCGCATCGAGCCCGACCGCCGCGACCTGCTCGATGCCGCAGCATCCGCGAGCGGCATGAGCACGAGTGCGTTCGTCCTGGAGCACGCCACCGAGGCCGCCCAGCGCGCGCTCGCGGATCGAACGTTGTTTGTCCTCCCCATCGAACGCTGGAATGCGTTTGTCGAACTCCTCGATCGCGACGAGCAACCGGTGGAGGGCCTGGCTGCCCTCCTGGCCGGCCCGTCCGTCGAGGACCTCGAGTGAGCCGATACGCCCCCGTCGAGCTCCTCAACCGCGACCATGACCGCAGCACGTTCGACTGCGGGTCAATCGAACAGACGTCCTGGCTCCGGCGCTATGCCCTTCTCGCCCAGGACGCCGACACGGCGCGGGTCTACGTTGCCCGCCGCGAGAACGAGGCTCGGATCGCCGGCTTTTATGCGCTGAGCGCTGCCGGCGTGGAGCCCGAGGACGCACCGCGCAGGCTGGCGCTTGGAGCCGGCCGTCATCCGATCCCGGTCGTGATCCTGGCAAGACTCGGGGTTGATCTCGGAGAGCAACATCGTGGGCTTGGGACCGCCCTCCTGCGGGACGCGTTGCTCCAGACGGTGTCGGTTGCCAACACGGTCGGGGTTCGAGCGCTGCTCATCCACGCTGAGTCACCCGACGCAGCGGCTTTCTACCTCCGCTTCGACCCTGCTTTTGAGCGATCCCCGAGCGATCCTCTTCACCTGGTGCTCCTCATGAAGAACATCCGGGCCGGGATCCGCCGCTCACTCGGCGCGCCCGATGAGCGGACGGCGAGCGATGACTGACGGATCATCCGCGCGACGTTCCTCGAGCCCGCGGCGGTCCGAACGTGACCGGCGGTGCCTTTCAGCCCTTGGAGCCGCGCGCGAGTAGCTGGGCGACGCGCTGATGCGAGATGCCCACCATCCGGCCGATGTCGCGCTGCGGATAGCCGCTCTCGTGGAGGGCCAGGACGGCGTCACGCGTCTTGTTGCCAGTTTCCCGTTTCATGGCGGCGACCGCCTCGCGAATGGACAGGATGTCGTCGATGACCTCCTGGGTCGGCGGGTCGTGGTTCTCGACGACCTCGACATCGAACGAGTCGGGCGGGACCTCCAGCATCAACGAGATCGCATCGCGCGCCATGTACTCAACACGGTCGAGCCGTCGTGCTTGGCTGTAGATGCCGTCCACCTCGGGCACGGTGATTACCCACCATGTTCCGTCGCGCTCGGCGATGGCCGTGTAACGAGGCCTCACCGTCTCCACCATCGAGTTCCAAGCTCCTTCTGCGTCGATCTCAGCACTTTCCATGCAAGTGCCTCACGGAGCTCGCGGTGTCGCGGGATCTGGATGGGTCTCCCGGCGATGGCCCAGATCTCGTGGTTGCCACCCTCCCGGACGAACCCGAAGGCGATGCCGCGCTCACGCGCCGCTTCCGAGATCCGATCCAGGAGTTCTGTCCGCTTCAACGAGCACCGTAGGGTAGGGGAGGGAGCCTGTCAAGGCTATGTGGCTAGACACCGCGAATCCACCGAGTCCTTCGTCCCGATAATGCCCAAGGCGGATCACCAGGCGCTTACGTGGCCCGGCGTTACCATGCCGGCTGGATCGGTGGATGAGCCAGCGGTGAGCGATGGCTGAGAAGATGCGGCCGAAGGCCGCCACACCCGTCCGCGCCACCACGCACGCCGACAAGCGCTCCAACATCCCGACCGCCGAGCTCGAGTCGTTCGCCCGCCCGGAGGAGAAGAGGCCCACGATCGTGCGCTACCCACGTGACCCCAGCCTGGACCCGCAGCTCGTCTGGAAGGGCAAGGACGAGCAGGACGCGGCCGACCTGTCGCCGGTCCTGACGACGATCACCTTCGACGAGGCGATGACGGTGCGCAGGGTGTGGCGTGTGAATGTGAGCACCGCAGGAGAACAAGGAATGGACGCACTCGTCACGCAGAACGACGCCGTCGCGTAGGGGGCCGCCGATCGATGCGCTGAGGCTGGCGATCGAGTTGATGCGCTAGGTACAGACATAACTTACCTTATCGGAAGTCATATTCAGGGCCACCGAGCATCGAACAGCCAACTCAGAACAAAGACTGCGGCGACCTGGGATGTCAGGCCGGCAGGATGTCGACCTCGTAGCGGTCAAACATCGCGTCGCGAGTCACGACGACCGCGCCAAGCCGTCGCGCCTGTGCAATGAGCATGCGATCGAACGGATCGCGATGGTGCAGCGGAAGACGCGCGGCGCTGGTTGCGTCGGCGGCGGTGATGGCCAGGATGTCGAAGCCCACGCGTTCGAGCTCTTCGAGCAGGTCGATCTCGATCTTGATCTTGCCGAGCGCCTGCTTGATCTCGAGTTCCCAGATGGACCCGGCCGATACGACGACGTCATTGGACGCGCTCTCGATCGCGCTTCGGGCGTCCACGGCGAGGGATCCGGGTTCGGAGACGGTCCACAGGATGGCGTGAGCATCCAGGAGCAGGATCATTCGTTGAAGTCGCGTGCGATTTCTGCGTTGAGCTCAGGGGAGTCCCAATCTGGTGCGAGCCAGATCTTGTCACGTAGGGTCCCGAGCTCGCGCGGTCGTGTCCGACGGCCAAGCGGCACGAGCCTGGCCACGGGTCGGCCGCCGCGCGCGATGATGATCTCCTCCCCCGCCTCCACTCGCTCAACGAGTCGTGACAGGTGCGTCTTGGCGGCGTGGATGTTCACGGTTTCCCTCATGCAGGAACCGTAAACTCACTCGCCAGATTAGTCAAGGTTAGTCTATACGCCCCGGATCTTCCGTGATGTTCGAACCGCCTACAACGAACTTGGGTACATACTCGTGAGGACGATTCGATCGTCCTGCCGGCCGGCTGCGAGGGACAACATGGCGATTTCGAAGCCGTTCACCAAGCGCCTGGTGCTGTTGGTCGGCGCCGTACTCGTTGTCGCCGCCTGCACCGGTGGTCCGCTGCCGCCATCTGCTGGGCCAGGAAGCACACCTCCAGGCGGCTCATCGCTCGAGTCCACGCCGCTGAGCGGCCTCGGTGACTGCCCGAACTACGTCGATGTCGTGGAGACCGGCCCGGATCCGACGGATTTCTCGGAGAACAGGCCGCTGGCCCATGATCAGGGACGCCTCCAGGGCGACGTGGAAGCGATGCAGGCCTACGGCAGTGCGCATCCGGACGAGTTCACCGCGGTCCGCTTCGAGAACTCACCGTGGGTCCGGCTGGTCGTTGGGTTCACGGGCCACATCCAGGAGCATTGTGCGGCGCTGCGGGCGATCCTCGAGTTTCCGAATGACTTCCAGATCATTCGCCAGCCCCGGACGGCAACGGAACTCGAGCAGATCCAGCAGGCCATCGTGGCGCTCGCCGGGCAGCACCTCCGAAGTGTCGGGATCGGTGCCGAGACGATCGATGTCCAGCTCCGTGCGGACGGACTCTCGATCGCTGAGCAGATCCACGCCACCTACGGGGACCTGTTGACCATCTACGTTGGATTCCTGCCGTACCCCGATCCGGCATCGGCCGGCGTCGACTGCTCCGCGATCCTCAAGGACATCGTCACCGACACGCCGCTTCGAGTTTCCGCTCGCCTCGACACCGCCCGGGTGGTGACGGGCGAGGACTTTCGCGGAACCGTGACCATCACGAATGCCGGCGCCGATGTCGTGGAATTCGAATCGGGCGATCCGATGACGGCCGTTGTCTATCGGCGGGGTTCGAACCAGGTGGTGGGCGCCTACGAGGGTGGCATCGGCGGCGTCGGGGCCGGAGGGACGCTCCAACCCGGTGAAACGCTCGACATCGGCGTACTCGGCGGCACGGCGAGCTGCGATCCAACGCTCGGCTATGCCCTACCCCCGGGTTCTTACGACGTCCGGGTACGGGTCGACCAGTACGCTCACCCCGAGGCCACCGGCGTCGTCATCACCTATCTGCTGTCCGACCCGGTTCCCCTCGAAATCACGCCCTAGGATCATGCCCCGGGCGCGACGTTGCTGCCGGTCAGGATCACCAGCGCTGGGCCATCCCGGCGGCTATCCGCCAGCAATCCGGCCCAGGAGGCTGCCGCGGCGCCTTCGGCGGTGATGCCCGTCGCCGCCGTCAGTTGCGCCTCGGCCGCATGCAGCTCGGCTTCGGACACGAGCGCGAGCTCGTCGACGCGCCCGACCATCATGTCGAGCGCTTCGCGGATCGGCACGCGGCAGGCGATCCCCTCCGCGTAGGTGGCGGCCTCCGGCGTCTCGAGAAGCTCACCAGCCCGCCATGACAGGACCATCGACGGCGCTTCTGACGCTGCGATGCCCACGATGCGACATTCCGGTGCCGCAAACCGGAGCCAGGCGCCGACGCCCACGATCAAGGCGCCGTTTCCGAGGGGCACATACGCCGTCGTGAGCGCGGGCAGGGCACCGGCGGCCACCCCATCCGTTACCTCGAGGGCCAGCGTCGCGGCGCCGGCCGCCACGCGCGCATCGGCCCCGTCGAGGAGCAGGAACGCCCCGTGGCTGGCCGCGTAGGCCTCCGACGCCTCACGGGCAGCATCGAAGTCCCTCCCCTGCTGCATGACCGTTGCACCGAATCGGCGCATCCGGTCCAGTTTCGTGGGATTCGCGTGTTCGTCGGCGAAGATGACCGCGGATATACCATGCGCACGGGCGGCGAATGCGACGCCCTGGCCGAAATTCCCGGTCGAAGCCGCCACGACAGGCCGATCGGGCCCTATGGTCCCCTCCCCTGCCAGGCCCTCGATGGCCAGCCAGGTGCCGCGGCCCTTGAACGCGCGGATCGGGTTCACCGTCTCGACCTTCAGGACGACATCGATCCCGGCGAGATCCGACAGGCCCTCGTGAACGAATTGCGGGCTGCTCCGGAAGGCTGGATGGATCCGCTGGTGCGCAGCTCGAATCGCATCGGCTTCAAGCTCGGGATCATGGCGGGCGATGAACGGCACGGCGAATCCTGCGGCGGACAGCGAAACGCCCGAAGGAACCGCCTCTCGATCTGCGTCCCCTCCACCACCAGAGCAAGCTCCGGGATGGGACCTGTGCAAGCACCGGTCGGTCCACCGATCGTTTGGGGCCCCTTCGGGCAAGACGAACGATACGGGCGGGCCCCAAGGCAGGGATAGAGCCTTATCCACGAGTTTCCGAGACCGGACACGGAATCTGGCAATCTCGTCCACAGCCGATCCACGAACCGCCCGATCGACGACCAACGCGTTGGCATGTGGCCAGGCCGGCCAAGCAGCGGGCTAAGCCCGGATAGGAAGTGGTACCGAAGGTTCGACGAGCCGCTCGCGGCCCGGAGACACAGAAACGCCCGGAGAAACCTCTCCCCCTTCCCGATCCATCCCGCCTGATGCAAGCACCTGGCGCTCTGTGGTCACTGCAAGCACTGACCTGATCGTTCTTGGTTCGTTGCCTCTCCGGGCAAGACGTAATGTACCCCGGGCCCGCTGGCGTCGGATACCCACTTATCCACGACTTTCCGCGATCGAAGGGCGATTTCGAGGGTGTCGTCCACAGGCCGTCCACGATTGCGGCTCTCAACCGCCATTCGGGGCGTTCCCCGGCCAAATCAGACGGCCGGGCCGTCAGTCCATCCCAGCGGCAGTAGCACCCGCGGAGTCGGCCCAGGCCGCCGCGACGCGCTCGAGTTCGATGGCGAGCACCGGCGTCACGCGGCCAGAGACGCGCACGTCGTGCGGCTGGTAGTCGAGCTCGATGGTCCCTCGCTCCCGAACCCTGGCGAGTAGCTCGCCGGCGGTGTACGGCAAACGCACGTCGACACCTACCCAGAGGGAGGCTAGAAGGGCAGACAGCGCCGCGCGCAGGTCGTCCATCCCGGACCCCGTGAGCGCCGAAATGAAGACCGACTCGGAGATGATCGGAGCAGGGGCTGCTCCCGCCCCGGTCGTTGCATCAAGGAGATCCGCCTTGTTGAACACGACCAGCCGCGGCTTGTCCCCAGCTCCGAGCTCGTCAAGGACCTCCTGCACGGTGGCCCGATGCTCGGCGAAGTGGGCGTCGGAGGCATCGACAACCTCGAGCAGGACGTCCGCTCGATTTACCTCCTCCAACGTCGCTCGAAACGCGTCAACGAGTTGATGTGGCAGCTTGTGAATGAACCCGACCGTATCGGTGACGATTGCCGTCTGCCCGTCGCCGAGCTTGACCTGGCGGCTGGTCGGATCGAGCGTCGCGAAGAGCTTGTCCTCCGCCAGGGCGACGACTGACCCCACAAGCGTGTTGAGAAGCGTGGACTTGCCGGCATTCGTGTAGCCGACGATCCCAACCGTTGCCATCAGCCCGCGATCGCGACCTCGCGCGGTCGTTTCCCGGTTCTGGCGGACGTCCTCGACCCGTTCCTTCATCTTCTTGATCCGCGCGCGAATCAAGCGACGGTCCGTCTCGAGCTGCGACTCTCCGGGTCCTCGGGTCCCGATCCCGCCGCCGGTCCGCGATAGATGCGTCCACAACCGGGTCAGGCGCGGCAGCTGGTACTCGAGCTGCGCAAGCTCGACCTGGAGGCGACCTTCATGCGTCCGCGCGTGCTGGGCAAAGATATCGAGGATCAGTCGGCTGCGGTCGATGACCTTGACGTTGAGGAGCGACTCGAGCGATTTCTGTTGCGAGGGCGAGAGCTCGTCGTCGGTGACCAGCAGGTCAAAGCTCGTCTCGGATTTCGCCGACACAAGTTCCTCGGCCTTGCCCTTCCCGACGTACCAGTTCGGGTCGACGTGGCGACGGTTCTGCCACTCGGCGCCGACAACCTCGGCGCCCGCGGTGGTGACCAGGTTGGCAAGCTCAAGGAGCGACTCTTCCGCGCTCCAGCCTGCGTCCTTACCAGTGTCGACGGCCACCAGAAACGCCTTCTCAACGTGTGGCGTCAGATCGATGGATTCAGTTCTTGACACGGCCGGAAGGATACGCGGGCCCGCGGATCAGCGCCGGTCAGCGCCGGTCAGATTGCGCGCTCCAGCAGGCCGCGAGCGACATCGGCGGCCCGACGGTCAAGCGCCGTGTCCGTGGCATCGATCCATTCAATGTCCGGCTCGCTCCGAAACCAGGTGCGCTGGCGTTTCGCGAACGCCAGCGTGCGCCGGGCGACCTCGGTAATGGCGCTCTCCCGGCTCATCGAACCATCGAGAACCGCCCAGGCCTCTCGGTATCCGATCGCGCTGAGGGCCGGGAGTCCGGGATCGAAGCGCTGGCGCAGATCCCGTGCCTCATCGGTCAGACCGGAATCGAACTGGGATCGGGCCCGCCGTCCGATCCACGCCGCATGGGTGGAGGGATCCAGGTGCAGACCGAGCCAGGCTGCCTGCCCGCCGTAGCCCAGGGGCTCCGGAAGCAGCCCCTGCCCTCCGTCGATCTCGGCGATCTCCAGCGCCCGGACGACCCGCCGAGGGTTCTTCTGATCGACCAGCGCAGCTCGCTGCGGCGCGATGGCCCGCAGGCGCTCCTGGAGCGGCTCCAGGCCGACGGACAGAAACTCCGCCTCCAGCCTGGCGCGAATGCCTGCGTCCGACGGAAGGGACGCCGTGTCGATCCCCCGCGCGACCGCCCGCAAGTACAGGCCCGTCCCACCGGCGAGGATCGCGAGGCCGCCGGCAGACGCGATCCGCGGCAAGACACCCCCGACGTGCTCGGCGAATTCGGCCACCGAATAGCCCTCGTCAGGCTCGACGAGGTCCAGGCCGTGGTGAGGAACGCCCTGCCGTTCGTCGAGTGTCGCCTTCGCGGTGGCGATGTCGAGACCGCGGAAGACCTGGCGAGAGTCGGCCGAGATCACCTCGGCCATCACGCCTTCGGACCGCAGGGCCAGGGCCACGCGAATCGCGAGCCCCGTCTTGGCGGTCGCAGTCGGCCCTGCGATGACCAGCAGCGCCGGTGCCGGTGTCACCCGACTGCGCTGCCCCGAAGCGCGTACGCGCCGGCGTGGTCGATATGGACCGGGACGAGGCGCCCGATCCAGTCTGCACCTCCGGCGAGGTGCACGAGTTTGTTACCGCGGGTCCGCCCCGCGAGCGCAACCTGTCCGGGCCCAGGCTGGACGCCCCGCACGGCGCTCCCCTCCCCTGTCGGGTCCGGATCCTCGTGCTCGTGAGACCGCTCGCGGGTCACCGTGTCCACGAGCACTTCGACCTCGCGGCCGAGCCACGCCCGGTTGCGTTCCAGGCCGATCGGCTCCTGCACTGCCAGCAGCGCATTGAGGCGGCGGCGCTTGTCAGCCGCCGAGACATCGTCGGCAAGGCGCGTGGCCGGGGTCCCGGGCCGCTCTGAGTAGGCTGCCGCGAAGATCTGGTCGTAGCGGACGCTTTCGATGAACGCCAGCGTGCGCTCGAACTGGGCCTCCGTCTCACCACAGAAGCCGACGATGACATCAGTGCTGACCGTGATATCGGGAATGGCGTCCCGAATCTTGTCGAGGCGCTCGAGGTAGTGCTCGGTCGAGTACTGGCGTCCCATCCGCCGAAGTACGTCGTCATCGCCCGATTGAACCGGCAGGTGGAGCGATTCGCACAGGGATGGGCAGTCGGCCATGGCCTCGATGAGTCGATCCGAGAGATCCCACGGATGCGAGGTGATGAAGCGGAGCCGAGGTAGTGCGGGTGCGCCGTCCGCGGTCCGCACACCGTCGATCGCCCGGATGAGCTCAGCCAGATCTGGCTTGGAACCAAGATCGAGGCGCCGCCCGGCCCAGCGCTCGGTCCGGATGTGCCCGAAGCGGGGGTCCGGGGCGAGATCATGGCCATACGAATTCACGTTCTGACCGAGGAGGGTGACCTCGCGGTACCCGGACGCCGCGATGGCGCGTGCCTCGCCGACGATTTCATCGAACGGGCGACTCCGCTCCGGGCCGCGGCTGAACGGCACGATGCAGTAGGTGCACGTCTTGTCGCAGCCATAGATGATCGGAAGCCAGGCCGAAACGCTCGAAGAGCGCTGCACCGAACCGGCGGCGACCGCGGCAGCCCGCGTCGTGGCGAGGTGATCGGCGACCCCGACGACGGTCCGGCCCACCACGGTGGTTGCCCCAACCGCTCCAACCGGCGCCTGCGCAGAGGCCAGACCCAGGCGATCCAGCAACTCGGGCTCCTCATCAGGACGGAGGAACAGGTCGACCGCCGGGTACCGCCGCTCAAGCCCGTCCCGATCGCGCTCGCGAACGGCGCATCCAGTCAGCACGACACGCATCGACGGGTTGGCGTCCTTGAGGCGCTGAAGATGACCCTGCCGCCCGATGACCTTCGTTTCGGCAAGCTCGCGGATCGCGCAGGTGTTGATGACGACGAGGTCGGCTGCTTCCATGGTCGGGGCCTCGGTAGCCCCCGCGGTAAGGAGCCGGCCGGCCATCTCCTCGGAATCGCTCCGGTTCATCTGACAGCCGAGCGTCCAGACGAAGAAGCGCGGGAGCACTCGTGGCTCGGGACGAAACTCGCCCAGCCGCTCATCGGTCGGCGCGTTCGCGATGCGTGCCGCGGACGGCGCTGGTGGCACGATCTCGAGGATCGGCAGGTCCTCCCGTTGCGGGCGCTGAGAGTGGATCACCGGCAGACGATACCCTGTTGCCATGGACTTGCTCACCAACCCCGAGACCTGGGTCGCGCTGCTCACCCTGACGGTCCTCGAGATCGTGCTCGGGATCGACAACATCGTGTTCATCTCGATCCTGACCGGCAAGCTGCCCGTGGAGCAGCAGGCCCGGGCCCGGAGGATCGGTCTCGGCCTGGCCATGGGCATGCGGATCCTGCTGCTCCTGGCGATCTCGTGGGTCATCGGCCTGACCGCCCCACTCCTGTCCATCCTCGGACAGGACCTGTCCGGACGGGACCTGATCCTTATTGGCGGCGGGCTGTTTCTGCTCGCCAAGGCGACCCTGGAAATCCACGAGACCCTCGAGGGCGAGGAGGCTCACGAGGTCAAGCGGGGCAGCGCGTCGTTCGGGTCCGTTCTTGTCCAGATCGCGTTGCTCGATATCGTCTTTTCGCTCGACTCGGTGATCACCGCGGTCGGCATGGCCGACGAAGTCCTGGTCATGATCGCCGCGGTCGTGATCGCGATCGGGGTCATGCTCCTCGCGGCCGGGCCGCTGGCTGCGTTCGTCGAACGTCACCCGACGGTGAAGATGCTCGCGCTGAGCTTCCTGCTCCTGATCGGGATGTCGCTCGTGGCCGACGGACTCGACCTGCACGTGCCAAAGGGATACGTCTACTTCGCGATGGGCTTCTCGGTGTTCGTGGAGATGCTCAATCTCCGCCTCCGGCGACGAGAGCCGCCGATCCACCTGCGCCCGACGTTTCTCAAGGAGCAGGTCGCCGAAGAGCCGGGTCCGGACGGGTCGATCGCCTCGTAGCGGGACGGACCCGCACGCTCCTTCAGCGACCCAGGAAGGCCCGAACCCGGGCGGCGACCTCTGGAGGTACCTCAAGGCGGGCGTGTGCTTCGGCGTAGGTCTCCTGATCCCCGTGATAGTCCGTTCCGCCCGTTGCAACGAGTCCGGCCCGGTCTGCCACCGCTCGCATCGCCGCGACTGTCCGGGCATCGAAGGTGCCGTGGTGGACCTCCAGCCCGTCCAGGCCCGCCTGCTTGAGCTCGTCGATCACGTCCACCCGGAACGGCGCCTCGGCGAAGTGTGCCAGCGAGGCAAGTCCGCCGGCGGCCCGAATCACCCGGATCGCGTCGATGGGGCCGAGCCCTTCGCGCGGCACGTAGCCAGGCCGTCCGGGCGAGAGGTAGCGATCGAAGGCGTCGCCGACGCTCGTGACATAGCCCTTGGCGATCATCGCCCTGGCGATCCGCGGCCGGCCGAGGGCATCATCGTCACCCGTGGCCGGCAAGGTCTCGAGAGCATCGTCGATCGGGCGGTCGATGGCCGCAAGCCGCGCCACCATCAATTCGAACCGTGACCGGCGCCGATCTCGCTGCAGCGACAACGCGGCCTCGAGTGCATCGTCCTCGGGGTCGACACCGAGGCCGAGCACGTGGATCTCGCTCTCGCGCAGATCCGGGCGATCCGTGACCACGGCGTTGAGCTCGATCCCGGGCAGGAGTTCCAGGCCGGCCGGAATGATCCGCGCAGCGAGTACTTCGCGAACTCCGGCGAGCGTGTCGTGATCCGTGATCGCCAGGAGCCGCACACCGGCGGCGGCGGCCGCAGCTACGAGGACCGCTGGCTCGAGAAGGCCATCGGATCGAGCGGTATGCGTGTGAAGGTCGACCGTGGCTGGCGCCGAGGGCACGATGCCCTTCCTGGCAACGTCGTGGCGTCGTCGAGGCGGCGCCACGCTCAGGCCTCGTGGAGCCGCGAAATGCGTTCCATCGCGAGGGCACGGCCCGTGGCGGGATCGATGTCGACCTGGAGGGCGTTGAAGATCACCGTGCCTTCGCCGACCGCAAACCGCGTCGGGAGGGCGTTGATGAAGCGTGGCAGAACCGTCTTTGGATCGAAGCCAATGACGCTCCAGATTGGCCCGCTCATGCCGAGGTCGGTCTGGTAGGCGGTGCCGCCGGGCAGGATCCGCTCATCGCCGGTGACGACATGGGTGTGGGTCCCGACGACGACCGACACGCGGCCATCGAGATACAGCCCGAGGGCATTCTTCTCAGACGTGACCTCGCAGTGGAAATCCACGATCCGTACGGGCGGCAGCGGCTCCGACCCTTCGTCCAGCAGTCGATCTGCCTCGGTGAACGGATTGTCGATGGGTTGCATGAACGTCCGACCTTGCAGGTTGACGACAGCGAGGTCGGTCCCATCGTGGGCCTGGTAGACGCCCCAGCCACGCCCCGGGACGCCATGCGTGCCGTAGTTCAGTGGCCGCAGGATCCGATCATCCTTCTCCAGCGCCTCGTAGATCTCGCGCTTATCCCAGATGTGGTTGCCCGACGTGATCACGTCCACGCCGTGCGCGAAGAGGGCATCCGCGGTCGAGCTTGTCAGGCCCATCCCTGCCGCGAGGTTCTCGCCATTGGCGGTCACGAAGTCGATCCCACGCTCATCTCGAATGCCGGGCAGCAGCGCTTCGATGGCCTGCCGCCCAGGCTTCCCGATGACGTCGCCGATGAGCAGGACGCGACACGCCCCGGGTGGACGCGCCACGTTCCCGTTCGGCGGATTCCCGAGGCGAACGCGGCCGGCCTGGCCGCTCAGTTCCGCTACTTCGCGTACTCCACGGCTCGCGTCTCGCGGATCACCGTCACTTTGATCTGACCCGGGTACGTGAGCTGCTCTTCGATCTTCTTGACGATATCGCGGGCGAGGCGCATCGCCGTGAGATCGTCGATCTCCTCGGGACGCACCAGGATCCGGACCTCGCGTCCGGCTTGGACGGCGAACGAACGCTCGACGCCAGTGAAGGACTCAGCGATAGCCTGGAGATCTTCGAGACGCTTGACGTATGTATCCATGGTTTCGCCGCGGGCACCCGGCCGCGAAGCGGAAATGGCGTCGGCAACCTGCACGATCGGTGCCTCCAGGCAGGTGTACTCGACTTCCTGGTGGTGGGCAGCGATGGCATTCACGACCTTGAGCGGGAGCTCCGCCTTCAGGGCGATGGCCGCGCCAATCGCCGCGTGCGGCCCTTCGACCTCGTGATCCACTGCCTTGCCGAGGTCGTGGAGGAGGCCGCCCATCTTGGCGACCTGGATGTCGGCCCCGATCTCGGCCGCAATGACGCCAGCCAGCGCGCTCGCCTCCATGGAGTGAACGAGGACGTTCTGGCCGTAACTCGTGCGGTACTTGAGGCGACCGAGCAGCTTGAGGATGTCGGCAGGCAGGCCGGGAACTCCCGCGTCGTAGGCCGCCTGCTCACCGGCCTGGCGAATGATCGTGTCAACCTCGGCGCGGGCCTTGGCGACGACTTCCTCGATGCGGCCCGGGTGAATGCGGCCATCGCCCATGAGCTTGGTGAGCGCCACCCGCGCAACTTCGCGGCGGACGGGATCAAAGCCGGACAGGACCACGGTCTCGGGCGTGTCATCGATGATGAGGTCCACGCCGGTCGCCAGCTCGAGTGCCCGGATATTGCGGCCCTCGCGGCCGATGATCCGACCCTTCATCTCGTCATTCGGCAGATGGATCACGGTGACGGTGTGTTCAGCCGTGTGGTCCGCGGCAACCCGCTGCATGGCGGTCACGATGATGTCGCGCGCCTTGTCCGTGGCCTCGTCCCTGGCTCGCCGTTCGATGGACCGGGCGAGCTTCACGGCATCGTGCTCGGCCTCTTCGCGGATGGCGTCGAGCAGGACATCTTTTGCATCGTTCGCCGACATGCCACTGACCTGCTCGAGAGCTGCCACCCGCTCAGCGTTCAGCCGACCGAGCTCATCGCGCTGACGACCCATTTCGATATCGCGCTCGAGGAGCTTCCGATCGCGCTGTTCGAGCATGTCGGTGCGCTGGTCAAGCTGTTCGTCCCGGGCGGTCAGCCGGCGCTCGATGGCGCTGAGTTCGGTTCGTCGTGAACGAGCCTCCTCCTCGGCCTCACGGAGGAGGCGGATCTTGTCTTCCTTTGCCTCGAGGATGAGGTCCTTCTGCTGGGTCCGGGCGTCGGCGACGATTCGAGCTGCCTTCTCGTGGGCGACCTTGACCGATTGATTCGCCCACAGGCTTCGCGCGACGAAACCTACGGCGATACCACCGGCCAGCGCCACAAGGGCGACGGCGAGGTATTCCATCTGTTCCTCCCATCCGGCGCTGATCGGCCGGACGTGTGACTTCGTTCATCGGATCCTGCGGCATGGGAGGCGTCTCCCCGGGCTCCGCGCGAACCGTTCGACGTAGCCTACTACGGACGGGCCCGGAGGAAACCTTTCGTCGGCCCGCGTGCTGGGTCGGGGCCTGCCTGGGGCCGGGACGGACCTCAGCCGCCTGGGAATCCCTCGACGTCGACATCCTCCACACCCGGCAAGCCATCGCTCGCCAACTCATGCGCCCAGCGCGCCGCGACCAGCGAGGCGAGCCCAGGATCGAATCCGTTCCGGGCCAGCAGGCCGTAGGCACGATTGCGGCGAGACCTGGGATCCGCGACCCTCGCAATCGTCCGGCCGCGGCGCTCGAGAAGCCGGATCGCTGCGGCCTCATCCGCCGATATCGCGCCGCTGATCTCCGCTTCGCCGACTCGCTCGGGAGCTGCCTCGGCCTGGCCCTGTCGTGCCTCCAGGGCGGCATCGACGACCGATCGATCGACGCCGCGCTGCGCCAGCTCTCCTCGCAACGCACGCTCGCCGCGCGGCCGCGCTCGGTCTCTCGACTCCACCCAGGCGCGTGCGAACGCCTCATCGTCCAGCATCCCGAGGTCGGCAAGCCGCTCGATGGCGCCCTCGACCAGATCCTCGCCATAGCCGGCGCCCACGAGGCGGCGCCGAACTTCGCTGATCGATCGCTGGCGAGGCTCGAGGAAGCGGAGTCCAGCGTCGAGGACGACAGCCGGATCATCGATCTCCGCGCGACGGGCTCGCTTCTCGGCGAACGTTTCCCGTGAGGCCCTCACGGCCAGATTAGTCGGCCTCGGTGATGCCCTCGACGGGAGGGGCGACTTCATCGACCTTGCCGCGGATCTTCTGCTCAATCGAGGCGGCAACCGGGGCGTTGATCTTGAGGAAGTCCTTGGAGGCTTCGCGGCCCTGACCAAGGCGTGTCTCCGCGTAGGTGAACCAGGAACCAGTCTTGTCCACCACGCCCATCGCGACACCGACGTCGAGCAGTCCCCCTTCCTTGGATATCCCCTCGCCGTACATGACATCGAATTCAGCGACGCGGAACGGCGGTGCGACCTTGTTCTTGACGACCTTGACGCGCACACGATTGCCGATTGAGTCGGTTCCCGACTTGATCGTTTCGATGCGCCTGATGTCGAGGCGGACGCTCGCATAGAACTTGAGCGCCCGTCCGCCCGGGGTAACCTCCGGGTTCCCGAACATGACGCCGATCTTCTCGCGCAACTGGTTGGTGAAGACCAGCGACGTGTTCGAGCGGCTCACGGCGCCGGTCAGCTTGCGCAGAGCCTGGCTCATCAGGCGAGCCTGGATGCCAACGAACGAATCCCCCATCTCGCCTTCGATCTCGGCGCGCGGCACGAGCGCTGCCACCGAGTCGACCACGACCACGTCAATGCCACCCGAGCGAATGAGCGTTTCGGTGATCTCCAGGGCCTGCTCGCCGGTGTCCGGCTGGCTCACGAGCAGCTCGTCGACGTTGACGCCGCACGCGCGGGCGTACGCGGGGTCGAGAGCATGCTCGACGTCGATGAACGCGGCGACGCCGCCCTTGCGCTGCGCCTCGGCGATGATGTGCTGGCAGACCGTTGTCTTGCCGGACGATTCTGGTCCGAAGATCTCGGTGATCCGGCCGCGCGGAATGCCGCCGACGCCGAGCGCCAGGTCAAGCGCGATCGACCCAGTCGGAATGAATTCGACGTGCTGCCGGGCGGTCGCGCCGAGCTTCATGATCGAGCCCGTGCCGAACTGCTTCTCGATCGAGAGAATGGCGGCCTCGACCGCCTTGCCCCGCTCACTCGCGGCCCGTTCCGTTGGTCGCTCGGTTGTCATCGCCATGTCCCTGTCACGCTCCTGTCATTGCTGACCTCGATGGAGCGGACGAGGTTGTCCGCGCGACGGGTCAGGTTTCGTCTCGCTCGTCGTCCGCGCGTGGCTTCCGTGGCTTCCGATACTGCTCGACATTGGTCGGCGGTTCGGCGAGCGGTTGGAGCTTCGGCAGGCCGGACCTGTCCTTCGGCTTCTTCTTGGCTTCCTTGGAAGGTCTGTCTCGAGAGCCCATGGAGGGTTCCTCCGCGCTGGAATGACCGTATCCGACGGTGGTTCACGCCGGCTCCACTGCGGCTTTTCTGCCGCTTGTCGGACCCGCGTGTGCCCGCAGTGCGGCGAGCGATTCGGCGAAGGTCCCGGCCTGTAGCGCAGCCCGGATCCTGCCCATGAAGTCTAGGGTGAAGGTCAGGTTGTGACAAGTTGCGAGCCGGTAGGCCAGCAGCTCGTTGGCCCGAAACAGATGCGCCAGGTAGGCCCGTGAGAATCCGCGGCAGAGGCGACACGGACAGTCATCCTGAACCGGACGCGCGTCGTCCATGAACGCACTATTCCGAAGGTTCAGCTTTCCGCCCGGAACCCACAGTTGGCCGTTGCGTGCGACCCGAGCCGGCAGAACCGAGTCGAACAGGTCGACCCCGAGCCCAACAGCTTCCAGGATCTCCCGCGGGGAGCCGAGGCCCATCAGGTACCGCGGGCGCGGGTCACCCTCGAGCATCGCGATGACGACGTCGAGCGCCGCCGCGCGTTCGGTTGGTGTCTCGTCGCCGGCCAGGCCGCCGATGCAGATCCCGTCGAACGGAAGGCTCGCGATGAACCGTGTCGAGCGCTCGCGCAGCCCTGGATCAACGCCGCCCTGCACGATCCCGAAGAGCGCTTGATCCGGGCGTCGATGCGCCGTGATGCAGCGCGACGCCCAGCGATGCGTGCGCTCCATGGCATCTTCAACCTGCGCGAAGGGCGAGGACGGATAGACCGGGTGGTCGAACGCCACGGCGATGTCGGGACCCAGAGCCTCCTGCGCTCGCATCACGATTTCCGGGGTCAGGCGGCGGGTGGCCCCGTCGATATGGCTCCGGAACGTAGCGCCGTCCTCGTCGACGACCCGCGCATCCGCCAGTGACACGACCTGGTATCCGCCGGAGTCGGTGAGGATCGGGCGATCCCAGCCCATGAACGTATGCAGCCCCCCGAGCCGCTCGATCCGCTCGTGGCCGGGACGAAGGAAGAGGTGGTAGGTGTTGGCGAGGATGATCGTCGCACCGACCTCCCGCAGATCGTCGGGATCAAGGGCCTTCACGGTCGCATTCGTACCGACCGGCATGAACTGCGGTGTATCGATCACGCCGTGCGGAAGAGCGACGCGACCGAGCCGTGCTCGCATCGAAGCGGGTCCCTTGACTTCGGCAAGCACATCAAAGCGGAGCGGTCGGGGCGCGGGACGCGCGGCAACGAAGGGAGCGGTATCGAGCGCCAGTCCGCCTGCAACCACGCCGTCAGTGATTCGGACCTCCAGCGTCGTCCGCCCAGAGCGACGGCATGTCTGGCTCCGCGCGCCTGGGCGGCGGAATCTCATAGCCGAGACCGGACAGGTGTCCTCTCGCGAGCTCGGTCGCAATTCGACCCTGGGGTGTCCGATCGAGGAACCCGAGCCGAAGCAGGAACGGCTCGTAGACGTCTTCGATCGTCTCGACTTCCTCCGACAGCACGGCCGCCAGCGCCGCGACCCCGACAGGTCCGGAGCCGAATTTCTGGACGATGGCGGCCAGGAGCTTGCGATCCGTCGAATCGAGCCCTTCGTCGTCGATCTCGAGGAGGCGCATCGCCTCGCGGGCAACCCGCTCCGTGACCCGGCCGTCCCCATGCACTTCGGCGTGGTCGCGGACCCGCTTGAGCAATCGGTTGACGATTCGTGGGGTTCCCCGCCCGCGGCGCGCAATCGCCACCGCGGCTGCAGGCTCCAGGTCGACTTTAAGGATGCGCGCCGAGCGCTCGACAATCTCGGTGAGATCGGCCTCGTCGTAGAAGTCGAGCCGATATGTTGCCCCGAATCGATCCCGGAGCGGTGACGAGATCCGGCCCGCGCGGGTCGTCGCACCGACGATGGTGAACGGCTTGAGCGTGAGTCGGAGCGAGCGGGCGGACGGGCCCTTGCCGATCATCACGTCGAGGGCGTAATCCTCCATCGCCGGGTAGAGGATCTCCTCGACCGCGTGATTCAGGCGATGGATCTCGTCAATGAACAGGACATCACGCTCGTCGAGCGAGGTGAGGATCGCCGCCAGATCCCCTGCCCGCTCAATGGCAGGGCCAGAGGTATAGCGGACGTTCACGCCGAGCTCACGCGCGATGATCGTGGCGAGGGTCGTCTTCCCCAGTCCTGGGGGGCCGTACAGGAGCACGTGGTCCGCCGCTTCCTCTCGCGCCCGGGCTGCCGTCAGCAGGACGCCGAGGTTCGTCTTGACCTCCCGCTGGCCGATGTACTCGTCCAGCGAGCGCGGTCGAAGTGACCCCTCGATGGCGATTTCCACGGGGTCTTCGGCATCCGCCGCGAGCAGGTGAAAGGAGTCGTCCGTCACGTCCGGCATTCTAGCACTGCCCATTGCAATTCGTACAGATGTTCTAACGCGCGAGGGGCCCGCCCTCGGCGAGGCGGCTCGATATCGCAGCCGCGTTCAGTCCCGGGCGAGGCCTCGGAGCGCGGTCTTCACCCGCTCCTCCAGCGAACTGCTGACGCTCGCACCCACTAGCGAGGCGCGCGCCGCCTCGCGCGCTTCGGCGAGCGAGTATCCAAGAGCCTGAAGGGCGGCCACGACATCACCGTCGTTCGGGCTGCCCGGCAGGGAGCCAATCGCGGCAACCCCAGCCGCCGCGACTTTCTCCTTGAGCTCGAAGATGACCCGCTCGGCCAACCGCTTGCCGATGCCGGGGATCGAAACGAGGACGGCCTGATCCTGGACCATGATCGCCAGCTGGAGTTCTGCTGGCGGGCGGCTGCTCACGATGGCCATGGCAACCTTTGGTCCTACGCCGGTCACGGTCAGCAGGAGATTGAAGAACCCCAGTTCCTCTGGCGAACGAAACCCGTAGAGCGCCTGCAGATCTTCGCGAACGAGGTGATGTGTGTGCAACTTCAGGCGGCTACCGGGCTGGGCCGAGGACAGGACCCCCGGGCCGGCGAAGACGCGGTAGCCGATGCCACCGACCTCGATGACCAGGGAGTCGAGGGCGATGGCCCCAACGATGCCCTCGAGCGACGCAATCACGGTTGGCTCCGAGCTCAGCGGCTGCGTCGAGCAAGCGTCGACGACGCTCGCTCTCGGGCGGTCGCTTCGCGCACGGCCCGCTCATACGGGGTCTCGCCCCTGGCCATTGGCGCGACGGCCGCGCGGTCGAGGGTCGCGGAGCCGGGCATGACGGTGTCGGCGCGCTCACTGTTCGCCGCCCAGATCGCGACCGCAAGAGCATCGGCCGCGTCGTCGGGACGCGGCGGCGCCCCCAACCCGAGCAACACAGCGACCATCCGGCCGACCTGGTCCTTGTCGGCCGTACCCGAACCAGTCACGGCAAGCTTGACTTCACTCGGGGTCGCTTCGCGCACGGTTCGGCCCGCAGCGGCAGCAGCCAGCAGGACCACCCCGCGTGCCTGGCCCACCGCAAACGCCGTCTGCGCGTTGCGCGAAAAGAACAGTCGCTCGACGGCGACGATGCCGGGCTCATGTCGCTCGATGAGCCCCTCGACATGGCGGTGGATGGCCAGGAGTCGATCGGGCAGGCTGAGGTGGGCGCCAGTTTCCAGGCACCCGACATCGATGAGCCGGAGTTCTCCACCCGTCCGCTCCACCAGGCCCCAACCCAGGGCCGCCGTTCCCGGGTCGATCCCGAGGACGATCACCCGGCGAGTTCCGCAAAGACGTCTTCGGGGATGTCGAAATTGGCGGTGACGCGCTGGACGTCGTCGAGGTCTTCGAGGAGCTCGATGAGACGCAGGTTCTGGCGGGCCCGATGGGCATCAAGTTCGACGGTCGTCTTGGCGATCATCGTGGACTCGGACGATTCGACCGCGATGCCGCCGGCCTCGATGGCCTTGCGCACCCGCTCAAGGTCCGATGGGTCGGTGTAGACCTCGATGACCGCAGGGTCCGAGGTATCGACGTCGGCAGCACCGGCATCGATCGCCGACAGGGCGACGTCATCGGCGTCGAGCCCGGCCGATGAGATCGAGATCAGCCCACGTGGCTCGAATTGCCAGGCGACTGCCCCGCTCCCGGCGAGTTGACCCCCAGCTTTCGCGAACATCGAGCGGACGTCCGATGCGGTCCGATTGCGGTTATCCGTGGCCGCCTCAACCAGGATCGCGACGCCACCCGGGCCGTAGCCCTCGTAGGCAATCTCCTCGAACTGATCGCCCTCTGCCGATCCCGCCGCGCGTTCAATGGCGCGCTTGATGTTGTCGAGTGGCATGTTGACCGCACGCGCCTTGTCCATGGCGAGGCGGAGTCGGAAGTTCGCGTCGGGATCACCGCCACCCGCACGGGCCGCGACCATGATCTCGCGGGCGACCTTGGTGAAGAGTGCCCCGCGCTTCGCGTCGTTGGCACCCTTCTGACGTTTGATCGTGGACCATTTGGAATGACCTGACATCGGGCGGGAGTATAGCGGACTATGATGGCCAGACCGCCCGCGGCGCGCCCCTCCGCGGTCTGCTTCGACCCTCCGCCAGCAGAGAGGACCGACCGTTCATGACCATGAAGAACGTCGACCTGCCCCACCTTCGAAGCGTCGTCCTTGCCGGGCATGCCGGCTCCGGGAAGACGACGCTGGGCGAACAACTGCTCTTTCGAGCCGGAGCGATCAGCCGGCTGGGCCGAGTCGACGATGGGAGCTCCCATCTGGACTTCGAGCCTGAGGAGCAGAAGCGCCGTGAAACGCTGAGCCTTGCGGTCGCGACGTTTGAGACCGACGGGACACGAATCACGATCGTCGATACACCGGGGTACCTCGACTTCGCTGCGGAGGTCGTCTCCGGGTTCCATGCCACGGACGGTGCACTGCTCGTGATTGACGCCGCCGGCGGCGTCGAGGCCGGTCTCGAGAACACGGTGTCCCTGGCCCGGGCGACGAATACGGCGACGTGCTTCTTCATCAACAAGTGCGATCGGGAGAACGCCGACCCGACAGGGGCCCTCGATGCACTCCGTGCTGCCTTCGGCAACAAGGTCGCCCCGCTCCAGTTGGCCATCGGCTCAGCCGAGACGTTTTCCGGGTACGTGGACCTCGTCCATCGGAAGGCCTATCGCTGGGAAGGCGGCAAGGACAATGAGGTGCCCATTCCGGCCGAACTCGAAACCGAGGTAGCGCTCCGCCGCGATCAGCTCCTCGAAGCGGCGTCCGAGGCGGACGACGACGTCCTGACCAAATACCTGGAGGGCGAGGAAATCTCGGACGCCGAGCTTGAGGCGTGCCTCCGCCAGGGAGTCAAGGACTCTGTGCTTGCGCCGGTACTCGTCGGGAGCGCGGCCGTCGGGATCGGACTTCGAGCTCTCCTCGATGCATTCATTCGGTATCTCCCCTCCCCCGCCGATGAAAGCCCCGCAGCCGCCACGGATCGAAGTGGCGCAGCGGTTGACGTCGCGCCCGACGCTGATGGCCCGCTCCTGGTCCGCGTCTTCAAGACGGCCGCGGATCCGTTCGTTGGACGGCTGACCTACCTTCGTGTCCTGTCCGGCACGCTCCATGCCCAGACCCATGTCTGGAACGCCACTCGCAGCGAGGATGAGCGGATCGGGCAGCTGCTCCTGCTCCACGGCAAGGAGCAGGAACCCATCGGCGAGCTCGAGGCCGGCGAGATCGGGGCGGTCGCCAAGCTGGCCGTCACGGAGAC
>JAQBHC010000211.1:0-8933 GCA_032128175.1 Chloroflexota bacterium | reverse complement strand
GTCATTGCACCCTCGAGATCGTCCTCGGTCAGGGCTCGGCCGTCGGCACCGAAGGTCAGTCGGTACGCGAGGCTCCGCTGGTCCGCATCCAGCGGGGCTCCGCGATAGATGTCAAACAGGGTCACGGCTCGCAGGAACTCTCCGCCGCTCGATCTGATCGCATCCTCGGTCTGCCGCGCGGAGGTATCGCCTGAGACCACGACCGCAACATCCCGCTCGATGACGGGATGGCGGCCGAGGGTCACGCTCCTGGGGACCGACGGCGATCCCCCAGCGAGACCACGAATCGACAGTTCTGCCACGACCGCGCCGGCGAGGCGCTCGTCCCAGTCGGCCGCCGCAGCGGGGTGCAACTCTCCAAGGACGCCGGACAGGATGATCAGTCCGTCATCGGCCTTCACCTGGACGAGGGCCGACCGACCTGGATGCAACATCGGCTCGCCTTGCAGTGTCGAGTAGGTCGGTACACCGAACCCGAGCACGTTACAGACAGCCTCAATGAGACCCTTGAGATCGTCGATGTCTGCGTCGCGTCGCGCGCGGTTCCAGGCGGGCGCATCGAACGATCCGGACAGCGCGATCCCCAACCGCCACCACTCGTGCGGCAGTTCGGCGACGCGTCCGTAGCCCTTCCCGACCTCGAACAGAGCCAGATCGTCCCGACCACGCCGCCGATTCAACGCAATCGTGGTCAGCAAGCCGCCGACCAGGTTCTGGCGAAGGACGGCGTGATCAGCGGAGAGCGGATTCGTGACGGTGATCCGGGCTCCCGCTGCGACGCCCTCTCCGGTGGCCTCGGTAGCCGGGCCGCTCCACGCCCAGGTATCCGCATGTCGCTGTGAAACGAGCGCGTGGGTCACGATTTCGTGGAGGCCGTGCCCGGCCAGAGCTGCCCTGACCGTGTCGCGCAGGCGGAGCGGCGACTCCCGATAGGCCGGCATCGTGGTTGCGGGGAGTGTCGTCGGGACCAGGTCGTAACCGTTGACTCGGGCGAGCTCCTCGATGACATCTGCCTCAATGGCGATGTCTCGCCGCCACGACGGCACGACCGCAATGAGTGCGTCGGTCGATAGCGCGGTTTGGGTCAGTGGCATCGGGCCGCCGACGATCGGAACCCTGACGGTGGGCTGGTCGGGGTTCGGCACCTCGACGACTATCCCCACCCTGGCGAGCAATGCTGTCTGCTGGTCATGGCCCAGCGTGAGCCCGAGCAACCGCGTCGCCCTGGCCGGTCGGAATGCAACCCGCTCGGCTGTGGGCTCCTCGGGTGCACTGTCCACGCGGCCCGGCGCGATCAGACCGCCCGCCCACGCGGAGATCAACTGGGCCGTTCGGTCGGCGCCGATCCTCGCCAGTCGAAACTCCTGGCCCTTCTCGAACCGCAGGCTCGCCTCCGAGCGGAGCGCGTAATGGAAGGCGGTCCGACGAATGCTGACGGGATTGAAGATCGCGGACTCGATGACGACATTGGTGGTCGACGCTGAGACTTCGGAGCCGGCTCCGCCCATTACGCCGGCAATCGACAGCGGTCCCGACGCATCGGCGATCAGGAGTGTCTCGGGATCCAGGGTCCGATCGACGTGATCGAGTGTGGTCAGCCGCTCCCCGGGTCGAGCAACACGGACCTCGAGTCTTCCGCCGTGCACCGCGGCAGCGTCGAAGACATGGATGGGCTTGCCCAGCTCCAGCATCACGTAATTCGAGGCATCGACGACGTTGCTGATCGGGCGCACTCCTGCCGCCGCGAGCCGCATCTGCACTCGATCCGGAGACGTGCCGGCCCGGATGCCGCTCACCCACCGCCCGACGAAGCGGGGGCAAAGCCGCGCGTCCTCAATCGAGACTGCGAGAAGCTCCGAAACCGCTCGACCACCCTCCTCGACCTGGACGTCAGGCCAACGGATCGGGGCTCCGGTGATCGCGGCGACCTCGCGGGCCAGACCGACGATGGACAGGGCGTCGCCGCGGTTTGGCTTGACGTCGATGTCAAGCACCACGTCGCCATACAGATCCACGAGCGCCGCGCCGATGGCGGAATCAGGCGGGAGGATCAGGATCCCGTCGCTATCGCTGGTGAGGCCGAGCTCATCACCGGAGCAGAGCATGCCGTTGCTGACAACGCCCATCTTTTCCGTCCGCTCGATCCGGCGGTCGCCGGGCAGGATCGCGCCGGGCAGTGCCACCGGGACACGCTGGCCCACGGCGATATTGGTCGCACCGCAGACGATCTCAAGCGGTTCGCCCGAACCAATCGTCACCGTCGTCAGGGAGAGACGGTCCGCGCGCGGGTGCTTTTCAACACGCAGCAGCTCGCCCACCACTACGTGGCGCCAGTCGGCACCGCGCCGCTCGATCCCACGCACCTCCATGCCCAGCAGCGTCAATCGATCGGCGAGCGCCTCCGGCTCCAGCTCGATGTCGACGAATTCGGCCAACCACGACAGCGGGGCTTTCACCTGAATGGCTCGAGGAACCTGATGTCGTTCTCCATGAACAGGCGCAGGTCCGTGATCCCGTGCTTCAGCATCGAGATCCGCTCCGGGCCCATGCCGAAGGCAAAGCCCTGGTATCGCTCCGGGTCCAGGCCACCGTTCTGAAGGACGACCGGATGGACCATGCCCGCCCCGAGGATCGTCATCCAGCCGCTCCGGCCGCACGCCGGGCAGCCGGGGCCGCCGCACACCAGGCACTCGACGTCGAAGGCGACGGAGGGCTCCGTGAACGGGTAATAGCCGGGCCGGAATCGGGTGCGCTTTCCCGCCCCGAACATCGCGTGGGCGAACTGGTCGAGCAGCCCCTTCATGTCGGCAAGGGTTGTTCCCTCGTCCACCATCAGGCCCTCGACCTGGAAGAACTCGAAGCCATGCGAGGCGTCGACCGCCTCGTAGCGGAAGCATCGCCCGGGCAACAGGGCGCGAATCGGCGGTTTCATCGCCTGCATCACACGGATCTGGCCCGGCGAGGTATGCGTACGCAGCAGGTACCCGGGCATGTCCACGTAGAGCGTGTCCCACAGGTCGCGCGCGGGGTGCTCGGGCGGAATATTGAGGAGCTGGAAGTTGGTGAGGTCGTCCTCGATCTCCTGACTCTCGTGGACCACGAACCCGAACTGCTCGAAAATGCGCGCAATGTCCGACATCGCCTCGATGCTTGGATGAAGCGACCCGCGGCGGAGCGGCCGTCCGGGCGTTGTCACGTCCAGTCGCTCGCGCGCCAGTCGGTCCGAGAGCTCGCTGGATCCGAGCGCCAGACGTCGATCCGCGAGGGCGATCTCGATGGTGCCGCGAACGGCGTTGGCGATCGAACCGACACGTGGTCGATCGTCGACAGGCAGCGACCCAATCCCCCGCAGGATCGCGGTCAGTGCGCCCTTCTTGCCGAGGACCTCGATGTCGAGCGCGTCCAGCGTTGCCGTGTCTCGCGCGTCCGCGACCGATGCCAGGGTGCGCTCACGAAGGGCATCGAGATCGCGGCTGAGATCGGCGAAATCCACGGCAGGCTCAGGCGCCCTTGGCGACCTCGACGATGCGTCCGAACGTGGAGGCATCCCGCACAGCGATGTCGGCCAGGACCTTCCGGTCGAGTTCCACGTTGGCGGCCTTGAGGCCGGCGATAAACCGTCCGTACGCCATCCCATTGAGGCGGACGGCCGCGTTGATCCGGATGATCCAGAGCTCACGAAAGTCGCGCTTCCGCTGCTTCCGGTCGCGTGTGGCGTAGGCGAGTGCATGCAGCAGCGCCTCGCGTGCCGGCTTGATCAGTCGCGAGCGCGTTCCCTTCCGGCCCTCAGCCGCGTTCAGAAGGCGCTTGTGTCGCTTGTGGGAAGTGACGCCCCGCTTGACTCGAGCCATGACTTGCTCCTAGAGGTACGGAAGCAGGCGCCTGACCTGCTTTGCGTGCGTGCTGTCCATGAGCGTCTTGCCCGCGTAGCGACGGGTACGACGAGACGATTTGATCTCGAGGTGGTGGCCACGCCATGCATTCACCCGAAAGACCTTGCCGCTCCCGGTCACGCCGATGCGCTTCTGGGCGGCCTTGTGGCTCTTCATCTTCGGCACGGTGCCGTCACTCTCCCGTCGTTGCCGGCGCTGTCGCCGCGATTTCAGGTTCCACGACCGGTTTTGCCGCTGCTTTGACTGGCGCAGCCGGTGCTTTCACTGGCGTAGCTGGCGTAGCCGCTGCCTCAACCGGCGTTGCCACCGGCGCCAGCTCCACTGCCTCGGAGGCCGAAGCCCCCTCCTCCGTGGTTCGGCCATGCTTCGCAGGAGCGTCCACCACCTTCGGCTTGTGGGTCGATGCCATCGTGATGAACATCGACTTGCCTTCGAGCACTGGCGTTCGCTCTGGGATGCCGTGATCCTTGACCTGGTCCGTGAACTTTGTCAGCAGGTTCCGCCCCAGCTCCGGGTGCGTGAGCTCACGACCCCTGAACCGAACCGTCACCTTTATTCGATCGCCATCCTCGAGAAACTCGATCGCTCGATGGACCTTCGTATCGAAGTCGCCGATCCCGATCTTGGGAGACAGCCGAACTTCCTTGAAGGTCACCGAACGCTGCCGACGCTTGGCTTCCTTTTCCTTCTTGGTCAGATCGTATTTGTACTGACCGAAGTCGAGGAACTTTGTGACCGGCGGTGCCGCCATCGGTGCGACCTCGACGAGATCGAGGCCGCGATCCTGCGCCATTTCGAGAGCCTGGGGAGTCGGCATGACGCCCAGCTGATTACCCTCTTCGTCGATGACCCTGACCTGTGGGATTCGGATCATCTGATTAACGCGCAGATCTCGGCTGATGGTTGGCCCCTTCGTTTCGAGTTCCGTTCGACTGGCGCGAGATCACGACGACCCCGGTCCGGTCGAAGCGGGAGGATAGCATAGGCCGATCGGGAGCGGCAATCCAAGGCAGGGTCCCCGCGCGCCTGGCAGATCCCGATCAGTCAGGTCGGCGCGTCGCCGTCTCGGCGGCCAGCCGCGTCGCCAGTTCCTCCCAGCCCTGGGCCGGTTGCTGCTCCCCGGCGCGCGTCCGCGGCGAGGCGGCTCGGTCAGCAATCTCTCGATCCCCCAGGACCATCATGTACGGCACCTTCTGCTCCTGCGCGACGCGGATCTTGTTCTGCATCCGGCCATCGGACGCGTCGACCTCGACCCGCAGGCCTGCCCCACGCAGCACGGCAGCGAGTTCGCGGCCGGCGTCGATGTGTCGGTCCGCGATCGGGATGACCACCGCCTGGACCGGCGCCAGCCAGAGCGGGAAGGCGCCGGCGAAGTGCTCGACCAGAATGCCGATGAAGCGCTCGAGCGACCCGTAGATCGCCCGATGAATCGCGATCGGCCGCTGGGGCTGACCTTCGTCATCGATGTAGGTCAGATCGAACCGTTCCGGGAGCATCACGAGGTCCACCTGGATCGTGGCCATCTGCCATTCCCGACCGAGTGCGTCGTCGATGTAGATATCGATCTTCGGTGCGTAGAAGGTCCCGTCCTTCGGCTTGACGACGTAGTTGGCCCCGGCGCTGTCGAGTGCGCCCTTGATCAGTCCCTCGGCCCGCTCCCAGAGCGCTGGATCGCCGAGCGCCTTGTCGGGCTTGGTGGCGAACGCGAAGCGCGGTTCGAGGCCAAACCACGAGTAGGCCTCGCGGACCTCACCGAGGAGCGCCTCGATTTCAGCGGCCAGCTGATCCGGCCGGACGTAAATATGCGCGTCGTCCTGGATGAACTGGCGGACGCGGGTGAGGCCGGACAGGGTCCCCGACCGCTCGTTGCGGTGCAGGCGGCCAAACTCGGCGTAGCGGAGGGGCAGATCTCGGTAGGACCGCAGCTTCGTCCGATAGATGACCGTGCTTTCGGGACAATTCATCGGCTTGAGGCTGAATTCCTGCCCTTCGGTCTCCAGACGAAACATGTTGTCGCCGTACAGATCCCAATGCCCGGACTGCTGCCAGAGTTTCTTGTGGACGAGAATCGGGGTCGAGATCTCCTCGTAGCCACGACGCTCCTGCAGTTCGCGCATCGCGGACTCGAGGGTTCGCCAGATCCGTTGTCCCCTGGGATGCCAGAACGCCGATCCAGGGCTCACGTCATGGAAACTGAACAGGTCGAGCTGAACGCCAAGGCGGCGATGGTCCCGCTTCCTGGCCTCGGCCCGACGCCAGAGATACTGGTCGAGCTCCTCCTGTGTTCCCCACACGGTTCCGTAGACGCGCTGGAGCATCGGCCGCTTCTCGTCACCACGCCAGTAGGCGCCCGCGACCGAGAGGAGCTTGAGCGGTCCGATTCTGGCCGTACTCTCGACGTGCGGACCCTTGCACAGGTCGCTGAATGCACCGTGTTCATAGAACGAGGTGACCGGCGGCGGCTCGCCGGCTGCCGTTGCCCGGGCAGCAAGGTCATCGAGGATCTCGACCTTGTATGCCTGGCCCTGCCCCTGGGCGACCGATCGGGCGTCGTCGAGCGCGATTTCCTTCCGGACAAAGGGGCGGTTCGCCGCGATGCTGTCCCGCATGCGTGCCTCAATCGCCTCGAGGTCATCGGGCGTCAGCGGGCGCGAAATATCGAAGTCGTAGTAGAAGCCATCGGCGATCGCCGGGCCGATCCCTAGTTTCGTGCCGGGAAAGAGATCCAGCACCGCCTCTGCCAGCACATGGGCGGCCGAGTGGCGCATCGCGTCGATGTCGGTATGCCCGCCGGCATCGAGCAGTTCGTCCGCTGAACCCCGCTCGGGCGCCTCGAGAACGTCCTCGTCGTGGATTGTCGCGTCCGCCATGGTGCTGCCTCCTGGAAACACAAAACCTCCCGTCCGACAGGACGAGAGGTTGATTCCCTCCCGCGGTTCCACCCGCCTTCGCGCCGCGCCACATGGGTGGAGCGATCGCACGCTCGTACCGCGCTAACGGGCGGACCCGGGCCGGTTCTCCGGCCGCTCACGGGCGGTGCACTCAGTGATCCGATCGCCGGGCTCTCAGCCGTGACCCGGCTCTCTGGGGATCGACTCGCCGGAGGCGTGTCCCGATCCTCGCTCTGTCTTGCGCCGCCGCCGGCGCTGTTCTCTGGTGGGCGGTACTGGACTCGAACCAGTGGCCTCATGCATGTCAAGCATGTGCTCTAACCAACTGAGCTAACCGCCCGCGGCGGAGAGGTTATCACTGATCCGAGCCACGGCGGGCCGTCCGAGCCGCGGCGGCCGGCTGATCTGCGGCTCCGTCGCTCCGGGCCGCCGTCCCTCCCCGATCCCAGCTCCCCGATCGCGGAGCCGAGGGCCATCGGGGGGCTACGACGTGGTGCTAGGCTCTCCGGGTGCGGTTTAGCGCCGGGTCGGTCGCATTCACCGCGGCAGCGCTGGTCGGGGCGACCATCGGCGTGTTGCTCGCCTTCGTGCCGGCCGCGAACATCTGGGTCCCGATGTGGGCCTCGGCACTTGATCCGGAGGTGTCCAAAGCACCCGCGGCCGAGCTGTACCGGATGGCAGCGGATGGATCCGGCCAAGTCAGGCTCACGATCTCCGACGTCGACGAGCGGTCGCCGGCGGTGTCGCCCGACGGGAACTTGGTGGCCGTCAAGCTGTGGCCCGGCGAGGGAGACGTCCCACAGACGTTGGCGATTGTCGACCTGCGTACCGGCGAGCGCCTGGACCTACTCAGTGAAGGGTTCGTAAACCAGCCGAGCTGGTCACCGGACGGAGAGCGAGTTCTCTTCGGCTGGCAGCGCGACGGCGCGCCGGACGTGCAGTTGTACTGGATGGCCGCGGACGGCTCCGGCCAACCGGTACGGTTGATCGACGACGAGGAGAATTCATTCGCCGGGCAATGGTCGGCCGACGGCCGGCGCCTCCTCTTCGCCTCGGCGCGGGATGGGTTCGGCCTTTACGTCGCCACGGCCGAGGGAACGGAGATCCAGAAAATCGTCGACGCGCCCCGGTACGCCGACGCGGCGTGGTCGCCGGATAGCCAGCTCATCGCGTTCACTTCGGACCAGGGGGGAGAATTCGGTCTTTCTGTGGTCGCCCCGGACGGCTCCGGGCTCCGGCTCGTCCACCAGGCCGATGGGGCCATCGGCCTTCCTGACTGGTCGCCCGATGGCCAGACCCTGCTCTACGAGAGCCACGAGCTCAACGATGGCGAAATCTCCTCGGTGTCAGTGGACGGCACGGATGAGCGCAATCTCACCCAGAGCGTGTGGATGAATGACGGAATGGGCGGGCCGACAGTCGCCCCCGACGGGCAGATAATCTACGCGGCCGCGGGAAACCAGCCAGCCGGGTTCGTACCATTCATCCGTGAGCGCCTCGGCGTCACGGCACTCGTCATGCAGAGTCTGCTGCTTGCGCTCGGGGCCGCGCTCCTGTCCGTTGGCCGCGCCTTCCGCTTCGGCTCACTCACCGTGCTGGTGGGCGTTGCGGCCGTCATCGCTCTGGCGCGGTGGGAGGCCTGGGCATTCCTGCCCGCCGCCCTGTTGACCGGCGCGGCCGCCGATGTGGCCTGGAGGGTGCTCAAACCACGGACACCGCGCCGCATCGCGCGAGCGATAACCATCGGCGCCTTGACCAGCGCGTATGCCGCCGGGCACCTCGCGACCGTGGCCCTGAGTGGGCTCTCCCAGTGGCCGGCAGGCGGGTGGCCGGGCTTGCCGTGGGAAATCTCGGGGCTCGGCTACCAACTGGAGACCGTCGCGGTGCTGATGCTCACGACGGCCGGTATCGGTTTCGTCTGCGGATGGATAGCCGGCCCGTCGGAAACGGTCGCGGCCGACGACGACGTCTACAGCGCCTGACCGACGGCCGAAATCACGCGGGCCGGGCCCGGCAACGGGCCAGAGGAGCGCCGCGCGTCCGGGGGCCTCAGCCCCAGGCGAGCGCGGGTGCAGCGGGCGTTGCGCCAATTCGCTGTTCCTGAACGCGTCCAGATCGTCGCGCACCTCGCGCCGGTCACTCTCAGACG
>JAQBHC010000210.1:0-3173 GCA_032128175.1 Chloroflexota bacterium | reverse complement strand
GTGGGCGCGGTCGGGAAGGTCGATCGGGCGGCGGGGCAGGTGGATCTGCTGGCCCTGGATCTGCTGGAGCCGAACGACGAGCATCGGGCCGTCCGACTCGCGGAGGACCGACGGTCGGACCTCGATTACGTAGTCGGGCCGAATGGCGAAGAAGAAGCGATCGAACGCGGCGTGATGGAGCTTGCACAGCGCGACGCCGTTGCTGATCACCGGCTCGCCCTCGGCGTCACCCTCGGGCGTGATGTGGGCCGCGTCCAGGAGATCGAGATGGCGCAGCCGGCAGAGGGCGCATCGCTCGGCGTACGCGCGAATGACGCGCTGGCGGAAGGCGACCTGGTGGAGTCGGCGGCGGAACGTCGCGGTCAGATACGCGCGCCGAGATCAGGCGCTTTCGGCGAGCTCCCGAACGGTCTTGAAGTAGCGCGCGTGTGTGCGCTTCAGGACATCCTCGGAACGAGCGCCCAGGAGGACGACCTCGATGTGCGGCTCGAGTCGATGGTCGCGCTCCAACGCGAACCGGCGCTCGAGAGCCTCTTCGCGGGCGTCGTCGGCGTATTCGCTGAGCTCGACCTCGCCGGTCAGCTGGTTGTAGACGACCAGGAATTGGGGCACGAGAACCTCCTGAGGCGGACTATAGCGCCACGCCGCGATCCAGGGACTCCATCAGATCGGCCATGGCTGCCCGCATCGATAGACGGCTGGCGCGCACGGCATGTACATCCGCAGCATCGATACGACCGCTAGGCAGTCGCTTGACACCATCAGATATAGTTCCATCATGAGCAAGAATCCGTCCGCCATAGCGTCGGAACTCGCGACGGAGTATCACGCTGCCGAAAGTCGATCTGGCGGGATCTCCGGACACACGCGCGGACTGCTGGAGATGCTGCACCGGGCTGGTCCCGGGCCGTACGAGGCCTCGGATGCGGCGCGCCTCTGGAGCCTGAAGCCCGGACCCGCGGGACGGCGACTTCGGATGCTCGCTGAACGTGGATGGCTCGTCCGAGCACGACATGGGCTGTACGCGCCGGTCCCGCTGGATGCGGCTGTCGCGGGGGAATGGATCGACGACCCCTGGCTCATGGTGGCGAAGCTCTATCCAACCGGCTATGTCGGCGGCTGGAGCGCCTGCGAGCACTGGGGCCTTACGGACCAGTTCTTCCGCGATCTTCTTGTTTTCACCCCAGATCGAGGCGCGCCGCGGCGCGCCGTGGCTGGTGTCACTCCCATTCGGGTCAAGGTCATCAGGCAGGACAAGGTCTTTGGCACACGCGCCGTGTGGCGAAGAGCCATGCGGGTCAGCGTGTCCGACCCGACGCGAACGATCGTCGATCTCCTGGACGACCCGGCCGTGGGCGGCGGGGTTCGCCACGTGGCTGAAGCCCTGGACGCCTACCTCGCCTCGGATCATCGTGACGACGCGCTGTTGCTTGGCTACGCCGATCGCCTTGGCAACCGGACGGTCTTCAAGCGCCTTGGCTACCTCACCGAGAAACTCGGTCTCGGCGGCCCGGCGCTGATCGAGGCCTGCCGGACCCGGATCAGCAGTGGCGTAAGCCTCCTCGATCCTGGCGCTGGGCGGCATGGCCCGATCGTGACCCGCTGGAACCTGCGGATCAACGTGGCGGTCGACCGGTGATCACCCGGGCCGAGATCGTCGCCCGGGTGCGGGAATGGGGTCTCCGCGAGGATGTGGTCGAGAAGGACTACGTTCTGGGATGGGCGCTGTGGGGCATCGGCACGGATCCAGAACTCGGCATCCGCTGGGCGTTCAAGGGCGGGACCTGCCTCAAGAAGTGCTACATCGAGACATATCGCTTCTCCGAGGACCTCGATTTCTCGGTCCTGCCCGGGCAGCCGATGACGGAGACCGCGGTCCTGGCCGCGCTCGACCGCGTGATCGGTCGGGTTCGAGAGGTGTCCGGGATCGACTTCGGGATCCGCCCGCCGGGGCTCCGGATTCGGTCCGACGGCGCCTCGCTCGAAGGTCGGATCTACTACCGGGGCCCGCGCGCGACCCCCGACGCCGCAAGCATCAAGATCGATCTCAGCATGACAGAGGTCGTCGCGCGGCCGCCCATCCTGCGCCGGATCAGTCATCCCTACCCGGACGCCCTCCCGGAGCCGGCATCCATCCGCTGTTACTCGTTCGACGAGGTATTTGCCGAGAAGCTTCGGGCTATGGGAGAGCGCGGCAGGCCGCGCGATCTGTACGACATCGTCAACCTGTTTCGGCGGAGCGACCTTCGCGCGCACGGGCCCCTGGTGCGGGACGTCCTCGTCGAGAAGTGTCGCACGAAGGGTGTACCGATCCCGACACTCGCGGGGCTCGAAGCCGCGGCAACGCGCGCCGATCTCGAGTCGGAATGGGAGAACATGCTCGGCCACCAGCTTCCGGCGCTCCCGCCCTTCGAGAGCTTCTGGGAGGAGATAGCGAGCTTGTTCGTCTGGCTCGATGGGGCGGCCGGCGCAGACGAGCTGGCGACCATTGCCGCAAGTCCCGACGAGGACGAAAGCTGGAGCCCGCCGGCCACGGTCTGGACCTGGGGCACTCGCGCGCCTCTCGAACCCGTCAGATTCGCGGCGTCCAATCACCTCTGCGTGGACCTTGGCTACCACGGCTCGCGGCGCGTCATCGAGCCGTACTCCCTGAGACGAACGCGCAGCGGCCACCTGCTGCTCCACGCGCTTCGAGCCGACACCCGCCAGCATCGCTCCTATCGCGTGGACGAGATACAGAGCGTCCGGGTCACCACGCGACCCTTCCGTCCGGTGTATCGCATCGAGTTCGCGACATCGGGTCCGATGTCGGCGGCGCCGTCAAGGGCGTGAAGCACCGAACCCTACCCCGCGGCCTGCCGGAACTGCTCGTAGCGGCGCTTGAGGCGGGCGCGGTCCGGAAGGTCGATCGTGCGCCGGGGCAGGTGGATCTGCTGGCCCTGGATCTGCTGGAGCCCCACGACGAGCATCGGACCGTCCGATTCGGCGAGGACCGACGGACGGACTTCGATGACGTAGTCGGGGCGGATGGCGAAGAAGAACCGATCGAACGCGGCGTGATGGAGCTTGCTCAGTGCGACACTGTTGCTGATGATCGGCTCGCCTTCGGCGTCGCTGTCGGGCGTGATATGGGCGGCATCCAGGAGGTCCAGGTGCCGCAGCCGGCAGAGGGC
>JAQBHC010000209.1:0-8276 GCA_032128175.1 Chloroflexota bacterium | reverse complement strand
GTTGGCGAGCGAGGCCGCGAAGACTGTCTGGATCGCCTGGTTGGACGCGAGCGGGTCACCGGGAAGGGCGACCTGGTTCGCGTACTCGGGCTTGAGCAGATCGGACCAATCCTGGGGGACGTTGGCCACGGCGGCGGTGTTCACCTCGAAGGAGAGCACGCCGTAGTAGTCGCCGTACCAGTAGCCCTCAGCATCCTTGGCGCTGTCCGGGATCGAGTCCCAGGTCGCGACCTTGTAGGGCTGAATCAGGCCATCGGTCTTGGCCGAGGGGCCGAAGGCGAGCCCGACGTCAATGACGTCAGGAGCCTGCGGGCCGGGGTTGTCCTTGTTGGCCTTGATCGCTTCGACTTCGTCGCCGGATCCGGCGTTCGGGTCGAGCTCGTTGACAGCGATCCCGTACTTGGCCTTGAAGCCGTCGATAACGCCGCCGTAGTTGCACCAGTCGTGGGGCAGGGCGATGGTCGTGAGGGTGCCCTCGGCCTTGGCTGCGTCGACTAGGGCCTGCATCGCGTCGACGGGGGCATCTGTCGCGGCAGTAGATGCGGCCGGGGCATCCGTTGCCGGGGCTGAACTGGCGCCTCCGCCACAAGCGGCGACGACGATCGCGAGGATCGCCCCGCCAACGATGAGGCGAGGCATGGTGCGCGTAGTGATCAACTTCTCCTCCAGATATGCGGTGAGCGACCGGGTGTCGCGCACTCAGTGCGATGGGCGGTCACCGAACGAGTCCGCCTTGGCGATGCGCGCCAGACGCCGAAGTCTGCTTCAGGTCCGGGGGCACGTCGCGAGGTCGGGGAACGTCCAGCCCCGGGGCCATCGTCGGCGCCCATAGTGGCCGTGCACCACATGGAGCGTCAAGCCCGAATGCGCGATCGTGTGGATAACCCGGGGAATCGATGGGTCGACGATGGGCGTGTGGGCGCCTGCTCCCAGAATCGATAGCCGGCGACGGGATCCGTCGCCGGCTCTTTGCTGTGCGGAGTCAGCTGGTGGCTACGGGAGCCACGCCTTCCAGATGGTCGGGTTCTCGTCGACCCACTTCTTGGCGGCCTCGTCCGCTGTCATCCCCTGGTTGGTGATGTAGTCGGCGACGAGGTTCTGGTCTTCGTTCGTCCACTTGAAGTTCTTGACGACGGTCGCGGCGTCGCCGCCGTTGTCGTTGAACTTCGTGGAGATCATCTTGTTGAGGGCGTACGACGGGTAGTCGCAGGCCACCTTTTCAAGGTCCGCATCACAGCCGACTGCATAGGCGGGGAGCTTGATCTGGACCAGTTTGACCTGCGCGTGGATCCAGTGGGGATCCCACCAGTAGAAGAGCAGCGGCTTCTTCTGAGCGTCCGACTGCTTGATCGCCTCGACCGTGGCGTTCTCGCTGCCCGAGAAGATCACCGAGAAGTTCAGGCCGAGGTTCGTGGCCAGTGCCTCGTCGTACTGGACATAGGAGGGGTCCGTGCCGAGGAACTGACCCTTGTCGCCGGACTCGGAGGTCTTGAACAGGTCGGCGTACTTGTTCAGGTTGTTCCAGTCGGTGATGTCTGGGTATTCGTCCACCATCCAGCCTGGAACGTACCAGCCGATGATTCCGACGTTGCCGGTGTCTCCGGCGTTCATCGCGACCTTCTTCTCGTCGATGTAGATCTTCTCAAGGTCCGGGTGGCCCCAGTTCTCGATGATCACGTCGACCTCGCCGGATTCGAAGCCCTGCCACGAGACGTCTTCCTTGAGGTCCTTCAGGTTGACGGTGTAGCCGAGTTCCTCCCGGAGGACGCGCGCCAGGACGGCTGCGTTGGCCTCGTATCCGACCCACGGATTCACCGCGATGTTGACGGTGCCCTTGCCGGCAGTTCCTCCCGTCCCGCAGGCAGCGAATACGAACGCGACGACCATCGCGCCCGCCGCCAATCTTGCGAACCGACTCTTCTTGTTCACGTGCGCTCCTCCTCTGGTCCATCGCCGGTGTTCACCGAAGACGGAGATTCCGGACAGTTTGGCCGATACGGCCATGGTGCACCACTCGACCTGGTCCTGCACCCGGTGAGTTGCTCGACACCTGCGTGGCCGTTCACTTGGGCGGCGCCCGAAGAGGGCCAGCGTCCAGTGCTCGAGCCCGGTCCATATTGCCGGCGCCTTGCGTGATCCGATCCAGCATGATCCCGAGACAAACGATCGCAAACCCAGCAGCCAGGCCCTCACCAAAGAAGTCGCGTCGTGCGAAACCGGCCACGACGTCATAGCCGAGCGCCCCGCCGCCGACCAGGCCGCCGACGACAACCATGGCGAGGACCAGGATGATCCCCTGATTTGCCGCCACGAGGAGCGCCGGCCGCGCCAGCGGCAGCTCCACCTTGACGAGGAGTTGTCGTGCCGTCGAACCGGCCGCGACGCCGGCCTCCCGGACGGTCGCGGGCACGGTTCTCACCCCGATCTCCACAAGCCGGATCACCGGTGGAACGGCATAGATGAGGGCAGCGACGATGCCCGTGAACCGCGTTGGACCGAACAATGCGACGGCCGGCAGGAGGTAGACGAAGGCGGGCATGGTCTGCGCCATGTCGAGGAGCGGCCGAAGCGTTGCCGAGAATCGGTCGCTGCGGGCTGACATGACGCCAAGGATGAGTCCGACGACGAGCGTCAGGACCGTCGCGACCAGGACGGCGGTCAGGGTCTGCATGCTGTGCTCCCACATCTCCAGACCGAGGATCAGGATCAGGCAAACGGCTGAGATCGCAGCCGGTCGCCGACCGCCCACCAGGAGCGCGATGCTCACGATGACTCCCAGCACCAGCCACCACGGCGCCGACGTGAGCACTCCCTGGATCGGGTTGATCAGGCCATACGTCGCGACGTTCTTGATCCCCTCCGTGGCATCGAAGAAGTTGAACGCAATCCAGCGCGTCACGTCGTTGATGGGTGCCCGCACCGAGAAGCGAAGTTCGCTCGGGAAGGTGTCCCCGCCGAGCAGAACTGATCCGGCCGCGACTGCCACCGCCACGACTCCAATCACGAGTGCCCCGAGCCTCCGACCCTGGATGCCGCGAATCGAGATTGGCCCCCCGGGCTTTGCTGGGTCCATCCGTTCGCTTGCCTGGGTTGTCAGCCGATCCAGCATGATCGCCATGATCACGACCGCGATGCCGGCCTCAAATGCCAGCCCCACGTCGTTGATCTGAAGCGCCTTGATGATGTTCTTGCCGAGCCCCGGGGCGTCCACGAGGGCCGTGATGACCACCATCGAGAGGGCCATCATGATCGTCTGGTTGATCCCGAGGATGATCGTGCGGCGAGCCATCGGGAGCTGCACCTTGGCGAGTAATTGACGCCTGGTGGATCCGAGCGAGGTCGCCGCCTCCACGGTCGACGGCGCGACACCACGGATCCCCAGAGCGGTGATCCGGATCGCTGGCGGGATGGCGTAGATCATGGTCACGATGGCCGCGGTCGCCGGGCCGATCAGGAAGAACAGGGCGAACGGCGCGAGATACGCAAACGTCGGCATGATCTGCATGATGTCGAGCACCGGTCGGATCGCGTTCATGAACCGGTCGGACCGTCCCGCCACGATCCCGAGCGGGATCCCGATGAGCAGCGACAGCACGACCGCCGCGAGGGTCAGGGCCAGCGTGTCCACGCTCCGTTCCCAGAGTCCAAGGACTCCGAACGACAGGAATCCCGTCGCCATGAGCGCGCCCATGCGCCAGCCGCCGACGAGGAGACCCAGCAGCCCTCCGATCGTGGTCAGCCCCGGCCAGGTCAGGCCGTGGAGGATCGCCATGAAGATGTCGAACAGGGCGGTGATCGCGACTCGCACCCCGGTCACGAACACAACCAGAATGATGTTCGAGTTGCGGTTGGCATCCACCCACTCGCGGATCTGGTTGATCCGCTCGAACATTGGCGCATCGTTGTCATGCGGAAGCGTGAACTGACCCGCCAGCACGACATAGACGACGGTGGCCGCGAGAGCCAGCAGCCCAGCCCACGCGAGTCGCGGCAGAGGGGGTACGAGCCGGCCGACCGACGCGGCCGCGGCGGTCATGTCATTCCTCCTCGCCGCCGGCGACGGCGGTCAGGATCTGGACGCGGTCCACGACTCCGAGCAGGGCCCCGTTCTCGGTGACCCTGATCGGCTTTTCTGTCGCCACGGCGGTCGGGACGGCCGACCGAATGATTGTCTCGGCCGACAACTCGGGTCCGTCGGTGGGATCGTCGGCCCTCGGCGGGCGCATGATCCAACGCAGGGTGAGCACGTGCGAGCGAGGCACGTCGCGGACGAAATCAGCGACGTAGTCATCCGCGGGGGCGCCCACAAGATCCTCGGGCGAGCCCGCCTGGACGATGATTCCGTCACGCATGATCACGATGTGGTCACCGAGCTTGAGGGCTTCGGCGAGGTCGTGCGTAATGAACACCATCGTCTTGCCGACCTCGTGATGAAGCCGGATGACCTCGTTCTGCATATCGCGACGGATCAGCGGGTCGAGGGCGCTGAACGGTTCGTCGAAGAACATGACTTCTGGATCACCCGCGAGCGCGCGGGCCAGTCCGACTCGCTGCTGCTGCCCGCCTGAGAGTTGCTCCGGGTAGCTATTCATGTGGGGCGTCAGACCGACGAGCTCGCACATTTCGCGGGCCCGGGCGTGGCGCGCCTCGCGCGAATCGCCACGAATCTCGAGGCCGAATGCGACGTTGTCGATGACTCGCCGATGGGGCAGCAGCCCGAAATTCTGGAAGACCATCGAGAAGCGGCGCCGTCGGAGCTCGCGAAGTCGCTCGTCGTTCGCGGCGCGGATGTCCTCGCCGTCGAGGAGCACCTCGCCCAGGCTCGGCTCGATGAGCCGGGTGAGACAGCGCACCAGCGTGGACTTGCCGCTGCCGGACAGGCCCATGACCACGAACACCTCGCCGGGCTGTACGTTGAATGAGACGTCGCGGACGGCGATGGTCGAGCCGGTCTGAAGCCGGAATTCAGCGTTGGAGAGTTCGAGCAGGGGCGAGCCGGCGATCTTCGCCTCGGCCGGCCCGAAGATCTTCCACAGTCCGCGGACCGCGATCGTGGCGTCGACGGATGTTCGTTCGGCCTGCGCAGTCTGCACGCGTCCACCTCGGCGCGCCACGGGGCGCCCCCGGTCTGGGGACGCCGGTCGGACCCGCTGAGGATCGCCCCGTGGGAGGCCCGCGTCAAGGCGAGGATCCGCACTGGAGCGCCCCGACCCCCCCGGTTTCGACGAGGCGCGCCGTCAACAGACGCTGATGGCCAGTTGCGGCCGACGGCGTTCGGAGCGCAAACTGTGGTTCGTCCCACGACCTGAGGCCACGCACCCGCGCGCCTCCCGCACCAGCCGCCATATCGCTGTCGCCGGCTTTCGCGCCGAGCGGAGAGGGCAGCTTTGGCGGTCCGACCAGGAGCTTCGATGACCGTGGATCCCGGCCCCATCCGAACCGCCGCCATGTTCATCGATGGCGCCTGGTGCGCGGCCGCCTCCGGGGCGACGTTTGAGGCAACCAGTCCCGCCAGTGGCGCGGTCATCGCCCGCGTGCCGAAGGGTGGCCGCGAGGATGCACGACGTGCCATCGCCGCGGCCACGGCCGCTCGCCGCGGCTGGGCTGCCCGATCGGCGTTCGATCGCGCGGCAGCGCTGGAACGGGTCGCGGCGAACATCGAGGCGCGGCGGGACCAATTGGCTGAGGCCCTGACGCTCGACCAGGGCAAGCCGCTCATGGCGGAGGCCCACGGCGAAGTTGATGAACTGCTCGTCTATTTTCGGATGGCGGCGGCGGACGCGACACGACTGGACGGGATCATGCCGCCGTCGATCGACCCCAACAAGCGGGTCTTCGTGTACCGCGTCCCGGTGGGCGTGGTCGGCGTCATCACCCCCTGGAACTGGCCGTACACCATGCCGGCCGAGATGATCGCGCCCGCGCTCGCCGGCGGGAACACCGTCGTCTGGAATCCCGCGACGCTGACCTCGTACTGCGCCGCCGTCCTGGCCGCATGCCTCGCGGACGCGGATCTCCCGCCCGGCGTATTCAACCTCGTGACCGGGCCCGGGTCCGAAGTCGGCGACGAATTGGCGGGGCATCCGGATGTTGCCGCGGTCGGGTTCATCGGATCGACGTCCACCGGTCGACGGATCGCGGAGCGCGCCGTCGGCAAGGAACTGCTCCTGGAGATGGGCGGCAACGGGCCGTTGGTCATCCTCAAGGACGCCGACCTCGATGCCGCCGTCACGGCAACGCTGACTGCCTGCTTCCTGAACGCCGGGCAGAGCTGCACGGCCGGCGAGTGGATCCTCGTCGATCACCAGATCCACGACGACTACCTCGAGCGCCTGACCGTTGCCATGCGTCGCGACACCCGCCTCGGTGACCCGCTCGATTCCCGAACGACGATGGGTCCCCTGAACAACGAGGCGACCGCGGCCAAGACGGAGCGACATGTCGCCGAAGCCATCGCCGCCGGGGCGGTCGTGGTGACTGGCGGCGCCCGGAGCCCGGAACTCGGCAGCCCGCTCTTCTACCAGCCGACCGTGTTGACCGGCGTCAAGCGCGCGATGGAGATCGCACGCGAGGAGACGTTCGGGCCCGTGGCCCCGATCACCCGGATCGACGGGATCGAGGAAGCCATCGGGATCGTGAACGCCTCGGCGTTCGGGCTGCTGAACGCCATCTTCACCCGCGATCTGCGAGCCGGACTGCACTTCGCCGAGTCGGTTCGGGCCGGATGGGTCAACATCAACGAAGGCACCAACTACTGGGAATCCCACCTGCCCTTCGGCGGGCGGGCGGGATCGCAGAGCGGGATGGGTCGCGTCGGAGGACGCTTTTCCATCGAACGCCTGACCGAGATGAAGACCGTGGTCATGAACCTCGCCTGAACGATATCGACGTCCCCGGCCCGCGGCCGGCTGCTGAACCCGGCCCGCGGCCGGCACGAACACCCTGGAGGGCATAGAGCACATGGCATCGCTGCCGGAGCGCGCAAAGGTCGTCATCGTCGGCGCCGGGATCGTGGGCAATTCCATGGCCTACCACCTGGCCAAGCTCGGCTGGCGGGACATGGTCCTGCTCGAAAAGGGCACCCTGCCGAACCCGGGCGGTTCCACCGGCCATGCCTCGAACTTCATCTTCCTGGCCGACCACAACAAGGAGATGGCCGCCTTCACGATGGACAGCGCCATCCAGTACCGCGAGCTGGGCGTCTACCACGAGTGCGGCGGCATCGAAGTCGCCCGGACCTCCGAGCGGATGGAGGAGCTGAAGCGTCGGATGGCATCCTCGAAGTCGTGGGGCATCGATGGCGTCCGCCTCCTGACCCCGGCCGAGGTCAAGGTGATGGTCCCGTTCATCAACGAGGAGATCATCCTCGGCGGCTTCTACACACCGGGTGTCGGCGTCGTGGATTCACTCCAGGCCGGCACGCTGATGCGCCAGGCGGCGCAGGAGATGGGCGCCCTGACCATCGCGGCCGGGGTCGAGGTCACCGGCGTGGATACCGAGAACGGCCGGGTCACGCGCGTCCGGACCGACCAGGGGGACATCGATACCGAGTACGTGGTCATCGCCTGCGGCGTCTGGAGCCCGCGCATCGCTGCCATGGCCGGCGCGGCCATCCCACTGACGCCCGCCGTCCACCAGATGATCAGCGTCGGTCCGGTCCCGTTGTTCGACACGACCGTCGGCGAGATCGAGTATCCGATCGTCCGCGACATGGACACCAATTGCTACGAGCGACAGCATGGCGGCGACCTGGAAGTGGGCTCCTATGCGCACCGAGCGATCCTCATGGATGCCGACGACATCCCGTCGATCGCCGAGTCGGCACTCTCACCGACGGAGCTGCCATTCACCCAGGAGGACTTCGAGCTCCAGATGGAGCAGGCCCTGGAACTCATTCCGGACGTCCTCGGTGACGAGCGGGTCGGGATCCGCCATGCGATCAATGGGCTCCTGTCGCTGACCCCGGACGGGATGCCGATCCTGGGTGAGACCCCCGAGGTCAAGGGCCTGTGGGCGGCCGCTGCGGTGTGGATCAAGGAGGCGCCCGGGATCGCCAGGATGGTCGCCGAATGGATGACCGACGGGAAGCCGGAGATCGACCCGCACGGGTCGGACATCGCGCGATTCTACGACCACCACAGGACCCGGCAGCACATCGCCGCCCGCACGATCGAGGGCTACAACAAGACCTACGGCATCGTTCACCCGATGGAGCAGTGGGCCTCCAACCGCGGCGTGCGGCTCTCGCCGTTCTTCGAGCGCGAGAAGGGGCTGCG
>JAQBHC010000208.1:0-2521 GCA_032128175.1 Chloroflexota bacterium | reverse complement strand
ACGGCCGACATGCTCACGACGAAGAAGTTCGCTCCCGATGTGCGCCTTCCCGGCGCCTTTGGCGACCCGAGTCAGGTGATCGGCAGCATCGCCCGCGCTTCGATCAAGATCGGCCAGCAGGTGACGCCTCAGGCGTTCGCTGAGCAGTCCGGGGCCAATCTTGAGGTTCCGGCCGGATTCATCGGCATGGCCGTCCAGGTCGACCAGGTGTCCGGCGTTGGCACGCTCATCAAGACCGGCGATTACGTTGACATCGTGGCTAGCCTGAATCCGAATTTCCCGGTCCTCTTGCCGAGTGTGGGTCCATGTGCCGGCGTCCCGGCCCCGCGTCTCGATGACACCTGCTACGACCACACGACGGTCAAGGTACTCATCCAGGGCGTCCAGGTGGTGTCCACGATCCTCCCGCCGCCGCCCGCGCCGGCAGCCGCGGAAGCAGGGGCGGAGACGCCCGCGCCGGCCACCGGCGCAACCGTGCTCAACGGCCAGCAGGAGATCGTGATCCTCGCCGTCACCCAGCAGCAGGCGGAAGTGATCCGGTTTGCCCAGCTGGACGGCACCATCACCCTCATGCTCCGCTCGCCCAAGGACTTCGTCGACGCGGATGGCAATCCGGCGATCCCGGACACGGTGATCACCACCGGCATCATCCTCAAGACGATGGTCGACGATTGGGGCGTGCTACCGCCCCAGGTCATCTACACCGTCCAGCCGAGCCCGGCTCCGTAGCCGGCGCCCGGAACACCGGCGCAGGGACGAACATCGAACCATGAGCGACCGAATCAAGGTCCTGATCGTCGACGACATCCAGGAGACGCGCGACCACCTCTCGAAGCTGCTGAGCTTTGAGGCGGACATGGACGTCGTCGGGGTCGCCGCGTCCGGGGCCGAGGCCGTCGAACGAGCCGTCGAACTCATGCCCGACGTGGTCCTGATGGACATCAACATGCCCGGCATGGACGGCATCGCCGCCACGGAACTCCTGGCGACGACCTGCCCGACGGTATCGGTCGTGATGATGTCCGTCCAGGGAGAAGCGGACTACCTCCGCCGCTCCATGCTCGCCGGGGCCCGCGAGTTCCTGGTCAAGCCATTCAGTTCTGACGAACTGAACTCGTCTATCCGGCAGGTCTGGTCCCGCGAGCGAGACAAGGCGAGCCGGATCGGTGCCTCGGTTGCCGCCGCCACGGCCTCGCACGGCGCCAACGGCGGAGCGGGCCAGGTCGTTGCCGTGTTCAGCCCGAAGGGCGGAGTCGGCCGAACGACGGTCGCCGTGAATCTCGCGGTCGCCGCCGCCACGCTCGGTGAGACGCGGGTCGCGCTGATGGACGCCTCCCTCCAGTTCGGTGACGTGGGCGTTCTGCTCAACCTCAATCCGAAGAGCAAATCGATCACGGACCTCGCGCGCGAGTTCGACAGCGGCGAGTTCGAGACGATCGAGCCGTTCATGGTCAGGCATTCCTCGGGTGTTCAGGTGCTGCTCGCCCCGCCCTCACCGGAGGCAGCCGAACACGTCACCGCGGTTCATGCCAAGCGCGCGGTTGAGCGGCTCCGCGCCGAGCACGACCTGACGATCGTCGATTGCCCGGCGACGTTCAACGACTCGACCCTGGCCATCCTGGATGAGGCCGACGTCATCCTGACCCTGGTGAACCTTGAGATCACGAGCATCAAGAACATGCGCCTGTTCATGGAGGTCACGGAGCACCTTGGGTACGGCAAGGACAAGGTCCGGATCGTCCTGAACCGTTCCGATGCGACCCTCGGCATCCGGGTCACCGATGTCGAGAATTCCATCGGACGCAAGATCCAGGACTCGATCGTCAGCGACGGCCGGAGCGTGGTCTACGCGCTCAATCGCGGGGTGCCGTTCTTCCTCAGCAATCGTGAAGCGCAGGTCTCGCAGGACGTGCTGCGGCTGGCGACGGACATCGTCGGCTCGGAGCGTCAAGCCGCAGCGGCGGCCAAGACAACCACCGACAAGGCGGCAGCGAAGAAGTCGCTGTTCGCATGGCGGTGAATGACATGAAGATGCGGCCCTCGGGGGCGGGGAAGGGGTGGCGGCAATGTCTCTGCTGAAGCGAATCGAGAGCGCCCGGCCCGGGCAGGAGTCCGGCGCCGAGTCAACCCTGCCGGTGCCCGCCGATCCCGCTGGAGGGAGTCCCGACAGGCCGGCCTCGCCGGCCCCGAGACTGTCATCGCAGGCGCCCGTCCGCGAATCCTTCCGGGATGTCAAATTCCGGATCCAGAGCCGGGTCATCCAGGACCTGGACCCCAAGCTGGATCTCTCCAACCAGGTCGAGGTCCGCCGTCAGATCGAGGAGATCTTCGGCAAGGTCATCGACGAGGAGGGTCTCGCCCTCACGCGCGCCGAACGCGTCCGGATGCTCGAGCAGATCACCGACGAGATCATCGGCCTCGGGCCGCTGGAGCCGCTCCTGCGGGACGAGTCCATCACCGAAGTCATGGTCAACGGGCCACGCCAGGTCTACATCGAGCGATCGGGCAAGCTCGAGCTCAC
>JAQBHC010000207.1:0-6090 GCA_032128175.1 Chloroflexota bacterium | reverse complement strand
GCTGATGAGCGATCGGAGATAGATCGTTCCGCGTGGCGTGGATCAATGTGGGTGATATCCGACGAACGTGGCCCTGCTCAGGCGTTGCCCAGCTCGCGAGAGATTGCCCGAAGGATGAAGCGGGCGGCTTCCGCTGACTTGCCGCCGAGCTTCTGACCCTCGTCCTGCTCGAGCGCGACCATGAGGTCGCCGAGCATCTGTCCAAGGAGCGGCGTTCGATCCAGCGACCCTGCGACGAACGCGGCTTCCAGGACGGAGGCTGCCGCCCGTGCGTTCTCGACGGCATGTCCCTTCGCGTCCATCCGTTCGCGAAACGCCGCGCGCGCCGCGTCTGCGGCCGGCCCAGTGGATGGCATCGTCAGCGTCCTCTGGGGGGCACGGCCAGGTCGCCATGATGTGGCGCGGCCAGGTCCCCCCGCTGTGGCTCGGCCACCGTCGCGTGGTCACCCTTGACCTGCGCCTTGCGCTGCCGCCACTCCGGCTCGAGCAGGCTCATGGAGACCTCGTCCCACCATTGGCCGTCGCGCCAGATGGCCTCGCGCGCGCGCCCCTCGGCCGTGAACCCGCAGCTCGCATAGGACCGGATTGCCCGCTCGTTGAAGGCGAATACCGACAGGGAGATCCGGTGCAGCCCGAGCGTCTCGAACGCGTGCGCCACCATGATCCGGGTTGCTTCGGTGCCGTAGCCGCGACCCCAGGCATCTTTCTCACCGATCGTGATGTGGAACAGGGCGGACCCGTTGTCCCCGTCCATCTGGCTCAGGGCACAGGTCCCGACCAGGCGATCCGAACCCTGCAGGTGGATGGCCATGGCCAGCGAACCGGGGCCGACTGCCCGGACCTGGAAGAAACGGTCGACTTCGTCCATCCGCATCGGGCCTTCCTTGTAGCGCGCCAGACGGGCGATCTCCGGGTCCGAATACCAGCGACGGAACGCGGACAGGTTCTCGGGTACGTGGCGACGAAGGACCACGAGCCGACCTTCCAGGGACGCCGGGAACCACGTACGAACGACCATGACGGCACGGTATACCATCGCCGCCATGCGTCGCTGGAGCGAGCTCGCCGAGCATGTCGCAGCCACGACGCGAACGTCCGAGAAGACGGCGCTCCTGGCTGACTACCTCAGGACGCTGGACCCGACGGAATTGCCGATAGCCGTCGTCTTCCTGACTGGCCGGGCGTTTGCCGAGGTCGATTCACGAGCCACCGGACTCGGCTGGGCCACGATGGCAGGCACCATTGCCGAACTCGTCGGCGCGGGTCCGGACGATCTCGGGGCAGCGTACGACCGCCATTCGGACCTGGCCCTCGCCATCGAAGACGTCCTCGTCCGTGCAGGCCACTCCCCGGATCCGGAGAACACGCCGAGCCTGGCCGAGGTCAGCGAGGCGTTTGCAGCCATAGAAACCGCCACCGGCCCGGTTGAGAAGGGATCAAGGTTCGCTGAGCTCCTGCGCCGGGCCGATCCCGCCACGGCCAAGGGCATCGTGCGGGTGCTCTCCGGGGACCTCCGCATCGGACTGCGCGAAGGCCTGGTGGAGGCGGCCATCGCCCGCGCCTTCGACGCTCCGCTCGCGGCCGTCAAGCGGGCCGGGATGCTCACCGGTGACCTCGGGCGAACGGCCGCGCTCGCCCGCGACGATGCCCTCGAATCGGCCACGCTGACACTCTTCCGTCCACTGAAATTCATGCTGGCATCGCCGGCCGAGGATGCCGCCGAGATCATTCGGCGGCTCGGTCCGGTCGTGTGGGTGGAGGACAAGTACGACGGTATTCGTGCCCAACTCCACAAGCTCGGCCGGAAGGTGCGCCTCTACTCGCGCGACCTGCACGACATCTCCGCGGGCTATCCGGAGGTGATCGAGGCCGCCAGCCCCCTGCCATGGGACGGCATCCTCGACGGCGAGTTGCTGGCCTACCGGGACGGGACCGTGCTGCCGTTCGTCGCACTCCAGGGCCGGCTCGGCCGGAAGGCGCCTTCGGCGGCGATTCTCGAAGAGGTGCCGGTGCTCTACGTCGCCTTCGACGTCCTGGCCATCGACCGTGGTGGCGGTGCCACGGTTACCCCGATCCTCGACGAGCCACTCGAGGAGCGGCGTCGACAGCTCGATGCCCTGGAGCTGCCGCTGGTCGATGCGGGGGGACGATTCAGCCGCTCGAATCTCGTCGCGGCCGACTCGAGCGAGTCCCTCGAGGTCGCCTTTACGGCCGCCCGGGCGCGCCGGAACGAAGGCCTGATGGTCAAGGATCCAGCCAGCGTCTATTCGCCCGGACGACGCGGGTATGGCTGGCTGAAGATGAAGAAGGCGCTCGCGACGCTCGATTGCGTGGTGGTCGGTGTCGAGGTCGGCCACGGGAAACGGCACGGTGTCCTGTCGGACTACACCTTCGCCGTTCGCGACGAGGAGAACGACCGCCTCGTGACCATCGGCAAGGCGTACAGCGGCCTGACGGATCTGGAAATCGCCCAGATGACGGACTGGTTCTTGGCGCACACGTTGAGCGTCCATGGGCGCTATCGGGTCGTCGAGCCGAGCGTTGTCGTCGAGATCGCCTTCGACGTCATCCTGCGCTCGAAGCGCCACCAGTCCGGATTCGCGCTGCGGTTTCCGCGGATTGCCAACTTGCGTCCGGACAAACCGGCGTCAGAGGCGGATTCTCTCGCGACGGTGGAACGCCTGTTCAGCGAATTGCAGCCCGGTTCCGAACGCCTTATGACGGCTGGCAGTCGCGACCTCACGGCAGACGCAGGCCGTGAAGATGCGGCTGGATCCGAAGGTGCCGACGGATCGCCTCCCAAAGCGGAGCGGCCGGGCCGCTAGACTGGGGCGATGTTGTCAGGCTGGGGCACTGAGCAGAGCAGGGTCGCGATGACCCTGTACACGGATTCGTACGTCATCCGCGGGACGCTGGCGACGTTCCACCGGCGACTCTCGGACATCCTGAATCTGGCCGAGGACGAGTTCCTCGTCCTCTCCGACGCGGTGCTCGAGCCGCTCGGTGGCCGCCTCGATCGCCATACCGCGCCCCAGGCACAGGTCAACCTTGCGGCCGTGCTGTTTGCGATAGCCAGCGATTCGGCCACGCCGCTGCCGGAACTCCGGACACCCAAGATCGCCGAGAGCACGCTGATCAGCATCCCGCCCTTCAGCGTGACCGGCAACATCCACCTGCTTCCGGAGCGAGCGGTGCGCGAAGCGCTTCAGGAACTGCAGGGCAGATTCATCCCGGTGACCGACGCAACCTTCTGGTCGGATGTGCTCAATGAGTCGCCGGTCACCGTCCCGATGCTCGCGGTGAACCATGCCCGGGCACAGATTCTCTCGCCCTATGAGGGATCGCCGCCGCGCCCTTAGCACGCGCCGCGGATGAGCTCAGCGATCGACGGGAAGATCCAGGCGATCGCCCCACTCGGACCAGCCGCCGTCGTACACCGCCACGTCCTCGTAGCCGAGCAAGGCGAGCACGAACGCGAGGCGGGCCGCAGCCACGCCTGACCCGTCGTAGGTGATGATCCGTCTTCCACGCGCGACATTCGCCTTGAGGAGCATGTCCCTCAGCACAGCCGCCTCCCGGAGCCGCTGGGTCCCGGGCAGGTGCATCGCGCCGACCGGCACGTTCACGGAGCCCGGAATATGCCCCAGCCGCCTGGAGTTCCCCTCAAGTCCGCGATACTCGGCCGCCGCGCGGGCGTCGATCAGGAGGACGTCCGCCGAGCCCAGGACCGAGCGCATATCGGCCGTCGTGAGGCGAAGTCTGGGATTCGCGCGCGGGGTGAACGCGGACGCCGCCGGAGGATATCCGGCGTTTGAGATGGGGCGCCGTTCGGCAATCCAGCCCGGCAGTCCGCCGTCCAGGATCCGGGCCGACTCGTAGCCGTAGACCCGGAGGCTCCACCAGGCGCGTGCGGCATACAAGCCGAGAGTGTCGTCGTAGATGACCAGGCTCGTGCCATCCCCAATGCCTGCCCGAGCCATGACCCCGGCGACTTGCTCCGGCCCCGCCAGCAGGAGCCCGGATCCGGTCTCGGCGGTCGGCAGCTCAACCAGGTCCGTCCGCCAGTCCACGTGGACCGCCCCGGGAATATGCCCAGCAGCGAACGCGGCCGGGCTCGTGCCGTCCGGGCGCCAGCGGACATCAAGCACGCGGAGATCAGGCCGGCCGATCTGCTCGTTGAGCCATTCCGGCGTGGCAAGGAGTTCCGGACGAGCGAAGCCGCTCACGGCCGCAGGGCACGGAGGGCAGGGGAATGGGAGCGCATGGCCCGTATCATACGGCCGTGGTTTCCCCGTTCATGCCGGACGCAGACAAGTTCGTCGCGATCCGTGCCGCGCTGCCGTCCCTCGCCGCCGGGATCCAGCTCAATACGGGATCGGTGGGACCGCTCCCCGCCGAGGTCGCCGCGGTCATGACCGAGCTCGCCGAGTACGAGCGGGCGATCGGGCGCAGCCAGACCGACTACTACCTCGACATGCTGGACCGGATGAACGAGGCGCGCGCCGGCGTCGCGGCCGTCATCGGTGGCCAGCTTGATGACGTGGCCCTGACCCATGCCACGACCGATGGCATGAACATGGCGACCTGGGCGATTGACTGGCAGGCCGGCGACACCGCGGTCACGACTGTCCACGAGCACGCGGGTCTGCTCGGCCCCCTGTACGTCCTCCGCGAGCGATTTGGTGTTGAGCTGCACATCGCCGATATCGGCGACGGCTCGGACGACGAGCGCACGCTCGACGCATTCGACCGGGCGATCGTCCCGGGGACCCACCTCGTGTCCGTCTCCAACGTGCTCTGGTCAACGGGCGCCGTCCTGCCGGTTCGCCGGATCGCTGATCTGGCCCATGAGCGCGGTGCACTGGTGGCCGTGGATGGCGCCCAAGCGGTCGGCGCGATCCCCGTCTCGGTCGGCGAGCTGGGCGCGGATGCCTACGCCATCCCGGCCCAGAAGTGGCTGCTCGGTCCCGAGGGTATGGGGGCGCTGTGGGTATCCCCGAGCGCCGCGGAGCGTTTGCGCCCTGCGTTCAGCGGCCACTTCGGCCTCGAGACGTACGACTCGCGAGGCATTGCCCGCTGGTTCGAGGACGCCCGGAGGTACCAGCATTCGAACTTCCATCGACCGTCGGTCGCCGGATTCGCCCGCGCCGTCAGCTGGCTGTCCATGTACGTCGGGCTCGAATACGTGTATCGGCTCGGCCAGCGGACGGCTCGACAGGTCGCCGACGCCCTGGCGGCCATTGATGGCGTGGAACTGCTCACGCCCCGCCACCAGATGGGCACGCTCGTCACCTTCCAGCTTCGCGGGTGGGGCGCACAGGCCGCGCTGGACGAGCTGACGGCTCGAACGTCCGTGATCGCGAGAACGATTGTCGCGCTCGACGCCATCCGGATCAGCGTCGGGTTCTTCACCTCCGATGAGGAGCTGGAACGGTTCCTCGATGGTGTGCGGCTGCTCGCCTCCCACCAGCCGGACACGCTGCCGCCGCGGCGGATCCTGCCAATCTTCGACCGGGCGTGAGCGCACCGCCGCGGCGCCGCTCATGGCTGGAGATCCGCTGGCGGCAGTTCCGGAATGCCCCGCGCCCGGTCTTCCGGGCGGTTTCCGCGAATCTGGTCGTGGCCGGCATCCTCGGGGCCCTGTACCTCGCCTACGACGTGGCGCTGACGCGGGGCGCCATTCTCCCGGGCGGTGATCTTCGGACGCTGGTCGCCACCCTTGTCGTCCTGCTCGTCATGGTGGTTGGAAGCACTGTTACCTACCTCATCGTGCCGCTCCCGCGCGGTGCAGGGACTCAACCGCGGCGTACCATCTGGAGCGCGGCGCTCGGACTCTTCGCCGCGGTCCCGATTGCTTACCTCGTGCTCGTCATCGTGGTCCAGGTGCTTCGGCCGCTCCTGAGTTGACAACACAACGCTGGCGGGCCAGGACAAGGGACGATATGGTTCTCGCGGAGCCGCTCTGGCTCCTCCGTCGCCGAACTGGGGAGGCAAGCTGACCTCGTGTCCGCGGAAGAGCCACACCAGGTCGCCATGCCGAAGCTGTACGGCGCCCCGGCATACGCTCGCCCACCGCGGGTCGCTGAGGTC
>JAQBHC010000206.1:0-2857 GCA_032128175.1 Chloroflexota bacterium | reverse complement strand
GTGGGTTCGGGAGGCGGGCATGCTCGGTGGTGCGATCGCGATCACCAACACGCACTCAGTGGGCGTGGTGCGCGACGCCCTCGTCGCGGAGGGCATTCGGTCCAAGCCGGCCGGCAGCTTCTACTGGTCCTTGCCCGTGGTAGGCGAGACCTGGGACGGACTCCTGAACGACGTCGACGGCTTTCATGTCCGGGCTGAGCACGTGGCCCAGGCGCTGGCCGACGCGCGCTCTGGTCCGGTGGCCGAGGGCAATGTGGGCGGCGGAACGGGCATGATCTGCCACGAGTTCAAGGGCGGGATTGGCACGGCTTCGCGCCGCCTGCCGGCCGGCCAGGAAGGCTGGACCGTGGGTGTGCTGGTCCAGGCGAACTACGGGCGTCGCGGCCTGCTCCGGATTGATGGCGTCCCTGTGGGGGCCGAGATCCCAACGGATCTGGTTCCGTCACCGTACGCGAGGCTGGGCAGTTCATCTGCGCCGTCGTCCGGGTCTCCCGCTTCACGAGCCCGCGATGGGTCGATCATCGTCATCGTCGCCACGGACGCTCCGCTTCTGCCGCATCAGTGCCGCCGACTCGCGCAGCGTGCGTCGCTCGGCCTTGCGCGGATGGGCGGTCTCGGAGCGACGACCTCCGGGGACCTGTTCCTGTGTTTCGCGACTGGCAATCGCCAGCTGACCCCGCCTGAGACGGAGTTGCCCGGGGTCGGCACAGCCGAAGTCCGGATGCTCATCGATACGGCGCTCGACCCGCTGTTCGAGGCGACCGTCGAGGCGACCGAGGAATCAATCACCAATGCGCTGATTGCGGCGGAGACCATGTCGGGACGAGACGGAATTACCGCGCACCGCCTGCCCCACGACCGGCTGCGCGAGATCATGGCTCGTTTTGGGCGACGGCACGATTGATCGACCTCGGGCTGCTCGGGACCGCGCTCGTGCTCGGGATCCGGCACGGCTTCGACTGGGATCACATCGCGGCGATCACCGATGTGACGTCCACATCGGCTGCGTCCGAGGCGGCCGAAGAGGTGCACGAGGCGGCGCACGAGGCAGCGATCGAGGACGACCATGCCGCCTCGAACGACCTTCCGCATGAGCACCTGCACGTCCACGCTCATGGCGGACCCGCCGAACTCGCTGCCCACACAGGCCCCGACGTCCATGCCCACGTGGCGGCAGGCGGCGAGCCGTCGGCTGGCCACGTCTCGGCGGCGGCGCTTCGCCCGAACGTTCTCGTGGAGCAGCGACGCGCCCTGGGTTTGGGCACGCTCTACGCTCTCGGCCACGCGCTCGTGGTCGGCGTCCTCGGGGCACTCGCACTCGTCTTCGGGACCGTGCTCCCGGACTGGGTCGACCCGATCATGAGCCGCGTCGTCGGCATCACCCTGATCCTGCTTGGGACGTGGGTCTTCGTGTCGCTCTACCAGTACGCACGCCACGGTCGTGAATTTCGACTTCGGAGTCGGTGGATGCTCGTCTTCGATTCGGCCCGCTACGGCTGGCGAAAGTTCCAGGCCAGCCTGCACGGCCACGAGCACGCCGACCCGATCGAGATGACGGCATATGGCCCCCGGACCGCGTTGGGCGTCGGGATGATCCACGGGATCGGGGCCGAGACCGGCACCCAGGTGCTGCTGATCGCCGCCATCGGCGGGGCTTCGAGCCAGGGCCTCGGCCTGCCGATGCTGGCCGCGTTCATCGTCGGCCTGCTGATCTCGAACTCGATCGTGGTCCTGATCACGGCGACGGGCTTCATCGCCAGCCGAGCCCGCGAGCGGCTCTACATCGGCGTAGGCTTGCTGGCCGGATCGTTCAGCCTGCTGATCGGTGCCGCGTTTCTGCTCGGCCTCGATGGTTCGCTGCCGGTGATCGACCCGTGATGCACCGGCAGGATCGTGCAAGGAGCGTGAAATGACATCGCCGGACGATCGGACATCGACGTTCCATCGCATGCACGCTGCGGGCAATTTCGTGATGCCGAACGCGTGGGACGCGGGGAGTGCGAGGGCGCTGGAGAAGATCGGCTTCAAGGCGATCGCGACGACCAGCGCCGGTTTTGCCTGGACGCTGGGTCGTGCGGACAATCAAGTCACGCTCGATCAGGCGCTCGAGCATCTGCGCGTGATCGCGGCAGCCGTGACGCTGCCCGTGAATGCAGATTTCGAGGGTGGCTTCGCGGTAGATCCGAACGACGTCGCCGTGAACGTGAAACTTGCCGCTGCCACCGGAATCGCCGGGCTGTCGATCGAAGATTCCACGGGCGACGCACTCCATCCGCTGTTCGAGTTCGATCTCGCGGTGGAGCGCGTTCGAGCCGCGCGCCAGGCGATCGATGAGAGCGGCACGGGCATCGTCCTCACCGGGCGCTCCGAAGGTTTCGTGGTCGGACGTCCCGACATCGACGAGACGATCCGAAGGCTCCGCGCATACGCGGAAGCCGGGGCCGACTGCCTCTTCGCTCCGCGCATCGATACCGCTGAGCAGGTGGCCGCGATCGTCGCGGCCGTGGCGCCGAAACCCGTGAACCTGCTGATCAACGCGCCGTTCACGACGGTAGCGGAGGCAGCCGACCTCGGGGTGCGGCGGATCAGCGTGGGCGGTACGCTGGCGAGGACCGCATGGGCCGGATTTCTCGCAGCCGCGAGGGAGATCGCGGATTCGGGAACATTCTCCCGGTTCGACGGATTGCCCAACGTCGAGGCCCTGTTTCGCGAACCATAGGTTTCAACGACGACCCCGGCTCGGCTTGCCAAGACTGATCCGAACGTTCTCATAGACTGATCAGAGGGGCCACGACTGAGGGCGCAGAGGATCCAGCGCCCTATCGCCAGTCGACCGCGTAGACCTCGACGGGCTCGC
>JAQBHC010000205.1:0-8317 GCA_032128175.1 Chloroflexota bacterium | reverse complement strand
GTCTGCCAGGAGCCGTTCGGCTCGCGCCATCCAGCCGCCACCGACCGGGCCCGCGTTGCTGCGGAACGCCTCGTACGCCAGCGTGAGTGCCACCTGGGCTGCGTCAATTGGGCGGCCGGCAGCCGAGTAGGCCGCAAACGCTCGCTCAAGCGCCTCGGTCGCCTCGTCCGGGTGCCCGGACCACCACGACGCGGTGCCCAGCAGCTCGAGGTCGTCGGGCGACAAGCCCCCTTCCCGATCGATCGCCGTCAGGGTTTCGCTCGCCTCGGCCCACGCGTGCCGCCTGACGGCGTCCCTGCCAGTCTCGAGTGTTCCAATCATCGGTGGACGGTCACCATTCCTGGGCCGCGGTTCGCGACCCGGTTCCGATTATGCGCCAGGCGGCAATCTCGGCATCGGCACTCACCTACGCGGAGCCCTCGAGAAACCTGAAGCCGGAGTTCGCGTGGTAGGCTCCTGCCCTTCGAGTCCGGCAAACCGATGCCGCGAGAAGGAGGCCCATGGCCGTTCAAACGGCACATCCCGCTCCCGACCGATCGGACGGATCAGACTCTCAGCCGATGATCGACGTACGCAGCATCGACAAGTGGTTCGGGCAGCTGCACGTCCTGCGCGGCGTGTCCATGCACATCGACCGGGGCGAGGTCGTAGTGGTCATCGGGCCGTCCGGCTCCGGCAAGAGCACGCTTCTGCGTTGCATCAACCGCCTCGAGCACGTCCAGAAGGGTGAGGTCATCGTCGACGGAAGGTCGGTCGTTCACGACAAGATCGACCTCAACCTGTTGCGCGCGGAGATCGGCGTGGTCTTCCAGGCGTTCAACCTGTTCCCTCACCTGACCGTGATGGAGAACCTGGTGCTTGCGCCGATGCATGTGCGCGGCATGGACCGCAAGAGCGCCGAGGAGCGGGCCCGGAAGCTGCTCGCCAAGGTCGGCATCGAAGAGAAGGCCGATGTCCGGCCGACGCAGCTTTCAGGCGGCCAGCAGCAACGCGTCGCGATCGCCCGAGCGCTTGCGATGGAGCCCAAGATCATGCTGTTTGACGAGCCCACCAGTGCCCTCGACCCCGAGATGATCAACGAGGTCCTCGAGGTCATGAAGGCGCTCGCCCGGGAGGGCATGACGATGATGGTCGTCAGCCACGAGATGGGCTTTGCCCGCGAGGTTGCCGATCGGGTCATCTTCATGGCCGACGGCGAGATCGTCGAAGAGGGCACCCCCGAACACTTCTTCACCCAACCTGAGCAGGACCGCACCAAGCTATTCCTGAGCAAGATCCTGAAGCACTGACGGAGGCAAGCTTCAGGATCCACCGACGGCCGCCGGTGCCTGCGTCGGCCAGACATTCGAGGAGATAGAACCAATGACCAAGCGACTCAGCGTCTTCTTGGGCGCCCTCGCATTCGTCTTCATAGCCTGTACACCGGGGGACGCCGGCGGCGACAAGCCGAGCTTTGCCGCGGGCTCCACGATGGCCACCATCCAGGCCAGTGGCAAGCTTGTCTGCGGAACGAAATTCGACGTCCGCGGGTTCGGTTTCAAGAATCCGACGACCAACGAGGTCGAGGGCCTGGACGCCGACCTGTGCCGCGCGATCGCCGAAGCGCTTGGCGTCCCCCCGGAGTTCGTCGAGGCCGTCAGCGCCAACCGCATCCCGTTCCTCCAGGAGGACAAGGTCGACATCGTCGCGAGCACGATGACGGCGACCGAAAAGCGCCGCCTGGAAATCGACTTCAGCCACATCTATTACGTGGCCGGCCAGTCGATCCTCGTTCGGAGTGACAGTTCGATCGCGAGCGTGGACGACCTCAACGGCGTTGTGGTCTGCTCGGGCGAAGGGTCCACCTCGGAGAAGAACGTGCGCGACAAGGCGCCGACCGCAGAGCTCTTCCTGACCAAGACGTACACGGAAGCCGGCCAGGCCCTGGCCGATGGCCGGTGCGACGCGGTCAGCACCGATGACACGATCCTCTTCGGCCTCAAGGAGCAGTTCACCGACACGAAGATCGTGGGCGGGGCCTTCACCGAGGAGCCGCTCGGGATCGGCATCAAGAAGGGCAAGGACGACCTCGTCGCGTTCATCAACACGACGATGGAAGCCATGAAGGCCGACGGCCGCATGGTCGCCCTGTATGAGAAGTGGGTGAAGGCGTTCACCGGGGCCGTCCCGACGATCCCCTTCTAAGCCGCCAGTAACCCAAGCCCCCGGCGGCGCCAGAGATGGCGGTGCCGGGGGCGTTGGTACTCCCGCGGAGCGACGATGCCCTTCTTTCCGCCGGCCCTGATCGAACACTCCGAGCTGTTCTTCCAGGGCGCCCGAACGACGCTGATCCTGTTCGCGTTCGGGCTCGCGGCGTCGCTCGTCATCGGCGTGTTCATGGCCAGTCTCCGCGTGTGGGGCGGGTCCGTTCTGGCATCGTTGGCGGGCGCCTATGTCGAATTCTTTCGGAACACGCCGCTCCTCGTTCAGCTCTTTTTCTTCGCCGTCCTCTTCGCGCCGGCGAACCTTGGGATCACACGTGATCCGGTGGTCGTCGGAGTCATCGGGCTCGCCGTCTACACGGGGGCGTACGTCACCGAGGTGGTGCGCTCGGGGATCCTGTCGGTAGATGCTCGTCAGATCGAGGCGGCCCGATCCCTCGGACTGAGCCAGGTTCAATCGCTCCGGCTCGTCGTCCTGCCCCAGGCGGTGCGGACGGTCATCCCGCCTCTCGGCAACGTGGCGATCGCCCTCGCCAAGAACACGACGGTCGTATCCGCCATCGCGGCGAATGAGCTGATCAAGGTCGCCGGGATCATTGAGACTCGCAACGCCACGATCGACGGCTTCATCGCTGCCCTGTTCGTGCTCTGGGCGATCACGCTGTCAATGGCGTTCACGCTGAGCCGCCTCGAGCGGCGCCTGGCGTTCGCCCGATGACGAACCCGCAGGTCGCAATCCGCCGCCGCAGGGTCGACGGACGCCTCGTTGCCGTCGCCATCGTCGCCGGCCTGATCGTCGCCGGTTTCGCCTCGGGTGCGTTTCCGCCGGAGCGTTGGCAGCACTTCCTCTTGCTGACGACGTGGACCTTTCTCGGCCAGGGACTCCTCGTCACCCTCCTGATGGGCGGCGTGTCGCTCGTCCTCGCGCTTGTCATCGGGATCCCGCTGGCCATGGCCCGAGCATCGCTGACAGGCCCGATCGGCTGGTTCATCAGCGGCTACATCGAGCTCATCCGAGCCACCCCGATCCTCGCCCTGCTGCTGATCATCTTCCTCGGGCTGTCTCGTGTCGGCATCGACCTGCCGGCGATCCAGGCCGCCATCGTGGGCCTCACGATCTACAACAGCGCGACGATCGCCGAGATCGTGCGAGCCGGGATCAAGTCGATCCCACGCGGCGAGGTCGAGGCATCACGTTCCCTCGGTCTCAGCTACTGGAAGACGATGCGCCTTGTCGTGCTGCCCCAGGCCATTTCGCGGATGATGCCGGCCCTCGTTTCCCAGCTGATCACGCTGATGAAGGACACGTCGCTGGCGTTCATCCTCGGCGCCCAGGAACTCATCGGCTTCGGACGATCGTTCTTCACGTTCTACGGGAACGTGCTGGAGACATACATCGTCCTGGCCGTGATCTTCTTCCTGATCAACTATCCGCTCTCGCTCGTGTCGCGCCGCCTCGAGTCGGGCCGTGCGCCCAACGAGCGACCAGCCGCGATCCCGGGCGGAGGCCTGCCCATCGCGTAGCGTCGATCCCACGCGCTCGTCGCGATCGATTCTGCCCGGTGTCCAGTCTCGACGGGCGGCTGGGAGCAATACGCTCTTCCTGTTCCGCTCCGCCACCCTTACACTCGCTCGACCGCAACAGCGGGCGTCGTCCATTCTCGAGGAGAACGATCGTGAGCGTCCCCGTACGAAGTGCGGCTATTTCCCTCGGATTGCTCGCCGGACTTGTCCTGATCGTCGTCGCGTGCAGCGGCGCGCCCGCCGATTCACCCGCAGTGAGCTCACCCGCATCGAGCTCGCCGGTGGCGAGCCCGGCTGCAAGCGTCGCGGCATCCAGTGCACCACCCGTGACGAACTCGCCCGCGGCGAGCCCAAGTGAAGCCCCCCTCCCCGACGGGACGTTCAAGGTCGTCGCCAGGAACTTCGCCTTTTCCCCGCTGTCGCTCGAAGTGAAGGCCGGGGAGCCGTTCACGATCGTCTTCCAGAACCGCGACTTTGCAGGCGTGGTGCACGACGTGGACATCCGCGGGAAGGACGCGATGACGGTCGTCGTAGATCAGCCGACCACCAGCGGCGGAAAGACCGTGAACTACGAATACCCAAAGCTCGAGGCCGGTGAGTACATCTTCATCTGTTCCATCCACCCCACCCCGAAGATGACCGGAACACTGGTCGTCAACTAGCGCGGGGCTCTGACGCCGCGGAGGCGCTTCCGCAGCGCGACCTGCGGCACGGCGGCGACATCGATGTGTCGTGCCCCCAGGACGCCGACGAATCGCTGCATGCCGCGCGCGAGTGCCTCGGCGAATGCCGCATCGCTGGCCACGCCTGGATCCTCGAGCCAGAGGCCCAGGACCCGAAGCGTGCCGGTCGCTCGGTCCAGCTTGGGATCGAACCGCCCAACCAATCGGTCGCCCCACAGGATCGGGAGCACGTAGTAGCCGAACCGGCGCTTCGTGGCCGGGGTGTACACCTCCCACGAGTAGTCGAATCCGAACAACGGTTTGGCTCGACCGCGCGCCGAGACCGGGTCGAGCGGTGACAGGAAGGTGGCCTCCTCATCGGTCGTGGTGTCGATCGGCGCCCAGACGCCGGGCACGCGTCAGCGCCAGAAACGGTTTCACGTTCGGGAGTTTGGCTGGCGAGGAAGGATTCGAACCTTCAATCCCCTGATCCAGAATCAGGTGCCTTACCGTTTGGCCACTCGCCAGCGATCGCGCTACTGTGGCGCGGGCGCATGATAGCGCACCGACCCTGAATCTCCCACCGATTGCCCCTCGCTGAGGAGTCCATGCCCGGCATTCCCGACAGCTTCCGCGCCTACGTCGTTGATCGGCGAGAGGATCGATTCGAGCGCGGCCTGCGGACGTTGGGAATGGGTGACCTGGCCGCCGGAGACGTGGATATCGAGGTCGCCTGGTCCTCGGTGAACTACAAGGACGGGCTGGCCGCGACGGCGGACGGCAAGGTGGCGCGCGCGTATCCGCTCATTCCGGGTGTTGACATGGCCGGGGTCGTCATTCGATCAGCCGATCCGGCGTTCGCCGCAGGTGGCGAGGTCATCGCCCACGGCTACGACCTGGGCGTCAGCCACCACGGCGGATACGCGGAGTACGCACGGGTTCCGGCCGGCTGGGTCGTGCCGCTGCCGACGGGCTTGTCAGCCCGAGAGGCCATGGCGATCGGCACGGCCGGCTTCACCGCCGCCCTCTCAATTGTCGAGCTGGAAGCTCGCGGGCTCGAGCCGGCCAATGGCCCCGTGCTCGTCACCGGCGCAACCGGCGGGGTCGGCAGCACTGCGATCGCGATCCTGTCCGAACTCGGCTACGAGGTCTGGGCGGTCACCGGCAAGACCGACGAGCGGGGCTGGCTCGGCGAGCTCGGTGCATCCGGTTTCCTGACCCGTGAGGAGGTGACCGCGGAGGGTCGGCCCATGGAGAAGGAGCGCTGGGCTGGGGCGATCGACTCGGTGGGCGCGGCTGCGCTCCCATACATCCTGCGGACCCTGCGCCGCGACGGCGCCGTGGCCGCCTGCGGCAACGCGTCGGGACCTGAGCTCATCACGACCGTCTTCCCGTTCATTCTCAGGGGTGTTGCGCTCCTCGGCATCGACTCCGCCTACCTCGCCATTGATCGGCGACGGCGTCTCTGGGAGCGCCTGGCCACCGATCTCCGGCCACGGGCGCTCGGAGGCCGCGTCACCGAGGTCACGCTCGACACCCTGGAGCAGGCTCTCGACGCGATCCGCTCCGGCGAGGCCAGGGGCCGCTGGATCGTCCGCGTCGGAGCTTGAGTGCCGGGATCCCGGCCGACGCGTCCGTAGCAGCCCGACGCGTCCGTAGCAGCCCGACGCCGCGGGTTCTGGCCGACGCCAAAGGTCCCGCCGCGCTCCGCTTGTACCGCCAGGTGTGTCGATTTGGGCACAACCTCGACGTCCCGTCCTTCTCGGAGGCGACGAGGGCCCCCTTGCTCGTCCGTCCGTGTCCTAGCCGACACAGAATCGACGGCTCTAGTGCGCGAATGGGGCGTCTGGCCTGCGGTGATGCGGCCGCCCGGTCTGCTCGACCCGCTGCCACGTCGCGGTTGTGTCGAAATCCGCACATCGGGAGGATCCGCCGCCCTCGATGCGCGGGCCCTGACGCTGAGAGGGCTGAGGAGTACCCTCGCTCCATGTCGTCGATGACCGACTCTGCAACGACTCGTGACGGTATCCGCCTCGTGACCCGCCACTGGGCGGCGGCCGCGCCCCGCGCGGGGGTCCTGCTGGTCCATGGCGTCGGCGAGCATTCCGGTCGGTACGAGGAGGTCGGGGATCAGTTCGCCGCCGCGGGCCTCGAAACCTTCGCCTGGGATCTCCGCGGCTTCGGTGCATCCGGAGGCGAACGGGCATGGGTCGACCGATTCGATCAGTTCTACGATGACGTCGAGGATCGACTGGCCGCCACTCGTGCGTCGTTGCCCGGACGAGCCGTGGCGCTCTACGGCCACTCGATGGGTGGACTGATTGCCCTCGGGTATGCCTTGTCGGATCGGCCCAGCCCGGATCTTCTGATTTTGTCGGCCCCAGGCATCGACGATGACCTCGCGGCATGGAAGCACAAGCTGGCCCCGATCCTTTCGCGGCTTGCCCCCAAGGTCCGGATCTCCAATGGCATCGCTCCCTCGATGCGCTCAGGAGACCCTGACCGCCAGGAGGCGGCTCGGACCGATCCCCTGATGCTCAACTCCTCGACCGCAAGACTCGGGGCCCTGGCATTCGCCGAGCAGCCGCGGGTTCGGGCGGCGGCCCCAGCGCTCGCGGTGCCGACGCTCGTGATTCATGGCCTCGACGACCCGGTTGTCCCGGCTCGGGCGAGCGAGCCACTCGCCGAGATCACCGGCGTCACCCGGCGTACCTACGCGGGTGTCCGTCACGAGCCGAACAACGAGCCGGAGGGCCCGGCCATCATCGGCGACGTCATCGCCTGGATCGAAGGGCAACTGGCGGAGCGCGTTCCCGCCTGAAGCGGCCCCGGCGCCTGAGGCGGCGGTAACGCGGCCGAGGTGTAGACTCCGCGCACAACTGAAGATCGCCTCCGGGGAGCGCAGCAGCGCTGAGAGTGTGGCCCAGCCACAGACCCGCCGAACCTGATCCGGCTCATACCGGCGAAGGAAGCAGGCCCGTTCGAACTCGAAGATGCCGCCTTCCCTGAGGGCGGCATCCCTGTTTTCTGAGCGTTGAATTTCGGAGCGTTGATTGATGACCACAGGTTCCAGCGGCCCGTCCCGAGAGATTTCCGCTGCGGATACGCGTTGGCGGACGCGAGACATCCTCGTCGCGGCGATCATCGGCGTGGCCTTCGGCGTCGTCTTCTGGGCGTGGGGACTCGCCTGGAGCGTGTTCGAGCCACTGAATGCGGCGTTTCCGGTCGCTCGCGACCTCCTCTATGCGGTCTGGCTCGTGCCGGCCGTCCTCGCACCGCTGGTCATCCGCAAACCCGGCGCGGCGCTCTTCGCGGAGATGGTCGCGGCGGGCGTGTCCGCGTTGCTCGGCAGCGCGTGGGGCGTGGACACGCTGCTGTCCGGGTTCGCGCAGGGAGCGGCGGCAGAAATCGTCTTTGCCTTCGTTCTGTACCGGAACTGGTCCCTCCCGGTCCTGGTGCTCGCCGCCATGGCCAGCGCGGCCGCCGCGTGGATCCATGACTGGGTCCTCTATTACCCGGAGGTCGCGGTGGAGTTGCAAGTGGCGCGGGGCGTCGCCATGGGTATTTCAGCGGTGTTCATCGTCGCGTTCGGATCCCGGGCGCTGGCCCAATCACTCCGCCGTGCCGGCGTGCTGCAGGGGTTTCCCGACTGAACGGGTCCGGCGGGACGACTGGCCCGCTGCCGCTCCGCTGCGAAGGCGTCGGTTTCCAGTACGCAGGTTCGGATCGGCCGTCCCTGACGGGCATCGATCTCCGACTTGATGCCGGTGCGGTCCTCCTCGTCGTCGGTCCCTCGGGATCGGGCAAGAGCACCCTCGCCCGAGCCGTTGCCGGGCTGATCCCGCGGGATATCCCGGGGACCTGGGTTGGCTCTCTACGAGTCGGTAACCTCGATGTTGTCTCGGCGGGGCCCGCCGAAGTCGCCGCGCG
>JAQBHC010000204.1:0-10102 GCA_032128175.1 Chloroflexota bacterium | reverse complement strand
ATGATCGAGATTCCGGACGGTCCGCTTCCCGTCAACGAATAGCTACGGCGCCAGGGTCAGGGTGCTCGCGATCGACTTCGACACGGCCGCCGACGAGAACGGCAGCGGAATCGTCTGGCCCGTGGCCCACAGATCGATCAGGTCGCCGTAGTGGCGGTTGAACGGGCTATCACTCTGGCCGGTGGTGATCATGATCCGGGCCCCATCCAGCTCGGACATGTCGATCGTCAGCCGGTACGACGGTCCGTTCGAGACGCTGAACAGCGAGTCGAAACCGGCGGGTACATACGAAGGATCTTCGGGATCCGCGTACGCCCGTCCGGGTCGGTGGTAGTTGTTCTGGATGGCGCCCGAGGCGCCCCCGACCTGGCGCGGGCCGGCATTGAAGTACCACTCGAGCGGACCGATCCCCGATGTGCCGAGGGTCTGCTCCTTGAAGTTCACGGTGTGGAGGCGGCCCCACACCCAGCGGCCGGGCGGTCCGACGCTGCCGCGCAGCTCCGATCCGGTCCGATCGATCGCGGCCGAGATGACGTCCTTCCAGCTCTCCACGTCCGGTGTGGTGACGTCGTCCCACCAGGGGCTGGTCGGGTCCCGGAGGATCGAGACGAAGGCCGGCCATGAGTCGGTCGTACCAACATAGTCCCTCGCCAGCGGCCCGAGCTGATCGTCGAAGATCGCGCGCATCATCGTGAACTCGGTGCTCATGTAGGCCGCGCAGCCCTTCGAATCGACCTCGCATGACCGGTTCCACGATCGGATCCGCTCAAGCAGGAGTCGCCCATCCGCCGTGACCGGCGCAGCGTCGCCCAGCAGCGGAACGATGGTGTCGGCGCGGAGCACGCGGCTGTCCATCTGGATTGTCCGCAGATCGTCCATCGTGACCTTGCCGGCCACGCCCGCAAGAAGATCGATGATCCGCTGGGCGCGGTACCCGGGATCCCACTCGTGACTGATGTGGTACGGGTAGTCGGCGTCGACGGCCGCGTTGTTCGCCGTGATGATCATTCCGCCCGGGGGGTCGTACTGCCAGGGCAGATCGTCGAACGGGATATACCCCGTCCAGTCCTCCAGGCCCGAGGCTCCGTCCCGTACCCGGTCTCCGGTTCGATCACCAGCCCGGATGGGCACGAGCCCCGGAAGCTGGTAGCCGATGTGGCCTTCGATGTCCGCGTAGACGAAGTTCTGGCTCGGCGAGCCGTAGTCGCGCAGAGCCTCCCGGAACTGCTCGAAGTTCGCGGCCGTGTTCATGTGGAAGATCCCCGTGAACGCACCGTCCGGTTCGGCGATGGAGGTCCAGCGCAGGGCCATCGGGTCCTGCTCCCGCAGCCGGGGATCGACGTCGTTGAGGATCGGGCCGTGGACGGATGATCGAACCGTGATCGTCTCGGCGTCTCCGCCGGCAACCTTGATCGTCTCGATCCGGGTCTCGAACGCGGTGGACACACCCTTGTAGAGATATCGACCTGGATCGAGCCGGTCGAGGGTCTCGCGGAAGAAGTCCTGGACGTCCGGGCCGACGTTCGTGGCTCCCCAGGCGATGCGCCCGTTGTGACCGAGGACAACGGCCGGAACCCCGGGGAAGGAGACGCCCTCGACGTCGAACGGGCAGGCCGAAGACACCGAACGGCAGTGCAGCCCGTTCATGATCCAGACCGATGGTTCGGAGAAACCGAGGTGCGGGTCGTTGGCGAGCAGCGCTCCACCCGTCGCGGACTGCGACCCGGCCACGACCCAGTTGTTCGAGCCGATGCCGTGGTCGCCGACGAGACCGGATCCGCCGTCGAGGCCGGCCAGGGCGAGGATGCTCGACTTCACCGCCGCCAATCCCCGCCAGGCGGCGGCTGCTTCCGGCGCGATGGCCGGCGCAAGGGCCACGTCCGTCGCCGTCGCCGTCGCGGAAGTCGTCGAGTTGCTGCCTTCGGGAGCGCCTGTCATCCCTGTCAGGCCCGCCCCGCCGGAGCCCTCGAGACCCGACGGCGTGATCACGGGCGCGTCATCGTCGTAGGCGAGGAAGAGCGAATCCGTGAGCGCTGGGTCGCCAAGCTGGGCATCGGCGATGAGCCGGAAGATCTCGTTGTCCATGTTGCCGCCGAGGTTGAACGCCTGGACCTTGCCCCACGTCACAGTGTCAAGCTCCGTCCATGGTTCGGGCGTGTACCCGTTCAGCCCGCCGTCGCCCGAGCCGAGCCCGACGACGACCCACGCCAGTGGGAAGGATCCGTGCTGGTCGGCGATCCAGGCGTTGACCCCAGCTGCGTACGCCTGCAGCGCGTCGCGAACGTCCTGGGGCATCGCGTCCAGGTCTCGTTGGGCGGCCTGGCGCCAGCCGATCGTTCGGATGAAACGGTCCTGCTCGAGGCTTGCCGCCCCGAAAAGCTCCGACAGACGCCCGGCGCCGATGTGGCGCCAGACCTCCATCTGCCACATTCGCTCCTGGGCGTGTGCATACCCCTGTGCCAGGAACAGGTCGTGCGGATCGTCGGCCACGATCTGGAGAATCCCATGCTCGTCTCGCGAGATCGAGGCCGCAGCGTGCAGGCCGGGCACCTTGATGCTGCCGCTGGTCTGGGGCATGCCGCGTCCGGTGATCGCGCCGACGAGACCCACGCCAGCGACGAGGACAACCACAAAAAGTACGGCGAGGGCCTTCAGCCCCCATCCCAGAACGCGCACGGTCAGGACGCCTCCGCTTGGATCAGCAACGTTTGACAGGGCCTCGGTCAGCGGGGCAGCTCGACGCCGAGGCTCGCTGCCGCGGCGGTCCGCAGGATCGCTTCGCCAAAGACGACGTCGGACAGGCCGACCCCGAGGTGGGTGATCACGACCCGGCCGCGAGGCCGCGGAGTGCCGGCGAGGATGGCCTCCCCGATCGTCGCGTGCGGCTCAGGGTATCCGTCGAAGTTGCCGCCCTTCCGGTTGTAGAGGTACTGCTCGCGCTCATCGACGAGGAACAGTGCCGCTTCCACGGCAACTTCTGCTGCGCAATACGTCGCGTAGTCGACGGGGATGACGGTGGCGCCGGGCTCGAGCCAGGCGTTGGTCATCGATTGGCTCACCGCCGCCGGTCCGAACGAGGCCGCCGTCAGGACGACGTCCGAACCTTCGACGGCTTCGTGCGCGGAGTCGTGGATGGACACCGAGCCGATCCCAGCCGTCGCGCTCGCCACTGCTCCCAGTGCCTCCGCGCGACCTCGATCGGGATCGAAGAGCCGGAGCTCCACTCCCGGACGGACGTACCCGAAGACGGGCAAGTGTGACCGGCCCTGCACGCCGGCTCCCACGATCGCTGCCCGTGTCGGCCGATCTGAGATCGCCGGTCCGTAGTATTTGAGCGCGAGCCCGGACACGGCGGCCGTCCGCTGGGCCGTGATCGGACCGCCGTCCATGACCGCAATCGGAATGCCGGTCGCAGGATCATTCAGGATCACCAACGCGCTGATTGCCGGCAGTCCGAGCTCGTTGTTCGTGGCGAAACCGGCTACCCATTTCATGCCGGCGAGGTCGCCGAACAGGTCGGCGCCTCGGACCATGGCCGGCATCGCATGCATGAACGAGGCGCCTGGGCGCGGATGGAGGGCGATCTTCGGCGGCAACTCGGACCCGTCAGGAGTCGCCAGGGCGACCATCGTCCGCTCCGCGAGTTCGAGCCGCTCGGCGATGTCCGGCATCGCCTCCTCGACGTCAGCTGCGGACAGCCAGCGGAGCGGGGGGAGGATTGGGGCGACCATCGGCTGGAGTGTAGCGCCACGGCGCGCCGTCCAGATCACGGCACCGCGTCATCCGGCTACGCTTGCCGCATGGCGCCACTCGACCTGGACCAGAGTCTCGAGAACCTCAAGCTGGAGCGTGACGCGATCCAGCTGTATGACGCGCTGGCCGGCATCGAACGCGAGCCGCGCCGCGCGGCGGCGTTCCGCACGATTGCCGGCAACGAGCGACGGCACGCGGACATCTGGGCGGCCCGGTTGCGTGAGCTCGGTGCCGCCGTGCCCGATGCCGGGGGGCCGCGGCCGCGCGTGCGCATGATCATCGCGCTCGCCCGGATCTTCGGGACCCACGCCGTTCGTGACCTCGTGCAGGCCCTGGAGGGCGATGAGGTCGAGCTGTACATGGCCCAGACGACGCCCGAAGTGGAGGCGATCGCAGCCGACGAACGAGAACATGCCGAGATCTGGAAGCAGCTGTCCAGTGTCCGGACCGGGGCAACGGAGGTGTCTGCGGATGCGCGCGCGGCCGTGCAGGCCGGGGCCGATGGACATGCAGCCCTGGCCACGGGCGTGACGACGCCGCGCGAGATCGCGGCGGGCGAACGCTGGCATCGCGCGGGCCGCTCGGGGACGCTCCGGGCGGTCATCTTTGGCGTCTCGGATGGCCTGGTGTCCAACCTCGCCCTGGTGATGGGCGTGGCGGGGGCCAGCGTCGCACTTAGCGCAGGAAGCTTCGTCCTGCTCGCCGGCGTCGCCGGACTGCTGGCCGGCGCGTTCTCGATGGCGGCCGGCGAATACATCTCCATGCAGTCGCAGCGGGAGCTGTTCGAGCGTCAGATCGCGCTTGAGCAGGCGGAGCTCGAGGCGATGCCCGAAGAGGAGGAGGCCGAGCTTGCCGCGGTCTACCGGGCCAAGGGATTCACGGCCGACGAAGCCCGCACGATCGCCCATCGGATGTTCCAGGATCCCGCGAAGGCGCTTGATGCCCTCGTGCGTGAGGAGCTCGGCCTGGATCCGGATGAGCTCGGATCGCCGTGGGGCGCCGCGTTCGGCTCCTTCGTCGCGTTCGCCATCGGGGCTGCCGTCCCGGTCATCCCGTACCTGTTCGGCTCCGGTTCCACCGTCTTCATGGTGGCGCTCGGGGGATCACTCGTCGCCCTGTTCGTGGTCGGCGCCGGCGTGTCCCTTCTCACCGGGCGCAGCCTCCTGTTCTCGGGCGCTCGACAGGTGGGGATCGGTGCTGCGGCGGCCGGCGTGACCTACCTCGTCGGCAGTGTCATCGGCGTTACGGTGGCGGGCTGACGGGCATGCAACAAGGCCCCCGATAATCGGGGGCCCTGGTCGTGGCTTGCGGGAGTTGTCGTAGCTACGTCGACTGGATCAATGGGTCCAGCGCGGCGCGACGAGCGTGATATCGAATGCGTTGTACGACGTTCGACGTCGGTCCTCGCCGGCCAGCACACTCAGGATTGAGAACAGAGCGAGAAGTCCAAACCCGGAGAAGGCGAGCATCATGGGTACCTGCGATAACGTTTGTGTGCCGTTGGATCGACGGTTGTTCCGCTCGATCCCGTCGCCGTTGCGACGGGTCCCGACACCAGTAGATTGACCTTGCATCTGGAAGTGTACCCTATTTTCGTTAGGTATACAAGCGCATTTGCTTACTGGATCGATGCACATGACTGAAAAGCGTGGTCTGGATCGGATCGATGCCCAGCTGCTGGAGCTGCTCCAGGAGGACGGGCGCCGGACGTACGCCGAGCTGGGCGCGGCGGTCGGCATCAGTGGGCCTGCCGCCCATGAGCGGGTAAAGAAGCTCGAAGCGCGGGGCGTGATCACCGGGTACACGGTCCGGGTCTCGGCGGAGGCCGTCGGCCTCGCCATCCTCGCGTTCACCTGGGTCACCCAGTCGCCGGGAACCGTGGCCACCGATCTCACGGGTGACTTCGCGGCCATCCCCGAGATCGAGGCCTGCCACCACATCACGGGCGAGGCCGATTACCTGCTCAAGATCAGGGCCCGCGACACGCGCGATCTCGAGCGGGTCCTTCGCGCGGTTCAGACCACGCGACACGTCTTCACGACCGAAACGGATGTCGTCTTCTCGACCGCCTTCGAGCGACGGCCGATCCGACCCGCTCCCGCGCGCCAGGACTAGCGCTCGGGCATCTCCGCGCGCGATCCGTCCCACCCGGCGGGTGCCTCATCGCCCGAGTCAAGTCGATCGGGCGGGGGCTCGAGTCGATAGGCTCGATGTTCGAGCAGGACATCCTCCACGGCCCCGGGATCGAGGGAGACTCCACGAGCTGCCAGCCGGTCACTGATCCAGCCGGCCTCAGCCGGTAGCTCCTGGTTGCCGATGTCTTGATCGCGCCGCGCGCTGTCGAGGTAGACGACGGCCACGATTCCGCCCCCGGCGACGAGGCCGAGGAGGAGCAGCCACCACTGGAATTCGGCCATCAGACGCGCCGAACCTGAACATTCATCGTCGCGAGTCTACGGTGATCGGCGGGCCGCGTACACTCCGGGCGATGATCAACTTCTTCGTCGACCCGATCGCCTTTCAACTCGGCCCCCTGCCCGTGTACTGGTACGGGATTGCCTATGCCGTCGGATTGTTCGCGAGCTATACCGTGCTCGTCCGGCAGGCGCGCCGTTTCGGACAGGATCCGGAGCTGGTGGGGAATGGTCTGATCGTCATCGCCGTCGCCGCGCTCGTTGGCGGCCGGCTGTATCACGTCATCGACCAGTGGGCGCTGTACCAGGACGATCTCCTCTCAATCGTCCTGCCGCCTTACTCGGGCCTTGGCGTGTACGGCGGCCTGATCACCGGTGTCATCGCGTTCGCCGCCCTCGTCCGCTACCACCGGGTCTCAGCCTGGGTATGGGCGGACATCGTGGCACCCGCGCTGTTCACGATGCAGGCGGTCGGCCGCTGGGGGAACTTCTTCAACCAGGAACTGTACGGACCGCCGACGGACCTGCCGTGGGGTATTGCGATCGACTGCGCGCATCGCGTCGCGGCCTATCCATGCGCGACGTTTCCCGAGGCGACAACGGCCTTCCAGCCGCTTTTCCTGTACGAGTCGGTGTCCGGCCTGGTCGGGGCCGCATTGCTTGTCTGGCTCTCGCGACGACGGCCATATCCGCTTCGCCCCGGCGACCAGATTCTGATCTTCTTCATCTGGTACGCCGTCGTCCGATTCCTGCTCGAGAACCTCCGAACCGACAACTGGTTCGTCGGCGGCATTCCGGCCGCGCAGCTGATGTCGATCGCCTTTGGCCTCGGCGCCTTCCTGCTGTTGCTGTACCGGCATCGGCGCGCCGATGAACCGCTCGATGACGTCGACGGCGATGGAGACGACTCCTCCGCGACAGAGGACGAGGTTGACGACGGCGACGCGGGGGAGACGGACGGCAACACGGACGGCGACACGGACGGTCGGCTGTCGGGCGATTCGACCCTCGGCTGAGCGTCGGGCCGCACTCCCTCAGGACGTCCGCGCCTACCGAGGAGCCCTACACTCCGACCATGCAATACGCCGAATCCATCCTCGATCTGGTCGGTGGGACCCCCCTTGTGCGCCTCACCCGCGTCACCCGTGACCTTGGGCCAATCGAGCGCCAGCCGTTGATCCTCGCCAAACTCGAGGCGATGAACCCCGGCGGGTCCGTCAAGGACCGGATCGGGCTGCCGATGATCGAGGCCGCGGAGCGTGCCGGGCTGCTCAAGCCGGGGGGCACGATCGTCGAGCCGACTTCCGGTAACACGGGGCATGGGCTGGCGATCGCGGCCGTGCTCAAGGGCTATCGCTGCATCTTCGTCATGGCCGACAAGCAATCGCCCGAGAAGCGCGCGCTCCTTCGCGCGTACGGTGCCGAGGTCGTGCTCTGCCCGACGAACGTCGAGCCCGAGTCGCCGGAGTCCTACTACTCAGTCGCGGCCCGCCTGGCCCGTGACATTCCGGGCGCCTTCAAGCCGGACCAGTACTGGAATGCCGAGAACCCTGCTGCCCACGAGCGAACCACGGGCCCCGAGCTCTGGGAGCAGACCGCGGGTCGGATCACTCACCTGATCGCAAGCGCGGGGACCGGCGGCACGATCACCGGAGTCGGGCGCTTCCTGAAGTCGAAGAACCCGGAAATCCAGATCATCGGGGCCGACCCCGAGGGCAGTGTTCTATCCGGGGATACCGCCCGGCCGTACCTGACCGAGGGCATTGGGGAGGACTTCTTCCCCGGTACGTACGATCCGTCGGTCGTCGATCGGTGGGTCCGCGTCTCAGATCGCGATGCCTTCGTGATGGCACGCCGGATCACCCGCGAGGAGGGGATTCTGGCAGGAGAGTCCTGCGGGACCGCGGTCGTGGCGGTGCTCGATGAAGCCCAGCGGGTCATGGCCGCGGGAGGTGCCGCGGTGAGGGACGCCGTCATGGTCGTGATCCTGCCCGATGGGGGTCGCTCGTACCTCTCCAAGCTCTACGACGACGAATGGATGCGCGCCAACGGTCTCCTTGCCACGACCGGCGCCGTGGTTCGTGTGGGCCAGCTCCTGTCCGAGCGGCACAACGGCCCGGAGATGCCGGACGTCGTCCTCGCCCGAACGACGGATCGGGTCGGCGAGGCGATTGACACGCTGCAGCGTTTCGGGATCAGCCAGCTCCCAGTTTCGCAGGACCCTGAGGGCGACGCGCTCGAGGGCATCGTCGGTTCCGTCAGCGAGCAGGGCCTGCTCGATCGTGCCTATCGAAACCCGGAGATCGTCGGCCGGACGGTCGGCGAGGTGATGGATCGGCCCTTCCCGACGGTCGACGTGGACGCTTCCCTGGACGAAGCATTTGCCGCGCTGTCGGGTGGCTCCGCGGCCCTGCTTTCGATCCGCGGCGGCCGGCCGGCGGGCGTGATCACGAAGCTCGACCTGCTCGAGTTCCTGGCACATCGGGCGGCTCGTGCCGGCTGACGACTCCGGCGCTCCTGCCCGGACCGCCCGAAGCACGGCGGATACGGAACCGCAGTTGATCAGGACGGCCCGGCTCGAGCTCGTCCTGATGAGCGTTGCCTTCATGGAGGCACTTCGGGCTCGCGACTACGACGCCGCGGAGCGCGAAATCGGAGCTGCCGTCCCACGTGACATGGCCGACGACCTTAAAGACTTCATCGAGTTTCGGCTGGGCGACCTCGCAGCGGATCCGACGATCCTCGAGTGGCTCGGCCGGGCCATGGTCCTGGCCGACGCCGATGGGACCCGACAGGTCATCGGCTCGATCGGCTTCCATGGCCCGCCGGACGACTCCGGACGGCTGGAGGTGGGGTACCGCGTCGAGGCGGCGTTCCGCCGCCGGGGCTTTGCGATGGAAGCCGTCCGCGCCCTCTTCGACTGGGCGCGCCGCCGCCGTGGCATCACGAGGTTTCGCGCGTCCGTCGCGCCGGACAACGTGGCATCACGGGCGCTCATCGCCAGGTTCGGCTTCCGCGAGGTCGGATCGCAGATGGACGAGATCGATGGCCTCGAGCTGGTTTTCGAGTCGGAGTGGCCAGCGCCGTAGGTCGGCGATCCTCTTGACCAGAGCTGGCCATTGTGACAGACTGTCACTGTCATGACACAGTCACGGGAGTTCAGCGTTCCTGACGCTGCCGCCCGCCTTGGGCGAAGTGAACGGACGATCTGGCGTCAGATCCGATCCGGCGAGCTCGCCACGGCGCGGCGGGGCCGTCGAGTGTTCGTGCTCGTATCGACTCCGGGAGGTCCGGAAGAGCAGGTGCCGAATGGGCACCGGATTGGTGAGGCCGTCGCGCCGTATCGGGGGACCGACGACTGGACGGTCGGTGCGTTTCCGTACACCGCCGAGGTGGTCGAGCGGCATAGCCGCGCCAAGCTGGCTCGACGCCGCGCGGCGTTCGACGAGATGGACCGGCTCGCGCGGCTGACACGTCCGGATCCGGACGGGCTGAGCGCCGCTGACTATGTCCGCGCCGATCGTGACCACCCCCGAGCCTTGGAAGGCGGGGATGCCGCCGACCGAGCCCTGGAGAAGATGGCCCGTGACCGACGTCGTCGTTGATAGCAGCGTCGCCGTGGCGTGGATGCTCGCCGACGAGGCGCTCCACGAGCCAGCAAGACGCTTCCGAGCCACATTGACGACTGGGGACCGTGAGCCGATCGTGGCCGAGCACTTCGGGTTTGAAGTTCGACACGCGCTGATCCGCGCCGGGCGCCGGGGACGCATCGACTGGCCGGAGGTCAGGGCGGCGTTCGCGACCCTCGAGGGGTTCGCGCCGAAGGTCGTCCCGCTGCGTCGACGGGATGATCCGATCGTCGACCTCGTTGAGCGTTTCGAGCTCAGTTGGGGCGACGCGCACTGGGTGGACATAGCAATGCGGCTGGACCTGCC
>JAQBHC010000203.1:0-15676 GCA_032128175.1 Chloroflexota bacterium | reverse complement strand
CTACCTGCGGACCACCGACGTCACGGGCTCGATCGGCCTGCCCGATGGTGCCGAGATGGTCATGCCCGGCGACAACGTCGAAATGAGCGTCGAGCTCATCACCCCGATCGCGGTCGAGACGGGCCAGCGCTTCGCCATCCGTGAGGGTGGCCGAACCGTCGGCGCTGGCGCGATCACGAGCATCACCGAGTAACTTGGTATGGCAAGAGTCGAGGCCCGTCCAACGCTCCAGCTCGCCTGCACCGAGTGCAAGGAGCGGACGTACACAACGCGGAAGAACAAGAAGAACGATCCGAACCGGATCGAGCTCAACAAGTACTGTCCGCGCTGTCGCAAGCACACCCTCCATCGGGAGGCCAAGTAGCCACCGCGCGCTCCGCAGGGGTGTAGCTCAATTGGCAGAGCACCGGTCTCCAAAACCGGCGGTTGTAGGTTCGAGTCCTATCGCCCCTGCCACACCTGAAAGGCAACGAACAAACCCGTGACCCGAATCCGCCGCTTCCTTTCCGAGGCGGTTTCCGAGCTCAAGAAGGTCTCCTGGCCAACCGTCGTGCAGACCCGCAACCTGACCGTGCTGGTCTTCGCGGTGAGCCTCGCGGTCGGCCTCTACGTGTTCGTGTTCGACCGCCTGTTTCAGGGCGTGATCGGCTTCCTTACGCAGGCAATCCTGTGAACCCTGCAACCTCCGAGACGGAAGCCCGCATTCCCGAGAAGCGTTGGTACGTCATCCACACCTATTCGGGCTACGAGAACAAGGTGAAAGCCAATCTCGAGCACCGGATCGAGTCGATGGGGATGGATGATCGGATCTTCCAGGTTCTCGTCCCGATGGAGGACGAGATCGAGATCCGCCAGGGCCAGCGACACACCGTCCAGAAGAAGGTCTACCCCGGCTATGTCCTGGTCGAGATGATCCTGGATCCGGATAGTTGGTTCGTCGTCCGGAATACCCCGGGCGTGACCAGCTTCGTCGGGGGTTCCAACATCCCCGGCGTCCGCAGCGAACCGATCCCGCTGGACGAGAACGAGGTCAAGCAGATCCTCCGGCACATGGGTGTCGAGACGCCGAAGTTCCGCGTCGCGTTCATCAAGGGCCAGAGCGTCCGCGTCACCGACGGTCCGTTCTCCGAGTTCATCGGAACGGTCGACGAAGTCAACCCCGAACGAAACAAGGTCAAGGTCCTGGTGAGCATCTTCGGCCGCGAAACACCGGTCGAGCTCGACTTCCTCCAGGTCGAGAAGCTCTAGCTAAGACAGAAGGGAACCCGCCCCCGTGGCCAAAAAGGTCCGTATCGTGCTCACGCTCCAGCTCCCGGCCGGTAAGGCCACGCCCGCCCCGCCGGTCGGCACGGCGCTGGGCCCGCACGGGATCAACATCGTGGAATTCACCAAGTCCTACAACGAGAAGACGGCCGACAAGCTCGGCCAGATCATTCCCGCCCAGATCACCGTCTTCGAGGACCGGTCGTTCTCGTTCGTTCTCAAGACGCCCCCCGCCGCCGACCTCCTGCGCAAGGCGGCTGGCGTGGACAAGGGAGCGACAACGACGAAGCGGGAAACCGTGGGCAAGGTCACCAGAGACCAGGTCCGCGAAATCGCGACAATCAAGATGGTGGACTTGTCCGCCAATGACCTCGAGGCCGCCGCGCGGATGATCGAGGGGACCGCCCGGAGCATGGGCATCGAGGTCGTCGGCTAGTCCGGCGACAACAGTTATCCCCGGACGAAAGATCGTTCGGCGACCACCCCGCGACATGGGGGAGATCGGCAGCCCCGATCGCCAGAGGAGCATTGACATGGGACAGCACGGCAAGAAATACATTGCGGCAGCGAAGCTCGTCGATCGCGAGCGGGCCTACTCGCCCGCGGAGGCGGCACAGCTCGCCAAGGACACCGCCGCCGCGCAGTTCGACGCGTCCGTCGAGATGCACCTTCGGCTCGGGGTCGATCCCCGCCACGCCGACCAGATGGTGCGCGGCACGGTCGTCCTGCCGCACGGGACCGGGAAGGTCGTGCGGGTCGCCGTGTTCGCCCAGGCGGAGAAGGCCCAGGAGGCGCTCAAGGCCGGCGCCGATGAGGTTGGCTCGGAGGATCTCGTCAAGAAGATCGAAGCCGGTTGGCTCGAGTTCGACGTCGCCATCGCGACGCCGGACCTTATGGGCCAGGTCGGTCGCCTCGGCAAGATCCTCGGACGTCGAGGTCTGATGCCGAACCCGAAGTCCGGCACGATCACCTTCGATGTGGACCGCGCTGTGCGCGAGGTCAAGGCCGGCCGCGTTGAATTCAAGGTGGATAAGGCGGGCATTGTGCATGTCGCGATCGGGAAGGTCAGCTTCGAAGCGGACCAGATCGTCGAGAACCTGACGTTGCTTGTCGACTCGATCAATAGGGCGAAGCCGGCCGGCGCGAAGGGGACCTACCTTCGAAGCCTCTCGATCGCCACCACCATGGGGCCAGGCATCCGAGTGGATATCCCAAGCACCCTTGCGGCGGCCGCAACGGCCTGATCGCTCGCCGGCGGGCGACATCCCGCCAACCAGACGTGGCGACGGCCGAGAGGCGCGTTGCCTGAACCAAGACACGACGGACCGCTACAGACAGCGTGGGTCCTTCGGCCGCCGCCTCGCGGCGATGGTCGGGACTTGATCCATCGGCACGGACCGGGAAATGCCCGGGGACGACGGTGACCACGCCGAGGCAGGAACATGGATGCCTCCGCCATCGCGGGCGGGCGCAGCCCCTGCGGTCAATGCATCGCCAGGAACGGCGACCGTCGCAGGGGCTCCGGCGGAAACGCCGCGCGCCCACCGCCACGCGCCGGTTGCGCGCAGAAGTACGGAGGGCACCATGCCAACCGAAGCGAAGCGACGGGTTGTCGACGAGCTGCGACAGCAGCTCAGTCTGAGCCCAACGCTCATCGTCTCGGAATACCGGGGTCTCACGGTCAAGGAGATCGCCGAGATTCGCCGGAGCCTGCGCAAGCAGGCCGTGACGTACAAGGTCGTCAAGAACCGGCTCATGAAGATCGCCGCCGCGGACACGCGCGGATCGGCGCTCGACGCACTCCTCATCGGTCCGACGGCCATCGCCTTCGGCACGGATGAGGCCGCGACGGCGAAGGCCGTCATCGAAGCCGTGCGGCCGTTCAAGCAGGTTCGGATTACCGGTGGCCTGCTCGGCGATCGAGCCATCGACGCCGCCGCTGTCATCACCCTGGCAACGCTTCCCTCACGGGATGTTTTGCTCAGCCAGGTGGCCGGCGCGATCGCCGCTCCAATGTCGACGATGGCCGGTCTCTTCGATGCGCCGTTGCGCGACGTCGCTGGTCTCGTAGCAGCCCTGGCCGACCAGCGCGCGGCTGCGGCCTGATTTCCACGAACTCAACGTTTAACCCCCACCATTCGACAGGAGAACAGATCCCATGCCGAACCTCACCGCTGACCAGCTTCTCACCGCCTTCGAGTCAATGACCGTTCTCGAGCTGTCCGAGTTCAAGAAGAAGTTCGAGGATCGCTTCGGCGTGACCGCCGCGGCACCGATGGCCATGGCTGCGGCGCCATCGGCCGGCGCTGCCGAGGCTGCTCCCGCAGCAGAAGAGCAGACCGAGTTCACGGCCACGCTCACGGAGATCGGGCCGAACAAGATCCCCGTCATCAAGGTCGTTCGCGAGCTGACCGGCCTCGGCCTCAAGGAGGCCAAGGACGTCGTTGACGCAGCCCCCAAGGCGGTCAAGGAAGGCGTCACTCGCGACGAGGCCGAGAAGATCAAGGCCGCCCTCGAGGCGCAGGGCGCCAAGGTCGAGATCAAGTAGCGCGTCCGGAACGGACCAGGCGGGCGTTGCCGGCTACGCGCTGTTGCTCACGCACCTCGAAGTGCGCTGGCACCCGCGCCTGCTCGACGCCGCCGCCTGGATCCGTCCGGCCAGCGCTGCTGCTGCCGCCGGTCGCGTCACAGCTACCGGCCTTCGCAGCCGCGGCGCGACCGCGGGTCGTTTGACAGATCAAGGATTCGCGATATCCTTAGCCGTTCTGTGAGCCGGGCCCTCCCATCTCCCCACGCCCTCCGTTAAGGAGCCGTCGTTCATGCTGTCTCCCGCTGACTCGTCGACCTTCTCAAGTTCGTCGGCGGCGCGCAAGCGCTACGCCCGAATCCCGGAGGTTCTGCCCGTTCCGAACCTGATCGAGCTCCAACTGGAGTCGTCCAAATGGTTCACCGAGAAGGGCCTGCGGGACCTCTTTGACGAGATCAGTCCGATCAAGGACTTCACGGGCAAGGTCATGGAGCTGCAGTTCCTCGACTACGAATTCGGGGAGCCGAAGTACTCCGAGGGGGAGAGCCGGACCAAGGACCTGACCTACAGCCGGCCCCTGTACGTGAACGTCGAACTTCTCATCAAGGAGACCGGCGAGATCCAGCGGCAGCGCGTCTACATGGGTGACTACCCATGGATGACGGCCCTCGGAACCTTCGTCATCAACGGTGCCGAGCGAGTCGTCGTCAGCCAGCTCGTTCGCTCGCCGGGCGTCTACTACAGCGAGGTCGAAGATCCGGCATCCGGCCGAATGCTCTTCAGCGCCAAGGTCATCCCGAACCGCGGTGCCTGGCTCGAATTCGAGACCAACAACAAGGACCAGCTCTGGGTCAAGGTGGACCGCAAGCGCAAGATCGCGGCGACCACCCTCCTGCGGGCCGTCGGCTACGAGACGAACGAAGAGATCGCCGCATTGTTCAGCGCGATCGATATCGATCCGGAGCACCCCTTCATCGCGAATACCCTGGACAAGGACGTTACCCACACCCAGTCCGAGGCACTGATCGAGGTCTACAAGAAGCTGCGGCCCGGCGATCCGCCCACCGGAGACAACGCCCGCCAGCTCGTCGAGGGCCTGTTCTTCAATTTCCGGCGCTATGACCTCGGTCGGGTCGGCCGCTACAAGTTCGGCAAGAAGCTTGAGAGCGTCGGCCAGCGCATGGGCATCGAGGTCCCGCGCGAGGAGCGCACGATCACCCGCGAGGACATCGCGGCGATCGTCGGCCATCTGATCGAGTGCAATCGGGGACTCCACCCGAAGGACGACATCGATCATCTCGGCAACCGGCGCATCCGCGCCAACGGCGAGCTGATCCAGAATGCCTTCCGGATCGGCCTCCTCCGGATGGAGCGCGTCGTCCGCGAGCGGATGACGATCCAGGAGATCGACAAGGCCACCCCGAACGCGCTCATCAACATTCGGCCGGTGGTGGCCGCGATGAAGGAGTTCTTCGGGGGTAGCCAGCTCTCGCAGTTCATGGACCAGACGAACCCGCTGGCCGAGCTGACCTCCAAGCGCCGCCTGTCGGCCCTGGGGCCAGGTGGCCTGTCACGCGAGCGCGCAGGGTTCGACGTCCGGGACGTCCATCACAGCCACTACGGCCGGATCTGCCCCATCGAGACGCCGGAAGGTCCGAACATCGGCCTGATCGGTTCGCTGGCGACATACGGCCGGATCAACAGCTACGGGTTCATCGAAACGCCTTATCGACGCGTCAAGCGGACGGTCGCCTGGGATGACGGAGACCTCCTTACGTTCGAGGCCGGGGCCGACGTCGTCGCCAAGGGCGGCGCCGTTGTGCTGCCCAAGGGCGCGAAGTTCACGGCCGCCGCGGTTGCCGAGCTCAAGCGCCAGAAGGCCAACGCCTTCCCGATCCGCCCGATCGTGACCGATCAGATCGAATACCTCCCGGCGGATGAGGAGGAGCAGCACTTCGTGGCACAGGCCAACTCGCGCCTGGATGCCGAGGGACACTTCATCGAAGAACGGATCGCGTCACGGTTCCGGGACATGTTCCCCGAGGCACGGCCCGACCAGATCGAGTACATGGACGTCAGTCCCAAGCAGGTCGTCTCGGTCGCAACGGCGCTCATTCCGTTCCTCGAGCACGACGACGCCAACCGCGCCCTGATGGGTTCGAACATGCAGCGGCAGGCCGTGCCGCTCCTTGAGCCGGAAGCGCCGATCGTCGGCACTGGCATGGAGGAGCGCGCGGCTCGCGATTCCGGCCAGGTCGTCGTCGCGACGCGCGCGGGCGTGGTCACCAGCGTGACCGCGGAGCGGATCCAGGTCGAAGTCGACTCCGGTGAGCTGGACGAGTACCGCCTCCTGAAGTTCGTGCGCAGCAACCAGGGCACGTGCATCAACCAGCGGCCCATCGTCGACGTCGGCCACCGGGTCCACGCCGGGCAGGCCATCGCCGACAGCTCGTCCACGCAGAACGGTGAGCTGGCGCTTGGCCGGAACATCCTCGTGGCGTTCATGAGCTGGGAGGGCGGCAACTACGAGGACGCGATCGTGATCAGCGATCGCCTCGTGCGCGACGATCTCTTCACCAGCATCCACATCGAGAAGCATGAGATTGAGTCCCGGGACACGAAACTCGGCCCGGAAGAGATCACCCGCGACATCCCGAACGTCGGCGAGGAGTCCCTCAAGGACCTCGACGAGGAAGGTGTCATCTACATTGGCGCCGAAGTCCGCCCCGGCGACATTCTCGTCGGCAAGATCACGCCAAAGGGCGAGACGGAGCTCACCGCCGAGGAGCGCCTCCTTCGAGCGATCTTCGGTGAGAAGGCCCGCGAGGTGAAGGACAGCTCACTGCGTCTGCCGCACGGCGAGCGCGGCAAGGTTGTCGAGATTCGCGAATTCAGCCGGGACAACAACGACGACCTCCAGCCCGGCGTGAATCGGCTGGTCCGCGTCGCCGTGGCCCAGAAGCGGAAGATCTCCGTCGGCGACAAGATGGCCGGACGCCACGGCAACAAGGGCGTCATCGCCAAGGTGCTCCCGTCGGAGGACCTGCCGTTCCTGCCGGACGGAACGCCGGTCGACATCATCCTCAACCCGCTCGGCGTTCCGAGCCGGATGAACATCGGCCAGATCCTCGAGACCCACCTCGGGTGGGCGCTCCACGCCAAGGGCGAGACGGCGGCAACCGCGGTCTTCGACGGCGCGACCGAGGAGCAGATCCGGACCGAGCTTCGCGAGGCGCGGCACCAGGTCTACGGCGTGGACACGGCTCTGCCCGAAGACGGCAAGATCGAGCTTCGAGACGGTCGCACCGGCGAGTTGTTCGATCAGCCGATCACGGTTGGCTACATCTACATGCTCAAGCTGCACCACCTCGTCGAGGACAAGATCCACGCCCGGTCCACCGGACCGTACAGCCTGATCACCCAGCAGCCGCTCGGTGGCAAGGCCCAGTTCGGTGGCCAGCGCTTCGGCGAGATGGAGGTCTGGGCACTCGAGGCGTACGGCGCCGCGAACATTCTTCAGGAGTTGCTGACGGTCAAGTCAGACGACGTTCTGGGCCGCGTCCAGACGTACGAGGCGATCGTCAAGGGCGAGGAGATCCAGCCGCCACGCGTGCCGGAATCTTTCAAGGTCCTCATCAAGGAATTGCGTAGCCTCGGGCTCAATGCCGAGATCCTCGATCACAACGACGAGGAGATCCCGTTGGCCGAGGACGACGCTTCCGGTTATCTGCTCCCCGATCTCGGTGGGATCAATCTCGCCGGCTTCGAGGACTGACGAAGCACCAATCCAAACGCGTCTTCGGGACCCGGCCGGCCCGCTGATGCTCGCAGCCGGTCCGGATCGCGCCACTGAGCCAGGCGGCGGCGCGGAGGAGAACGATGCTCGAGGTCAATAACTTCAGCGCGATTCGCATCTCGCTTGCCAGTCCCGATCAGATTCGGGAGTGGTCGAAAGGCGAGGTCACCAAGCCGGAAACGATCAACTCCCGGACGCTCACGCCGGAAAAGGATGGTCTTTTCGACGAGCGCATCTTCGGTCCCACGAAGGACTGGGAATGCTACTGCGGCAAGTACAAGCGAATCCGCTACAAGGGCATCATCTGCGACAAGTGCGGCGTCGAGGTCACCCGCTCCAAGGTTCGCCGGGAGCGCATGGGCCACATCCAGTTGGCCAGCCCTGTCAGCCACATCTGGTACTTCAAGGGAACGCCCTCGCGCCTTGGGATCCTGCTCGACATCAGCCCTCGTAACCTGGAGCGGATCCTCTACTTCGCCCTGTTCATCGTTACCAACGTCGACGAGGACATGCGTCGGCGGCTGCTGGTTCAGCTCGAGGAGGAGGCCGCCGGGCGAGGCGGAAAGTCCGGCCAGGCCCTGTCCGAGCTCGAGGATGAGCTGCGCACGACGATCACCCGGCAGAAGGACGAGTTGCTCGCCGCGCTCGCCACCACGAAGGCGGATCTGGAGGCCCAGCGGGCAGCCAGAACCGAGGAGATCGTGACGGCCGCCCAGGTTGTCCAGGCGCAACTGAAGGAACTCAAGACCGGCGTCGTCGACGAGACGATCGTCTTCGCCCCGACCGGCGAGGTCATCGTCGCGGCCGGGGAGAAGGGCGGCAAGGAAGCCGTGGCGCGCCTGCGCAGCGTCGTGTCGGCCGAGACGGAGCGCGTCAATGACGAGCTCCAGAGCCGCGAGCGGGACGAGGCCACGGCCGTCGATCAGAAGGTCGCCGACCTGCGGGCCGCGATGGACGACACCATTCGGGCCAAGCGCGAGGACCTGGCCGGCCAGGCGCAGGGGATGAAGGAAGAGAATCGTCGTCTGCGTGACGAACTGGAGAGCATCAAGCCCCAGACGACCCTCGGCGAAACCGAAATGCGGGCGCTCGAGGAGCGCTACAACCAGCCCGGCCGGGGCCGTCTGTTCAGTGCAGGTATGGGCGCCGAGGCCGTGCGCGACATCATCAGCCGGATGGATCTGGAGTCGCTGGCTCGGACCCTCCACATCGAGGTCCGGACCAGCTCCGGCCAGCGTCGCAAGAAGGCGATCAAGCGGCTCCGACTGATCGAGGCGTTCCGCCGCTCGGGCACGCGTCCCGAGTGGATGATCCTGTCCGTCCTGCCGGTCATTCCGCCCGACCTGCGCCCGATGGTTCAGCTCGACGGCGGCCGGTTCGCCACCTCCGACCTCAATGACCTCTACCGCCGCGTCATCAACCGGAACAATCGCCTCAAGCGACTGCTCGAGCTCGGGGCTCCCGAGATCATCATTCGCAACGAGAAGCGGATGCTCCAGGAGGCGTGCGACGCCCTGATCGATAACGGCCGTCGTGGCCGCGCCATAGCCGGGACCGGCAATCACCGCCTGAAGTCGTTGAGCGACATGCTCAAGGGCAAGCAGGGCCGCTTCCGCCAGAACCTGCTCGGCAAGCGCGTGGACTACTCAGGCCGATCCGTCATCGTCGTTGGTCCGGACCTGAAGCTCCATCAGTGCGGGCTGCCCAAGAAGATGGCGCTCGAACTGTTCAAGCCATTCGTCATGCGCCAGCTCGTCGAGAAGGGATTCGCCCACAACATCAAGAGCGCAAAGCGCATCGTCGAGCGCGTCCGCCCCGAAGTCTGGGACGTCCTCGAGGAAGTCATCAAGGATCATCCGGTCCTGCTGAACCGCGCCCCCACGCTCCATCGCCTGGGCATTCAGGCGTTCATGCCAGTCCTCGTCGAGGGCTCCGCGATTCAGATCCATCCGCTTGTCTGCACGGCGTTCAACGCCGACTTCGACGGCGACCAGATGGCGGTCCACGTTCCGCTGTCAGCGGCCGCCCAGGAAGAGGCGCGGACGATGATGTTGTCGTCCACGAACCTTCTCTCGCCGGCCGACGGTACGCCTGTCGTGGCGCCGACCCAGGACATGGTTCTTGGGTGCTACTACCTGACGATGGAACGCGACGCCAACCCTGGGTTCGTGCGGAGCTTCTCCGATGAGGAGGAGGCGATGTACGCGTACGAGTTGACCGCGCGTGGCCTCGCCACGGCAAGCGGCCGCCGCTCAGACGCCTCCAACGCCTCTGACACCCATGTTCCCAGCACCGTCGGCCTGCATGAGCCGATCGACGTAGTGGTCCGTGCGTGGGACGAGGAGGCCGGCGAGCTCCGTCCGACAAGCGTCCGCACGACGGTCGGGCGAATCATCTTCAATGCGGTCGTTCCCGACCGGCTTCGGTTCAAGAACCAGGCCATGAGGCGGAGCGAGCTGAAGCGCATCGTCGATGAGTGCTACCGCCTTCTCGGCTCAGACGAGACGGCTCTGCTCGTTGACGGCATCAAGGACGTCGGTTTCAAGTTCGCGACGCGAGGCGGCATGACCATCGGCCTCTGGGACATCGTCACGCCGGTGGACAAGACCGCCCGGTTGGCCGCGACCGACAGCGCCGTGTTGGATATCGACAAGCAGTTCTCGCAGGGCCTCATCACCGAGGATGAGCGCTACGAGCAGGTCGTCGAACTCTGGCAGCGGACGACCAAGGACATCTCCGACGCGATGATGTCAGCGCTCGGCGAGGACAACTCGCTGCGCATGATGACCGACTCCGGTGCCCGTGGAAACAAGGGCAACATCGGCCAGCTCGGCGCGATGCGTGGCCTCATGGCCGACCCGTCCGGTCGGATCATCGACGTTCCGGTCCGCAGCAATTTCCGCGAGGGCATGTCGGTCCTCGAGTACTTCATCTCGACGCATGGCGCCCGCAAGGGTCTGGCCGACACGGCCCTTCGAACGGCCGACTCGGGCTACCTGACGCGACGACTCGTCGATGTTGCACAGGATGTCATCACCCGCGATGAGGACTGCCTGACCGAAGAGGGGAGCTGGATCACGGCCGCCGACACGGCGGACATGACCGGGGCCACCTGGCCGGCTACCGACGATGGCACCCGCCAGAGCGTTCGGGAGGAGTTCCGCAAGCGTCTCGTCGGTCGGCTGTCGGCGGCCCCGCTTCCGAACCCGGCCAGCAAGGCCAAGAACCCGCCGCTCCTGGTCGATCGAAATGAGCTCATGACCGAGGAGATCTCGATGGCCATTGAGGCTGCCGGGATTGACGAAGTACTCGTCCGCTCGCCGTTGACCTGTGAGGCCCGCTACGGCGTCTGCCGTCGCTGCTACGGGCGCAATCTCGCCACCGGCAAGATGGTCGGCACCGGCGAGGCCGTTGGCATCATCGCGGCGCAGTCGATTGGCGAGCCGGGCACGCAGCTGACCATGCGGACGTTCCATACCGGCGGTGTCGCCGGCCTGGACATCACCGCCGGCCTGCCGCGCGTCGAGGAGCTCTTCGAGGCCCGAGTCCCGAAGGGCAAGGCGGAGATCAGCCACATTGATGGGTCGGTCTCGGTCCTTCGGGAAGGCACGACCACCAAGGTCAAGGTCACCAGCCGCGAGGCATATGACTCGACGCTGGTGCTGCCCCCCGATGCCGAGCTGCTGGCCGCACCGGGCGATCTGGTCGATGTCGGACAGGTCATCGCACGCGTTGCCGGGGATCCAGTCGTCGAAGTCACGGCGCCTGTCGCGGGCTTCCTCGCTCGGACCGACGAGGGGCTCGTCGTCCGCGCCGAGGACATCGTCGAGCGTGAGTACGGCATTCCTCACAATGCGCGGCTGCTGGTGGCCGACAGCGAGGACATTCGTGCCGGCGACGCGATCACGGACGGCCCCATCAACCCGCAGGAATACCTCGACACCCGGGGCCGCGATGCGGTCCAGCGCTACCTGGTCAAGGAAGTCCAGAAGGTCTACCGCAGCCAGGGCGTCACCATCAACGACAAGCACATCGAGATCATCGTCCGGCAGATGCTGCGGAAGGTCCGCATTGACCAGCCGGGCGACAGCGAGTTGCTGCCGACCGAGCTCATCGATCGGCTTGCCTTTGAAGAGGTCAACAATCGCGTCCTCGCGGAGGGGGGCGAGCCGGCGACCGCGCAGGCCGTCCTGCTGGGCGTGACGAAGGCCTCGCTGAACACCTCAAGCTTCCTTGCCGCAGCGTCCTTCCAGGAGACGACCCGGGTACTGACCGAGGCTGCCATCAACGGCGCCAAGGACCACCTGATCGGCCTCAAGGAGAACGTGATCATCGGCAAGCTGATCCCGGCCGGTTCCGGAGCGCCTGCCAACCTGGCGGCGCGCAAGGAGTCGGATCGGCGAGCAGCGATTGAGGCACTCGCGGGCGAGGCCCTCGAGGATGGCGGCGAGCGCTACAACCCGTTCCTCGAGGATGGGGCCGGGCGACCCGACGACGACGACGCGGCGGGCATGGCCCGCGCGGCGACGAATGCCGGCTCAAGCGACGATGCGTTCAACCCGTTCCTGGCCGACGCCGGGAGTGGGTCGGAAGAGGACATCGATCCGGACACCAATCCGCTCCTCCAGGGCGAGGCGGCCGCCGAATCCAGGGACTGACCTCACGGACGGCGCCCCGGCTCGGGAGCGCCGTCCTTGAAGACCGGCCACGGTTGACACCGGAGAGGCCGGATTGCTACACTCCGCGATCGTGGCTCCGGAAGGGGCGGCGTTCGACATGACCGTCGATCCGCTCACCGGAAACCCCCATCAAGGGATGGGACTGGGTCCTCGCCGAGGGTCCGAAACCCGGCGGGTCGACCTCGCGGCTCGTAGCCGCACCGACCGAAAAGAAACCTGAAGGGAGTAGCGTCTTCGTGCCGACAATCAGCCAGCTCGTGCGCCACGGTCGAAAGCCCAAGATCTCGAAGATCAAGGCTCCCGCGATGCGCAAGAACTGGAACAGCCTCCGGCAGCGTCAGGTGTCGATTCCTGGTGCCCCCCAGAAGCGGGGCGTCTGCCTGCAGGTTCGGACGATGACGCCGAAGAAGCCGAACTCGGCCCTTCGGAAGATCGCGCGCGTGCGCCTCACGAACCAGATGGAGGTCACGGCCTACATCCCCGGGATCGGCCACAACCTGCAGGAGCACTCGGTCGTGCTCGTGCGCGGTGGGCGCGTGAAGGACCTCCCGTCGGTCAAGTACCACATCATCCGCGGGACCCTCGATGCGGCCGGTGTGCGTGATCGCAAGCAGGGCCGCTCCAAGTACGGGGCCAAGGTTGCCGCGGCCGTCGGCGGGAAGCGCTAGCTATGCCCCGTCGAGCCAGCATTCCTCGCAAGTCCAAGTACGAGCAGATCCCGGTCAACCGGACCACGGCGCGGTTTCACGCCAAGCTCATGACCGACGGCAAGAAGAACCTGGCCGAGCGAATCCTGCGTCAGGCGCTGGCCCGCGCCGAGGCGTCGGCCAAGCGGCCCGGCATCGAGGTCCTCGAGTCGGCACTGCGCAATGCGACCCCGATCATCGAGGTCAAGCCCCGACGCGTCGGCGGCGCGACATACCAGGTCCCGGTCGAGATCCGCGGCGATCGTCGCCTGTCACTCGGTGTGCGCTGGCTGGTCCAGGCTGCCCGGAAGCGAAACGGCAAGAGCATGAGCGAGAAGCTCGCGGCCGAATTCGTGGACGCCATGAATAATCTCGGCGCCGCGGTCAAGCGGCGCGAGGACACCCACAAGATGGCTGAGGCGAACAAGGCCTTCAGCCACTTCAAGTGGTAGATCGGGAAAGGCCCGGATCGTGACACGGCAGGTCTCGCTTGCGCGTACGCGCAACATCGGAATCATCGCCCATATCGACGCTGGCAAGACCACGGTCACCGAGCGGATCCTCTACTACACCAAGAAGATCTACAAGATCGGCGAGGTCCACGAGGGCGCGGCGACGATGGACTGGATGCCCCAGGAGCAGGAGCGCGGCATCACCATCACTGCCGCGGCAACAACCTGCCACTGGAACGACCATCGTATCAACATCATCGATACGCCCGGGCACGTGGACTTCACGGTTGAGGTCGAGCGGAGCCTCCGCGTCCTCGATGGCGCAGTCGTGATCTTCGACGGCGTCGCCGGTGTCGAGCCGCAGTCCGAGACCGTCTGGCGTCAGGCCGATCGTTACTCGGTCCCACGCATCTGCTTCATCAACAAGCTCGATCGCACCGGCGCCGATTTCTGGCGCTGCGTGGACATGATCGTGGACCGCCTCGGGGCGCGACCGGTGCCGATCCAGATCCCGATCGGGATCGAGGACAAGTTCGAGGGGGTCGTGGACCTCATCGAGATGAAGGCAATCCTCTATCGCGATGATATGGGCATCCAGATCGACGTGGTCGAGATCCCGGAGCACCTCAAGGCCGAAGCCGCGAAGCACCGCGAGCGGATGGTCGAGGCCGTAGCCGATGCCGATGACGCCTTGACCCACAAGTACCTCGAGGGAGAGGCCCTGACGGTCGAGGAAATCCGCCACGGGCTCCGACTCGGGACGCTCCAGTCGAAGTTCGTCCCGGTCCTGACCGGATCAGCCCTCAAGAACAAGGGCGTCCAGCCGATGCTCGACGCTGTGACCGCATTCCTGCCGTCGCCGCTCGATGTCCCGCCGACCATCGGCCTGCGCCCCGGTACGGACGAGGAGCTCGTCCGCCTGGTTGACGACAAGGAGCCGTTCTCGGCCCTGGCCTTCAAGATCGCGGCCGACCCCTTCGTCGGCAAGCTCGCCTTCTTCCGGGTCTACTCGGGCACCCTCAAGGCGGGTTCGTACGTCCTCAACACGGCCAAGGGCAAGCGCGAGCGCGTCGGTCGAATCCTTCAGATGCACGCAAATCACCGCGAGGAGATCGACGAGGTCTACGCCGGCGATATCGCCGCGATCGTCGGGCTCAAGGACACCTTCACCGGCGACACGCTGTCGGATCTGGAGCACCCGATCCTGCTCGAGACGATCACGTTCCCGCAGCCGGTCATCGAGGTCAAGATCGAGCCCAAGACCAAGGCCGACCAGGACAAGATGGGCATCGCCCTGCAGCGTCTGGCCGAGGAGGATCCGACCTTCCGGGTCAAGACGGACCCAGAGAGCGGCGAGACCCTCATCGCCGGCATGGGCGAGCTGCATCTGGACGTTCTCGTGGATCGCATGGTCCGCGAGTTCAAGGTTGCCGCAAACGTCGGCCGCCCGCAGGTTTCCTACCGCGAGACGATCCGGCGGCGAGCCGAAGGCAACGGGCGGTTCATTCGCCAGACCGGCGGCAAGGGCCAGTACGGTCACGTGATCCTGACCCTGGAGCCCGGCGAAAAGGGCTCCGGCTACGAGTTCGTCGACAAGATCGTTGGCGGGACCATCCCGCGCGAATATATGCGGGCGATCGATCAGGGCATCCGCGAAACGGTCGAGACCGGCGTCTACGCCGGCTTCCCGATGGTGGACGTTCGGGCGATTGTCCACGATGGGTCGTACCATGAGGTGGACTCGTCGGAGATGGCGTTCAAGATTGCGGCCTCCATGGCCCTGAAAGACGCCGTCGAAAAGGCAAGCCCGACGATCCTCGAACCCATGATGCGGGTCGAGTGCACCTTGCCTGAATCATTCATGGGTGATGTCATCGGCGACCTCAACAGTCGTCGGGGGATCGTCGAGGGGACGGAGAACCGCGGCACGACCACGGTCGTGCGAGCAGCCGTTCCGCTCGCTGAGATGTTCGGGTACGCCACGGACCTGCGGTCGATGACCCAGGGTCGAGCGAGTTACTCGATGGAGTTGTCCCATTACGCCGAGGTCCCGGGCAATCTGGCCCAGGAACTCGTCGCCAAGTCACGCGTTTCCTAACGTCCGTCGGCACAAGACCAGGAGCACGCCACGATGGCCAAGAAGAAGTTCGAGCGCAACAAGCCGCACGTGAATATCGGCACGATCGGCCATATCGACCATGGCAAGACGTCGCTGACCGCGGCGATCACGAAGTACCTGGCGCTCAAGGGAGTGTCCGAGTACCGCGCGTTCG
>JAQBHC010000202.1:0-26932 GCA_032128175.1 Chloroflexota bacterium | reverse complement strand
CGACCCGTGATGTACAGGCGGAGCGGGACCAGGGTCAGGCCCTTCGCCTTGGTCTTGCCGAGCAGCTGATCGATCTCGGCTCGATGCAGGAGGAGTTTGCGCTCCCGCTTGGCTTCGTGGTTGTACCGACTCGCGCTCTCCCACGGGGCGATGTGTGCGCCGATCAGCCATGCCTCCCCGCGATCGATGCGCGCGAAAGCATCCGACAGGTTGACCTTGCCGGCGCGGATGCTCTTGATCTCGGTCCCGAACAGGGCGATACCCGCCTCCACGGTGTCCTCGATCGAGAACTCGTGGCGGGCTCGTCGATTCTGGGCGATGGTCTGTTCGCCCATGTCGGGCGGTGCTCCTGTCCGTTGGTGGGGCTGATCCTGATCAGGCGCCCGCAATTCCTTGGATGAGCCGGCCGGCGCGGGAGCACCGAGGGTGGGGATCCGGCTCGTTTCGAACGCAGAACGCCGGCCCTCTCGGACCGGCGTTCGTTTGCGGCTTCCACCCGCGCGGAAGACCGGTTAGACGGTCAGCTCCGGCGAGGTGGTGCAGCGACTGTGATACGACACTGCACATCACCTCCTTTCGTTCGCGGGTACCGTAGCCCATGGCGCGGGCGATGGCAACCAGACAAACGACGGGGCCTCAGGCGGCTCGATCAAGGGCACCCAGAGCAGCACTCGAGCCCGACAGGAACTCGACCGCCCGATCGAGGACCAGATCCTGGTCGGGCGGCGTATCCGTCGGCACGTCGACGACGATGTCCGGGACCAGCCCAACCTTGTGAATCCAGCGCTTGTCCGGGGTCAGCCACTTGGCGACCGTCAGCTTGACGCCGCCGGAATCGTTGTCCAGCTCGATCCAGGTCTGGACCGTGCCCTTTCCGTAGGACGTTTCGCCAATGAGCGTGGCCCGCCCCGTGTCCTGCAGCGCGCCCGCGACGATCTCACTGGCCGATGCACTCCCACGGTCGATGAGGACCGCGACTTGCAGCTTTGGATCCGTGGCCTCGCCCTTGCCGAGGCTCTGCGATGCGGTGAGATTGCCCTGGGCATCCTCCTCCCAGAAGACAGGCCCGCTGGCAATGAACTCGCTGGCGACGGCGCGTGCCGCGGTCACGAAACCGCCTGGGTTTCCACGCAGGTCGAGGATGATCCGGGTCTGGCCCTTGCTCAGGGCCGTCTTGATCGCCTCGTCGAAGACGGTCGCGCCGTTGTCGGAGAAGCCGGTCAGCCGGATGTAGGCGATGGTCCCGTCGGCCAGGTCCCGGGTGATGACCTCTCGCTGATGGACGACATCGCGGGTGATGGTCACATCGAATGGTGCGACACCTGCTCGCACGATCGAAAGGACGACGGTCGTGCCCTTCTTGCCTCGGATCCGGTCGCGCGCCTGATCCGGCGTCAGGCCGTCGAGTGTCGAGCCGTCCACCCGGTCGATTACGTCGCCGGGCTTCAGGCCCGCCTTCGCTGCCGGGCTGCCGTCCAGCGGCGCGACCACCACGAGGCGGCAATCGGGGCCGAACTCCGCGCAGTCGGTTGTCGCGCCCGCCGCATCGACGGTGCCGATCTCGGCGCCGATGCCCTCAAATTCGCCGGAAATGCCCTGCAGCGTGTTGCGGAACTCGTCCGAGGTGAGGTACGTGGAGTAGGGGTCGCCGACGGCCTGGACCATTCCCTTGATGGCGCCCTCGACGAGCAGTTTCGTGTCGACGGGCCCCAGCGCGTAGCGATCCCGGATCGCGCTGTAGACGTCCCAGAACGGCTGGAAGGCGGCTTCGTCGGACGCCGGGGTGCCGGGCTGCGCTGCCTCGCGCTGGCCGAGGACGTAGCCCGACGCGAACAGGGCGCCGCCGCTGAGAATGACCACCAGGACGACGGCCAGGCCAAGGATGAGCCCGCCACGGCTCCCCCGGCCCTGGGCGCGCGACGCGCTACTCGCTGCCGGTGCGGCCACAGCTGTTTCGAGTGAGAGATCGCCGCCGGGCACAGAGGGGTCCTGATCGGCAGGGAGCGAGGCGTCGGGAAGCATGGCTTGGCGTTTCCTCAATGGGTGGCAGCGGGCCCCGTTTGGCCCGCAGATGCCGGTCCTGATGGAGGGCGGGGAAAGCCTACACGGGACCTGCCGATCGTACGCTCGTCGCGTCTGCCCTCGAGGCTATTGGCGCTGACCGAGGCCGGCTCAGCGAATGAGATAGGTCCGGACCGACACGAAGGCCCCCAGGACGCCGAGACCGACGCCGGAGCCGATCACCAGCACGGCAACGTCCCGCGCGATGGCCCCGACGCGGATCGGGAGCACGCGGAAGAACTCGTACATGAAGTTGCTCAACGGGTCGGCGGCCGCCGCGATCACGGCGAGTGTGACGCCGGCCCCCAGGAGCCCCACGAGCGCGCCCTCGAACACGAACGGCCAGCGAATGAAGGCGTCCGAGGCGCCGACCAGGCGCATGACCTCGATCTCCTCGGCCCGGGCGACGACCGCGAGCCGGATCGTATTGATGACGATGAACAGGACGATGGCCGCGATGACGGCGAGGATCACGACCCCAGCCGTGCGCAGGAATTCCGTGACCGTGAGCACGCGGTTGACGAGGTCGGTGATGTTCTTGACCCGCTCAACCAATGGGTCGGCCCGAAGCGTCTCGGTCACGGCGGCGAAGTCGGACGGATTGCGCAGCTTGACCTCGAGGCTCGCGTGGAGCGGGTTCGAGTCGAGGTAGGCGGTGAGGTCCTCCTCGCCCTGGGCGGCCCTCGCGGCCCGGAAGCGCAGCAGCGCGTCGTCGCGGGAGACGAAGGTGACGTCACGTACCTCGGGCAGGGCCGCAACGCGCAGGCGCAGGCTCTCGATCTCCGCGTCCGTTGCGGCCGTGCGGAGATCGGCCACCACCTCGACCTTCTGCTCGACGAACTGGAGACCGGCCAGCAGCCCGCTCTGGACGATGAAGAACCCGGACAGGAGCAGGAGCATCAGGGTCATCGTCGCGGTCGCCGCGATGCTCATCGCGCCGTTCCGCCAGAAGCCCTGGAAGGCCCGCGACAGGCTGAAGATCAGGAAGCGGAACATGAGATCAGCCCTGGCGGTGGTATCGGCCACCGACCTCGTCGCGGATGATCCGACCCTCCTCGAGGGCAACGACCCGCTTCCGCAGGGCGCTGACGACCTCGGCGTTGTGGGTTGCCATGAGCACGGTCACCCCGAGCTGGTTGATCCGCAGCAGGAGCTGGATGATCTCCCAACTGATGAGTGGGTCGAGGTTGCCGGTCGGCTCGTCGGCGATGACCAGCCGCGGGTCGTGGACGAGGGCGCGAGCGATGGCCGTCCGCTGCTGCTCGCCGCCCGACAGCTGGCGGGGGAATTGATCCGCCTGCGCGTTCAGCCCAACGAGTCGCAGGGCACGATCAACGGCCGGTCCGATCCGGCCGCGCGGGGTGCCGGTGACCTCGAGCGCGAAGGCCACGTTCTCACGAGCCGTCTTGGAGGGCAGCAGCTTGAAATCCTGGAAGACGGCCCCGATCTTGCGCCGAACGCGGGCAACCTTCCGGCGAGGCAAGCGAGCGAGGTCCTCCCCGTCGAGGGAGACCTGTCCATGGGTCGCAAGTTCATCCCTGATGATCAACTTCATGAGCGTGGACTTGCCCGCCCCGCTGGGCCCAACGAGGAAGACGAAATCGCCTTCGGGGATGACCAGATCGATGTCAATCAGCGCCTCGCGGCCATTCGGATAGCGTTTGGTGACGTCGTTGAAGACGAGAACGTCCGGTGGCCGGGCATCCGCCGCTGTCGTGGTCAAGCTTGGCTCCGCGGTTGTGCGCAGCGATCGTCCGAAAACCGCCGCGACCTCGCGAGACTCCGGGCCCGGGGCACTTCGGAGGGAGCCACGTCGAGGATGAGGCTACCACCGCCTCCTTGAGACCGGCAACCGTGCCTCGGGGTCGTTCCCCAACCTCCTAGAGCAGGCCAGGCGAAGCGGGCTGGTAGCGTCCGAAGTCGGCAAACGGTCGGGACCAGCAGAGCAGCACTGGGAATCCCTCGATCCGCAGGCCGGCCCGGAGCAACAGCCCCATGGTCGGGCCCGCTTCGCCGGGGATCCAGATCGCGGACGCGCCGCGGGGCGGGACCGCCTCGAGCAGATGCGCCACGACCGGAGCGTGCAGCGCCGCGTCTCGAACGGCGACCGGCCCGATGCGACCTACTTCGGAGGCGTAGCCGTAGCCGACCAGGCGATCGCTGCCGTCACGGTAGGCAAAGCCGATCCGTCCCTGCCGGCGCCAGAACGCGTGATCCTCGGCGTGGTCGAAGCCAAGGACGACCCGATCCAGCTCCGCCAGGTCGGCCTCCAGGGCGTGATCGCGTTCGGCGGGGGCGGAGGCGTCAAAGCGAGCCGCGCTGACCCCGTCCGGCAGATCGGGCAGGCTCCCCGGCCGATGGGGCCGGCCGACGAGATTGAACATGGGCATCCGCGGCGACATTCCGAAGGATGCGTACAGCCCATTCGAGATCGGCTGGGCAGCGTCGGTCGCCACCACCAGGGTGGCATCGTCCGTCGGGACGACCGAGTCCAGGAGGGCGCGACCGATGCCGCTCAGCTGCGTACCGGGTCGGACGAAGAGCATGGACAGGAACCAGACCGGCCCTCGTCGAACGGCGGCAGTGAAGCCGACGAGCTGCTCCACGCCCGCGCCGTCGGGTCGCGTGGCGACGCGGAAGAGGTCGGGATCGGTCTCCAGGAGATGGGCGTGCAGCCCCCGGACCGACGGGTTGTCGGGCGGGATCTCCATCTGCCCGAGCGGCAGCAGGTAGTCATTGAGGCCGTCTCGCCAGATCGCCTCGCAGGTTGACAGATCCTCGCCCGCCGCGGCGCGCAGGGCGATGCCGTCCAGCGTGCTCACTCCGGGTCGTCGGCCAGGTCGGCTCCGCTGGCCGATGGAGGTCGCCCGGTGGCCAGGCGCTCGAGCTCTGCCTGCATGAAGTTGTCGAGGTCCCCGTCCAGCACGGCGCCGGTGTTCGAGGTCTCATATCCGGTCCGCAGGTCCTTGACCATCTGATACGGGTGCAGCACGTAGCTCCGGATCTGATTGCCCCACCCGGCGGTGACGTGTTCACCGCGGAGTTTGCGGAGCTCGTCCTCGCGCTTCTCGAGTTCAAGTTCGAGCAGGCGGGACTTCAGGACCCGGATGGCGAGCTCGCGGTTCTGGACGGCCGACCGCTCGTTCTGACAGGTGACCACGATGTTGGTCGGGAGGTGCGTGAGCCGGATCGCAGACTCGGTCTTCTGGACATGCTGCCCACCGGCACCGGACGATCGGAACGTGTCCACTCGAATCTCATCCCAGTTCAACTCGATGGCGACGTCGTCGTCGGCCTCGGGCATGATCTCGACCAGGGCGAACGTCGTCTGGCGTCGGTTCTGTGCATCGTAGGGACTGATTCGGACGAGTCGGTGGACCCCGCGCTCGGCTCGCAGCCAGCCGAAGGCGTTCCGACCCGCGACCGTGACGGTCGCGCTCTTGATGCCCGCCTGCTCTCCCTCGGTGGCATCCACGACGTCGGTCTTGAAGCGGTGCCGCTCCGCCCAGCGCAGGTACATGCGCAAGAGCATCTCCGCCCAATCTGTGGCCTCAGTGCCGCCGGCACCGGCCGAGATGGTGAGGACGGCGTTCTTGGAGTCATAGTCGCCAGAGAACAGCAAGAGGGTCCGCTCGCGACCGAAGACGGCCGCGAGATCATCGGCCTCGCGCTCGACCTCTTTCTGGATCTCCGCGTCCGGCGACGTCTCGAGCAGGGAAAGCAGCTCTTCAAGGTCGTCGACGCGCTTCTCGATCCCTCGCCACAGGATGAGTTCGTCGCGCAGGCCCTCAGCCTCACGAAGGACGGATTGCGCTGTGCGCTGGTCGTCCCAGAACGCGGGGTCGCCGGCGCGAGCGTCAAGCGACGCTAGGCGTGCTTCCTTGGCCCCGAGGTCAAAGACGCCCCGAGGTCGACCGGATCCGCTCCGCGAGGTCCGCGATGGAGGCGCCGTCCATCAGTTTCGGACCTGGAGATCCTGGAGCAGGATCGGACGGAGCTCGATCAGTCGGAGAGCCGACTTGCTCCGGGCGACGACGGGGTTCACGCAGGGGCAGTAGCCGTTGTGGGGGCAGACACCGCAGTTGCCGTCGCAATCGAGGGCCGCGGCATAACTGCAGTTCCGGCAATCGCGCTCGCACGCGATCAGATCGACGAAGCTTGCTTCCTCAGCCTGCTTCACAAGTCCCTCTCTCAACACACCTTTGGGCACGGCGGGCGGGGCGCGGGGGCTGGCGGGTGGGACTCCGGTCCCGGAGCACGGGAAGTTGACGGGAGTATAGGTGTGGAGCGCCGGTTCGCCAAGAGGGAAGTTGAGATTCCTCAACCCGCTCCTACGGCGCCGGATCGACAACCGGGTCGGAGCCGGGCTTCTATCAGCGACCGCGACTCGCCTCTCCTCCCGGGTCAGCTATCCGTACGGGTCAGCGACCGTGGCACTTCTTGTATTTCAGGCCCGATCCGCACCAGCAGGGGTCGTTGCGGCCGATCTTCTCGCCCGTCGGCGTGTGTCCGGGCCGCGCCTGCTGGCCAACGCCCGGCAGCGACGGTCGAGCACCGGGAATGCCGGCGCCGGCCAGGGTCGTCCCAGCCCCGGTGGCGCCGGCGAGCCTGCCCGCGCTGAGCGCTCCGGCGACGCCATCGGTCGCCGAGGACGGCCGCGCCGCCTGCCGTGGCCCGGACATTGGAAACACCCCGCCCGGCGGGGGCGCCGGCTGCTCGGTGACCGTGACCCGGAAGATCGTGCTGGCGACCTGGTGACGAATGAACCCGCCGAGTTCCTCGTAGAGGCGGAAGGCCTCCTTGCGGAACGCGTTCAGTGGATCCTCCTGGGCGTAGCCACGCAGGCCGATGCCACGGCGCATGTCGTCGATCTCGGTGAGGTGCTCGACCCACAGGGAGTCGATCGTCCGAAGGAGCACGAAGCGCTCGACCATGGACCACTGCTCGCCAACTTCGGCCTCACGGGCATCCAGCTTGGCCTGGACCAGCTCGTGCAGGTGGGCGGTGATCGATTCGCTCGTCCGAAGCTCCCACAGCCCATCCTCGCTGATCTCGTCCGGCCCGACCCCCATCCGCTTGAGCGCCTCGAGCAGGCCCTCCATGGCCCATTCCTCGACGGTTCCGCTCAGATGGCTGGCGACGAGCGCGTCCACCTCCTCCTCGAGGAAGGCCCGGACCGTGTCGGTCAGGTCCTCGTTTCGAAGAACCTTGTCCCGCTCGGCGTAGATCGTCTCGCGCTGGCGGCTGATGACGTCGTCGTATTCGACGACACGCTTGCGGATATCGAAGTTGAAGCCCTCGACGCGGGACTGGGCACTTTCGATTGTCTTGCCCACGATCCCGGATTCGATATAGGTGTCGTCATCCAGGCCAAGTCGCTCCATGATCGAGGTGACGCGATCAGAGGCGAAGCGCTTCATGAGGTCGTCGTTCAACGAAAGGTAGAACCGGGAGGATCCCGGGTCGCCCTGACGTCCGGCTCGACCGCGGAGCTGGTTGTCGATCCGCCGGCTGTCGTGGCGCTCGGTGCCGATGATGTGCAGGCCACCGGCCTCGACGACCCGCTGGTGATCCTCGTCGCAGATCTTCTTGGCCTCGGCGAGGGCTTCGTCGTAGATCGCTGCGTCCACCTCGGCGGGATTGAGTCCCCGCTGGTGGAGCATGTCCGAGGCGAGGCCGGCCGGGTTGCCGCCGAGCAGGATGTCCGTGCCGCGCCCGGCCATGTTCGTGGCGATCGTCACGGCGCCCGTCTTGCCCGCCTGGGCGATGATCCCGGACTCGCGCTCGTGGAACTTGGCGTTCAGGACTTCGTGCTTGATCCCTCGCCGGCCAAGCAGCTCGCCGAGGCGCTCCGACGTCTCGACCGAGACGGTGCCGACGAGGACGGGCCGTCCGGCCTCCTGCATCTCCGCGATCTCGTCGATCACCGCCCGGAACTTTCCGTCTTCGTTGCGGTAGACGAGGTCGGTCCCATCCGCCCGGATCATGTCCCGGTGGGTCGGGACCGCCACGACCTCAAGCTTGTAGATCTTGTGAAATTCCTCGGCCTCGGTCATCGCCGTGCCGGTCATGCCGGCGAGCTTGTCGTAGAGCCGGAAGTAGTTCTGGAACGTGATCGTGGCCAGCGTGACCGACTCGCGCTGGACCCGGAGCCCCTCCTGCGCCTCAACAGCCTGGTGGAGACCCTCGCTCCAGCGTCGCCCCGGCATCTGGCGTCCGGTGAACTCGTCGACGATGATGATTTCGCCATCCTTGACGATGTAGTCACGGTCGCGCTTGTAGAGCGCGTGCGCCCGGAGGGCCTGCTCGAAGTGGCGGGCGAGACGCGGATCCGCATCGAACAGGTTCTCGACGCCGAGCAGCTTCTCGATCCGGTCGATGCCCTCTTCCGTCGGTGACACGGCCCGATCCTTGAGGTCGACGAAGTAGTCGCCGCCCTCCTCGGCGCCTTCGGGTCGGGCCTGCAGGCGGGGGACCAGACGGGCGAACTGGTAGTACAGATCGCCCGATTCCTCGGCCTGACCGCTGATGATGAGCGGCGTCCGGGCCTCGTCGATGAGGATGTTGTCAACCTCGTCCACGATGGCGAAATAGCGCTCGCGCTGGACGCGCTCATTCAGCTCCGTGACCATGTTGTCGCGGAGGTAATCGAACCCGAACTCGTTGTTCGTGCCGTAGGTGATGTCGGCCGCGTACGCTTCGCGCCGGGACACCGGCTTCAGGTTGATCAGGCGCTCATCGTTGGTCGGGTACCCGGGCTCGAACACGAATGAGGCGTCGTGGGTGATCATCCCGACGCTCAAACCCAGGTAATGGAACACCGGGCCCATCCATTGCGGATCGCGACGGGCCAGGTAGTCGTTGACGGTCACGAGGTGGACGCCGCGTCCGACCAGCGCGTTGAGTGCCGCCGCCAGGGTCGGGACGAGGGTCTTGCCCTCACCCGTCTTCATCTCGGCGATCTTGCCCTGATGGAGGACGGCGCCGCCGAGCAGCTGGACATCGAAATGACGCATCTTGAGCGTCCGGCTCATGGCCTCGCGGGCCATCGCGAAGACTTCCGGCAGGATGTCATCGAGAGCCGCCTGGATCCGCTCGTTTTCCCGCTTCCGGCGTGCCTTGGCGATCTCTCGACGCCGCTCGAGTTCGGGATGATGGCGCTCGTCCTCGGACGGCTCATCCGGGACGGCGACCTCCACGATCTCAGCGCGGAATTCCGCGATCCGGGCGCGCATCTCCTCGGCGGAGAGCGCCTGGATCTCGGTTTCGAGGCCGTTGGCGGCCTCGACGAGGGGTTGGAACCGCTTCAGTTCTCGATCGTTCGAGTCAACGAAGCGGGACAGGAATCCGAGCATGGCCAACGCAGTCTAGCGGAGGAGCCTCGAGATCGAGGATGCACGCCGCCGGGCTAGCCCGCCAGGTGCCAGAATCCGCTTCCGTAGCCGACAACGAGCGCGCCGAAGGTGGCGGCGGCGAGGACGAGCCAGAAAGCCACCGATCGCCCGATCGACGTCGGGTTCATCTCCGGGTTGCCAAGCTCCGGCAGTCGACCCTTGCCGAGTGCGGCGCCCCAGCGTTGGGAGCGGAGCTGGCGGCGCCAGTCACGCTCGATCACCGGGCGCGGCTCGAGCCCGCCCTTGCCATCGGGTCGGTGCAACTGCAGGCTCATCGATCTCCCGTCCGGCTCGCGGCCAGCCGCGTCGATGCGAGGTCGTCGTCACCTGGGGCATCGCCCGGCTCGCCCCGAACATCGAGTGTCTTGGCGACCCCGTCCTCCCAGAGGAGCATTTCCTGGGTGAACTCGACTTCGCTGCTGAAGAGGGCACCGACCGATTCGCCCCGATGGATCCGCTTGATCGCTTCGCCGATCAGCGGGGCAATCGAGAGCGTCGTGATCTGGGGGATCCGCTTCGCCGGGGGTAGGGGCACGGTGTCCGTGAGGACGACCTCGCGGATCGAGGACTCAGCGATCCGCTCGATCGCCGGGTCGGACAGGATGCCGTGAGTAGCGCAGGCATAGATCTCGGTCACACCCTCTCGCTCGAGGGCCCGGACCGTCTCGGACAACGTCCCGCCGGTATCGATTTCGTCGTCGACGACGATGGCCCGTCGGCCGCGGACGTCGCCGATGACGTTCATCAGCTCGGCCCGGTCAAGGTTCCCGACTCGCCGCTTCTCGATGATGGCCAGCGGTGCGTCGAGGAACTCGGCGAAGGCGCGAGCTCGCTTGGCGAACCCAAGGTCCGTGACCACGACCAGATCCTCGAGCTGCTTGTGCTTGAAGTAGTTCGACAGGATGTGCACGGCGGTCAGCTCGTCCACGGGGATGTTGAAGAACCCCTGGATCTGACCCTGGTGGAGGTCCATCGTGAGGACCCGGTCCGCCCCGGCGACCGTGATCATATCGGCGACCAGACGGGCCGTGATCGGCACGCGCGGCTGGTCCTTCTTGTCCGACCTCCCGTACCCGTAGTACGGGACGACCGCGGTGATCCGGCCCGCACTGGCCCGCTTGAAGGCGTCGATCATGATCAGGAGCTCCATGATCGCGTCGTTCACCGGCCGGCAGGTCGGCTGGACAATGAACACGTCCTTCTCCCGAACGTTGTCCAGGATCTTGACGAAGATGTTGTCGTTCGCGAACTGGAAGACATCGAGGCGGCCAGTCTCGGCACCGAGGTAGCGGGCGATCTTCCGGGCGAGATCCGGGTTCGAGTTGCCGTGGTAGATCTCGAACTGGTCCGCGTACACGGGGGACTCCTTCCGTTCGCCGTTCCGGGACGCGCCGCTCAGGCGCCGCGTTCCGGTCCGGAGCCAGCGCCGTCGACGCCGGCGCCTGCAGCGCCACCGTCTCTGGCAACGCCCGATCCCGAGTCGCCATTGTCGCTGGTGTCGCGCCCTTCCGCCAGCCCCGGACGGAACGCCGCGATGCCCACCACCCGATCGCCCTCGTTCATGCGCATCACGATGACCCCTCGGGCCCCCGACGAGTAGCGGTTGATCGAGTTGAGCTCGGTGCGCACGACCTGGCCATGGGCCGAGATGAGGACCAGCTCCTCGTCCAGCTCCGTGACCTGCTGGACGGCCGACACGACGCCGGTCTTGCGGCCCTCCAGGGCGATCAGTCGTACGCCTTGCCCGCCGCGGTGCTTCAGTCGGAACTCGGTCAGCGGGACGCGCTTGCCGTAGCCGGTCTCGGACAGCACGAGGAGATCGGCGGCCGGCTGCACCACGCTCATCGCGACGACCCGATCGTCGGCCTTCTTGAGCAACCGGATGCCGATGACACCGGCCGCATCGCGACCCATGGCCCGGACCTCGCTCTCGGCGAAGCGCGCCAGCATGCCCTGCGCCGTGGCGATGATCACGTCGTCCTGCCCGGATGAGACGTCCACCCAGGCGAGTTCGTCGGCGTCGTCGAGGGTGATTGCCCGGATGCCGGTCGAGCGGACACGCTCGAATTGCTCCAGAGGCGTCTTCTTGATGATCCCCCTCGTGGTTGCCAGGACGAGGTAGCTGCCGGCGGCGAACGTCGACAGCGTGATCGTCGCCATCGGGACTTCGCCGGCCTCCACCTGGACGCCCGGCAGGTTGATGATCGGCATGCCCTTGGCCTGACGGCTGGCGTCCGGGATCGAGTGGACTTTCGCTGAGAAGACCCGTCCGCGATTGGTGAAGAAGAGCGCCCAGTCGTGCGTGTTGGCGACGAGCAGGTGCTTGACCGCGTCCTCCTCGCGGGTCACGTGCCCGATGATTCCCTTGCCACCTCGCCCCTGGCGACGGTAGGTGTCCACGGGCTGGCGCTTGATGTAGCCACGACCGCTGATCGTGATCACGACGTCCTCGTCGGCGATCAGGTCCTCGTCGGTGAGCTCGCGCGATGACTCGTCCTCGACCCGCGTCTTGCGCTCGCCCGCATAGCGCTTCTTCAGATCGAGCAGCTCGTCCTTGATGATCGAGAGCACCCGCGCCGGGTTGGCCAGGATGTCCTCGAGCTCGGCGATCAGCTGGATCACCTGGAGGTACTCATCCTCGATCTTCTTGCGCTCGAGCGCCGCGAGGCGGGCCAGACGCATGTCGAGGATGGCCTGGGCCTGGCGCTCGCTGAGGGAGAACCGCTCCTGCAGGTTCGTCCGCGCCGTCTCGGTGTCCGCCGATGCCCGGATCGTCTTGATCACGGCATCGAGGTTGTCGAGCGCCTTCTTGAGGCCCTCGAGGATGTGCGCGCGAGCGCGCGCCTTGCCGAGATCGAATTCGGTTCGCCGCCGAACGATCTCCTTGCGGTGATCGACATGGTGCTGGAGCACCGACTTCAGCGACAGGGTCTGGGGCTGCCCGTCCACCAGGGCCAGCATGTTCATGTTGAACGCCATCTGCATCGAGGTGTGCTTGAACAGGTTGTTGAGCACCTTGTGGGGATTGGCGTCCCGCTTGATCTCGATGTACATGCGCATCCCATCGCGGTCCGATTCGTCCCGCAGGTCGGAGATGCCGTCGATCTTCTTTTCCTTGACCAGATCCGCGATCTTCTCGAGGAGACTGGCCTTGTTCACCTGGTAGGGCAGCTCCGTGACGATGATCGCCATCCGGTCGCCACGCACCTCCTCGAACGCGACCTGGGCGCGCATCACGACCCGGCCCCGTCCGTGGGCATACATCTGGCGAATTGCGTCCACCGTCTCCCATTCGCCTGAGATCAGGTTTCGCTGGCGCTCGTAGCGGAAGATCGTGCCGCCCGTCGGGAAGTCGGGGCCAGTTACCAGGACGGACAGATCGTCCGACGTGATGGCGGGGTCCTCGATCAGGGCGATGGCGGCGTCAACGACTTCGCCGAGGTGGTGGGGCGGAATATTGGTCGCCATGCCGACCGCGATCCCGGAACTGCCGTTGATCAGCAGGTTCGGCAGCTTGGCCGGCAGGACCGACGGCTCCTTCTGGGTGCCGTCGTAGTTCTCGACGTAGTCGACGGTCTCCTTATCGATATCCGCCAGCATTTCCGAGGCAATCGCGGTCAGGCGCGCCTCCGTGTAGCGCATGGCGGCCGCGGCGTCGCCATCGACCGAGCCGAAGTTGCCCTGGCCGTCGATCAGCGGGTAGCGCATCGAGAAGCTCTGGGCCAGTCGGACGAGCGCGTCATACAGGGCGACGTCACCGTGTGGGTGGTACTTGCCCATGACCTCGCCGACGATCGCGGCACATTTCCTGAACGAGCTCGTCGACGACAGGCCCATCTCGCCCATCGTGAAGAGGATCCGGCGATGGACCGGCTTCAGGCCGTCGCGGACGTCCGGCAGCGCGCGCGCCACGATGACGCTCATCGCGTAGTCGAGGTACGAGACACGCATCTCGTCCTCGATGCGGATGTTCTTGATGACGCCGATGTTGTCGGTCACAGGTCGGTGGCTCCTTGGGTCACGTCAGCGGGGGTTCGGAAGGGGCGCTTCCGAGACCCATATCCAGGAAACGAGCGGCCGTCTCGGCCGCCGATGAAGTCGATGGGGCACCGGGATGTCGCCGGACGCCGTCGAGCGTTGTCTTCATGCGGGCAGCCTCGGCGGGCTCCAGCTTCGTCAGGGCGTCGCGCACCACCCAGGCCCGATAGCCGTCGCCGGTGCGTGCGGCACGCTCGGCCTCGTGCTCGAGAGCCTGCGTGGTTGCGTTCCGATCCACGATTGCCATCGAGCGATAGGCCCACGAGAGCGCCTTCTGCACGTCGGGCTCGGCATCGCCAATGAGCAGCCCGAGGAGTACCAGCCCACGCGCGGCGACCTCAGGACGGCGGCCGGCAACCCGGTCCACGAACGGCAGCGTGGCAATCGTGGAGCCCACCAGGCGGCGCTCCCAGCGGGAGGGCGAATAGACCAGCTGTTCGAGCTCCGCCCAGCGGTACGGCTCGTCCAGAATGCCGCGGCCAACTGGATGGGCGAGCGTGTCCACCGTAATCCAGTCCCCGGCCTCACGGGCCGCGCGCCGCATCACCTGCCACGTGCGCTCCGGCTCGCGCGCAAGCGTGCGGTCGAGCACGCCGAAGGCGAACCAGTGGGCCTCGAGCTCGGGCTCCCGCAGTAGTCGATCGGCGACGAGCAGGAGCGCGGTCGGCGAATCGTGCCGTGTCTCCGCCCGGAAGCCGCGGCCGAGCGCGCTCAAGAGCGGACTCCGGACGCCGTGCGTGGCCCCGATCCCCGGGGCAACGAATTGCTGGCCGGCGAGATAGGTCGGGTCGGCCAGCGCCTGGAATGCTGCCCGCAGGGCGGCGGTCAGCACTTCGGGTTCCTGGATGTGGTCGGCCACCCCCCGCCCGAGCGCTTCGGCCCGGAACCGCCGCTCTGCAACGAAGGCTCGAGCCCGCAGCGTCGTGGCGCTTGTTGTGGCGCTCATGGTCAGGGTCATCACGATCACGCGTCCACCTTGCCGGGTGTTTCGGATCGGTCCGCCGCCGGGCGCAGGCGGTAGCGCGCCTTCAGCTCGGCCAGGCGCTCGGCGGGGACAGCGGCGTAGGTGCCGGTGCCTGTGGCCAGCACGGCACCGGTGGTCGCATCGAGGATTCGACCCTCGGTCCTGAAGAGCCGGCGGCTCGCATCCACGACGGTGCCTTCCGCACGGACACGCAGACCGACCGGCACGGGCCGCTTGAACTCGACCGCCAGGCGTGCCGTCACGCCCCAGGTATCCCTGCCGATGACCGCCCAGGCCATCACCTCGTCGAGGATCGTGCACAGGATCCCGCCGTGAGCCACGTCCTCCCAGCCCTGGAATGCGGATGCGAGGGTGAGCTCCGTCCAGCAGCCAGTGGCATCCGTATGGAGGTCGAGGCGGAGCCCGTGTTCATTCAACTCGCCGCATGCGAAACAGCGATGTGGCTCAAAGCTGAATGGCCGGCCGGCCATCTCGGCGTTCGAGCGGACCTCAGATGTCAAGGTTCCGGACCTTCCTGGCCTCGCTCTTGATGAATTCCTTGCGCGGAGCGACCTTCTCGCCCATCAGCATCGTGAAGATCGCGTCAGCCTCGGCAGCGTCATCGATCTCGGCCCGCAGCAGGACGCGCGTCTCCGGGTTCATGGTCGTGTCCCAGAGCTGATCGGCGTTCATCTCGCCGAGGCCCTTGAATCGCTGGACCGACACGTTCTTGACGTTGAATTCCTTCACGATCCGGTCACGCTCGCGGTCAGACTGCGCGTACTTGGTGACCTTGCCGGTCGACACGCGGTAGAGCGGCGGCTGGGCGATATACAGGTAGCCGGCCTCGATGATCTGGGGCATGAACCGGAAGAACAGGGTCAAGAGCAGGGTTCGGATGTGGGCACCGTCGACATCGGCGTCGGTCATGATGATGACCCGGTGATATCGCAGTTTGGTCAGGTCGAAACTGTCTCCAATCCCCTCGATGCCGGCACCCAGGGCGATGATCAGCGGGCGGACGTTCTCGCTCGCCACGATCTTGTCCAGGCGCGCCTTCTCGACGTTGAGGACCTTGCCTCGCAGCGGGAGGATGGCCTGGAAGCGTCGATCCCGACCTTGCTTGGCGGACCCACCGGCCGAATCGCCCTCCACGATGTACAACTCGCTCTTGGAGGGGTCGCGTTCCTGGCAGTCGGCAAGCTTGCCGGGCAGGGACAGTCCATCGAGGACGCCCTTGCGGATCACGAGATCGCGAGCCTTTCGCGCCGCCTCCCTCGCCCGGGCTGATGTCAGGCACTTCTCGATGATTCGCCGCCCGTCGCCGGGGTTCTCCTCGAGATACTGGGTCAGGCTTTCGCCGACCGCGGTCTGAACCTGACCCTTGACTTCGGCATTACCAAGCTTCGCCTTGGTCTGGCCCTCGAACTGGGGATCGGTGAGCTTGACGCTGATGACCGCCGTGAGTCCCTCGCGGACGTCATCGCCGGAGAGGTTGCCGTCGGCATCCTTGAGCGCGTTTGCCTTGCGTGCCCAGTCGTTCAGCGAGCTCGTCAATGCGGCCCGGAAGCCCGTGACGTGGGTGCCACCGTCGACCGTGTTGATGTTGTTCGCGAACGCGAGCACGTTTTCCGTGTACGTGTCGTTGTACTGGAGTGCCACTTCGACCGATGTGGAGCCCTCGCGCCGCTCGACGTAGATCGGACGGGTGTGCAATGCCTCCTTGTTTCGATTGAGGTGGCGCACGAACGACTGCAGCCCTCCCTCGAAGTAGAAGGAGCGCTCGCGATCCAGGGCTTCGTCGATGAGCGTGATCCAGACACCCTTGGTGAGGTAGGCGGACTCACGAAGGCGCTGCACCACCGTCTCGAAGACGTACTCGGTGGACTCGAAGACCTCTGGATCAGCGTGGAAGACCGTGCGTGTCCCGCGCCGCGTGCCCTGCGGACCGACCTTCTTGACCGAACCGGTCGGCTTGCCACGGACGTATTCCTGTGCCCAGATGAACCCATCCCGGGCCGATTCCACGCGCAGATGGTCCGACAGCGCGTTCACGACGCTGACACCCACGCCGTGCAGACCGCCAGAGACCTTGTAGCCTCCGCCCCCGAACTTGCCGCCGGCGTGCAGAACGGTGTGGACCACTTCGAGCGCGTCCTTGCCCGTTGCATGTCGGCCGACGGGGACGCCGCGCCCGTCGTCGATCACCTCCACGGTCCCATCCGCGGAGATCGTCACCCGGATCGTGGTCGCATGGCCGGCCATCGCTTCATCGATCGAGTTGTCCACGACCTCCCAGATGAGGTGATGGAGACCGCGCACGTCGGTTGAGCCGATGTACATTCCCGGTCGCCGCCGGACCGCCTCGAGGCCCTCAAGGACCTGAATGCTGGCGGCCGTGTAATCGGACCCGGCCCCCTTCTTGCGACGGGCCGGAACGGCCCGCGGGGCGCCCTTGGGTCCGGGATTGGCTTCGGTCACGCGGTTCCTCCCATAAGGCGCTCGTAAAGACGCCCGAGTTCTTCGTCGCTGTAGTAATCGATGACGATCCGGCCGCCCTTGCGCGATCGAGTCAGGCGCACCTTGGTTCCGAGCGCCTGGCGGAGGTCCGCCTCGACTCGCTCAATCTCCGGGTCTCGAGAAGCGGATACAGCCGGTTGGGCCTCGCGCGGCTCTCGCAATCGCCGCACGAGCTCCTCGGTCTGGCGGACCGAGAGATCCTGCTCGACGACTGCGGCGAGGACCGAGGGCTGACGCTCGGCCGGCAGGCCTCCGATGGCCCGCCCGTGGCCCTCCGTGATCTGGCCGTCCGCGACCGAGACCTGAACGGCCCCATGGAGGTCCAGGAGTCGGAGCGTGTTGGTGACAGTTGAACGCGCTCTGCCCACGCGCGCCGCGATGGTTTCCTGTGAGAAACCGAACTCGTCGATCAGCTGCCGGTACGCCCGCGCCGATTCGAGGGGATCGAGATCCTCGCGCTGCAGGTTCTCGACGAGGGCGAGTTCGAGTTGCTCACGATCGGCCAGCTGGCGGACAACGGCGGGAATGCGCTCCAGGCCGGCAGCGCGGGCCGCCCGGACCCGACGCTCACCGGCGACGAGCTGAAACCCGTCGATCGTTTCCGTGACTAGCACGGGCTGGATCACGCCGTGCTCACGAATGCTGGCCGTGAGCGTCTGCAGCGCGGCGTCGTCCATGCGCTGGCGTGGCTGCCGTGGGTTGGCTCGAATTCGGTCGAGCGGGATCTCGATGGTCCCGGGGGTCTGTGGAGAGCGCTGCGGGATGAGCGCTGCGAGGCCGCGTCCGAGTCCGTGCGGGCGGTCCAACCGTTCGGTCATCAGGCGACCAGGACGAGGTGATCGGCCGTGCGGGCTGCCCGAAGCCGGAACTCATCGGCCAGCGCGCGATATGCGGTCGCGCCCCGGGATTCGGGCGCATACGCGTGGATCGGAAGGCCGTGGCTGGGCGCCTCCGACAGACGGACGTTCCGCGGGATCACCGTTGCGTAGACCTGATCGGCAAGGTGGGCACGAACTTCCGCCGCCACGTCCGCCGACAGGTTGGTGCGGGCGTCGAACATGGTCAGGACGACGCCGTCGACCTCGAGGCGAGGGTTCAGGTGGTCGCGCACCAGGGCCACCGTGGCAAGGAGTTGCGACAGGCCTTCCAGCGCGTAGTACTCGCATTGGATCGGGATCAGGGCAACGTCTGCGGCGGTCAGGGCGTTGACGGTAAGCAGCCCCAGAGATGGCGGGCAATCGATCAGGATGTGGTCAAACGAGTCGCGGATCGGTGCCAGCAGTCGCGCCAGACGCCGCTCGCGCTGTTCCAGCGGGGCAAGCTCCACTTCGGCTCCGGCCAGTGCAATCGACGACGGAACGACGGCAAGACCGGCGATGGCGCTGTCGCGAATCAGCGACTGCAGGTCGACATCGTCGACCACCGCGTCGTAGACGGAAGCCCCTCCGCTGCGATCGATCCCGAGCCCGCTGGTCGCGTTGCCCTGGGGGTCGAGATCGATGACCAGGACTCGATCTCCGGCGAGTGCCAGGTAGCTCGCGAGATTGACGACCGTAGTGGTCTTGCCGACGCCGCCCTTCTGATTCGTGCAGGCGACCGCTCGACCCACTAGGTCCGCGTCCAAAGGTGCTTCACAAGCACAAATTCTAGCATTTCCGAGCCCTCCCCGGCCCCGAGTGAACCGGTTGTCCGATGCCCTCGCGGCCCCAGCTCCAATTCAGCGCCCGGTGCTTCATCCAGCGTGGCATCGAGGGCTCACCACCCGCTTACGCGATGTGTCTCGCATCGAGGGCGATGTTTCACGTGAAACATTGCCAGGACGACCGAGTCTCCCGAAGCAGCCCGGTCTGACCTCGTGGCCACCGCGGTCTACTGCGCGCTGCCTTCGTGGCTGCCCGGCCGACCACGTGCTGCCTCCGGCGCCGTGCCTGCGCGATTGCTGGTCGGGATCACCCGTGGGATACTGCAGCCCGGACGCGGCCCGGCCGTCCGTTCGCGGCGAGCTCGGTTCCAGCTCCGCCTTCGACCCCTGGCCGGCACGCCAAGGATCGGCACTGCCTGATGACCTACTTACTCGCTGCGATCGGTGCGACGGTCGCTGCGCTCGTTGAGTTGAGCCTCGTTCCGTATCTCCGGATCGGCGACGCGCACCCGCACCCGGTCCTTGTCTTCGGAGTGATCTGGACGATCGCCACGAGACTCGAGATCGGGCTCATCTGGGCCGTGGTGGGTGGGGTCCTCCTCGACGGGCTCGCTTCGCGGCCCTTTGGAACGTCGGTCTTCGCGCTCGTCATTGCCGTGGGAGCTGCCGCCATCATCGCTCGCTCGTTCATCCGGGTCCGGCCGCTGGCGCCGATCATCGCCGTTCCGATCGTGAGCCTCATGTACTCGCTCGTGCTCTTCGCGCTGGTCGCGGCGATTCGCCCGCCGATCAGCATCGCGGACCCGGTCGCCCTGCTCATGCCCGGGGCGGCCTACGACGCCGTACTCGGACTGCTCTTCGGACCGCTCCTGCTTTCGATCCGCGACCGCTATCGTCCTGAAGAGCGGGTGGACTGGTGAGCGTCAGGTCGATTGGCGTTGGAGGCCAGCCCGCCAGTGATGAGCGGTCCCGGCTCCGCTTCATCGTGTTCTTCATGGGAGTCGTGCTTCTCGCCTCGGTACTCGGGGTCCGCTTGTTCATGCTGCAGGTGGCCGGCAGCGCCCGCTTCGCCACGCTGTCCGATGCGAACCGATCGGTCGAGGAAGCGGTGGCCTCGACGCGAGGCGTGGTCTATGACCGAAACGGCACCATGTTGGTCTCGAATGTGCCGTCCTATGCCGTCAAGATCCGCCCGGCGGACCTCCCCGAGGACCGTAGGGCGGACGTCGTCCTTCGACTCGCGGCACTCCTCGACATGGATCCAACAGATATCAACCTCGCGATCGACGCAAGCCCGGGTTCCCGCTTCGACCTGATTCCGATCGACTCGGATGTGGACCCGTCGGTTGCGAACTTCATCGCCGAATCGAAACTCGACCTGCCGGGCACGGAAATCGTGGTCGAATCGCGCCGCGAGTACATGACCGGTCCGTTGCTCTCGCAGGTCATCGGCTATACGGGTCCGATCAGCCAGGTGCAGCTCGACGAACTGCGCTCCTCCGGGTATCTCCCCAGCGACCTTATCGGCAGAGCCGGAATCGAGGCCCAGTACGAGTCGGATCTGCGCGGCTCCTACGGGGTCGATCTCGTCGAGAGGGACGCATCGGGTCGCCGACTGCAGGTCCTGCAGTCGATACGCGAGCCAGTGCCCGGCAATTCACTGGATCTGACCATCGACCTGAGGGAACAGGGCTATGCCGAACAGGCGTTGAGGTGGGGCATGAAGGAGGCCGGCCTGAAGCGCGGGGTGGTCATCGTCATGAACCCGCAGACCGGCGAGATCCTGTCCATGGTCAGCCTCCCAACGTATGACGCCAACCTGTTCGCCCACGGCATCAGTTCGGCTGACTACCAGTCGCTCCTGGACAATCCCAACAAGCCGCTCATCAATCGCGCCATCGCTGAAAACTACCCGCCCGGATCGACCTACAAACTCGTGACCGCGTCCGGCGGCCTGGCCGACGGGAAGATCACGCGGACGACCGAGCTCCTTACCCAACCGTTCCTGACCATCGGCGACACGAAGTTCTACGACTGGAACAAGCGTGGCTGGGGTCCCTGCAACATCATGTGCGGGTTCGGGCACTCGAGCGACACCTACTTCTTTCAGGTCGCCGGACTCCTCGGTATTGATCGACTGGCCCACTGGGCGAACGAGTACGGATTCGGCGCGCGAACGGGCATTGACCTCCCGGGCGAGGTCCGGGGAACGGTTCCGTCGAACCAGTGGAAGCTCGACACGCTCGGCGCGCCGATCTTCCCCGGCGAGACCTATCAGGCTGGGATCGGCCAGGGCTACGACGTCGTGACGCCGCTGCAGATCCTGAACGCGTACTCCGCACTCGCCAACGGAGGCACCCTGTACCAGCCCCAGGTCGTGCGTGACATCAAGGATGCCACTGGCCAGATCGTCCGACCCTTTGAGCCGAAGGTCATCCACCAGCTGGACATCGCTCCGTCCGTGCTCGAAACGATGCGCCAGGCGGCTCGAAACGTCGTGCTCATTCGACACACCTACAACCTTGTCGACTTGCCGATCGTGGTCGCCGGCAAGTCGGGCACGGCCGAATTCGGGACTCGCGACGCTGAAGGGCGGCTGCCGTTCCACTCCTGGTTCGTGGCCTTCGTGCCCAAGGACGCGGCGGTCACGACCAAGGATCCGACGGGGCTCAAGGCCGTTTCCCGGACTGATTCGGAACTGGCAGTTCTCGCTTTCGCCTACGACTCCGGCACGACCGGCAACGTGGCGACCGAGATCGTGAAGTACTACCTCCAGCTGCACTACGAGATCAAGAAGGACTACCGAAACTTCGGGCTCCTTGAGCGCGGCAACTTCTACCAGTCGAATTGAGGCCGGAGGTGGGAACGATCGACGCGCGGGCAGCCCAGGGTGTCGACTGGGGGTCGCGGCCCGTGGGCACGATCTGGCGTGCCTTCGACCTTCAGGTCGTCACCTATGCCGTGCTCCTGACCTGCTTTGGGCTGGTAATGGCCTACAGCAACAGCGTCGCTGGCGGCGTCGGCGCGCTCGTCGCTGGTTCCGTCTTTCTCCGAGGCCTGCTGTGGTCGTCGATCGCGCTCGTGGTGTTCGTGGTGGCGATGGCGTTTGACTATCGCTGGCTCAAGACGCTCGTCTGGCCGCTGTACGCGATCCAGCTCGGGCTGCTCGCGCTGACGCTGGCGATCGGCACCGGCGTCGGTGGATCCTCCCGTTGGATCGGGGTCCTCGGGCTCCAGTTCCAGTTCTCCGAGCTGGCCAAGGTTCTCATGATCCTGGTCCTGGCCACGTACCTGTCCGCCCGCCGCGGTCACATGGATTCCCTGTGGAGCATCCTCGGGGCCTGCGCGCTCGTCGCCCCGCCGTGGGTCCTGGTTCTGCTCCAGCCGGACCTGGGAACGTCCCTCGTGTTCGGCGCGATCCTCGTCGGCATGCTCTTCATGAGCGGCGCCAGCCTGCGCTGGCTGGGCGCCATGGCGCTGGCGGCGCTGGCAGCACTGCCCTTCGTGTGGACCTACGTTCTGCGCGACTACCAGAAGGAACGGCTCACCTCGTTCATCGACCCGCTGTCGGACATCCGGGGCGCGGGCTACCAGCTCTATCAGTCGCAGATTGCGGTCGGGTCGGGCGGCTGGTTTGGCAAGGGACTGACCAACGGCACCCAGAACCAGCTCGACTTCCTCCCGGTCCAGACGACGGACTTCGTGTTCGCAATCCTGGCCGAGGAGCTCGGCCTCATTGGCGGCCTGGTCGTGATTGGCCTCTTCCTCGCGCTGACCTGGCGAATTCTCGCCTCCGGGTGGCGTTCGAAGGACCCCTTCGGCACGATGTTCGCCGCAGGACTGGCCTCGATGCTCGTGTTTCAGCTCTTCGTGAACATCGGAATGGTGACTGGAATCATGCCCATTACGGGCATCCCGCTCCCGTTCATCACGCACGGCGGCGCGTCGCTGATCAGCATCGCGGCCGGCCTCGGCATCCTCCAGAGCATCAACATCCGGCAGGGCCGCGCGGAGTGGTAGACACCGCACCGGTGGCGATATCACCGGATCCGTGGGCGCATTCAGGCGGTCAGCGCTGTACGATTTGCCACTCATGACGGATCTGACGGCGCCGCGGCGCCAGCGCACGCGCGGCTCGATCGCACAGCCGTTTCCAGCCGCATCAGCCACCCACGAGCTAGAGGCACATGCGCCATGAACGATCGTCATCGCGTCGCCCGCGACACCACAGTGGAAACCTGCCAGGCGCTGCTCGGGATCGAGCCGCTTCTCGTCCCGCTCGACGCCGACCTCCGGGAGGTCGTGCGCCTCGCCGCCCGTCAATCTGCGACCCGACTCATCGGGGTGGTGAGCCCGGACGGCAGACTCCAGGGCGTGATCCCGCTGATCCGGGTCGCAGAGTCGATCATCGCGCGGGTCGAGCCTGAGACGCTCATGCTCGACGTCGAGGACGCCGCCAGCGCCACCGAGTTCGGCCACCGGATGGACGACCGGGTGGCCTCGGACATCATGCTTCCGCCAGCGGCGGTCGTCGGTTCGGACACCGTCGGCGACGCCTTCCGGGTCATCCATCGGCGTCGGATTGCGGGCGTCTACATCGTTGATGACGATCAGCGGCCGACCGGGTATCTCGATCTTCTCGAGTTGGCCCTGGTCTATGTGGAGGCCCTCGGCGATGCATCGATGACCGCTCCGGACGCGACGGCCCCGGGTGACTCAGCCTCCCGGACGAAGACCGATGGGCAAGCCCGCTGATGGCGACCGAGGTCACGATTGCCGCCGTCATCTTCCTCGTTACCTACGCGTTGATCGCGTCGGACAAGGTGAACAAGACGGTTGCCGCCCTGCTCGGCGGCCTGGCCATGATCGTTTTCCGCGTCGTGGACCAGGAGGAGGGCTTCTTCGCGGTCGACTTCAACGTGATCTTCCTGCTGGCCGGGATGATGGTCCTGGCCGGAATCCTGCGGCGAACGGGCTTCTTCCAGTGGGTTGCGATCCGCTCGATCAAGATCGCTGGGGGCCATCCCTTCCGCCTGATGATCGTGCTGAGCGTGGTCACGGCGGTCCTCTCGGCCCTGCTGGACAACGTGACCACAGTCGTCCTCATCGCGCCCGTTACGTTGTCGATCGCGTCGATTCTGGGCGTCAACCCGATCCCGTTCCTCGTCGCCGAGATCCTCGCCTCCAACATCGGAGGGACCTCGACGCTGATCGGTGATCCACCGAACATCCTGATCGGCTCGGCCTCGGGCCTCGACTTCGTCGCGTTCCTCGCCAACATGGGCCCGGTTGCACTGATCGTGTTCGTGGTCTTCCTGATCACGCTGCGTGCCCTCTTTGGTGGCAAGCTCAGCATCACGCCCGAGGCGCGCGAGGCGGCCCTGGAGCTCGACGAGCGGGAGGTGATCTCGAATCCGGGGCTCCTCCGGCGCAGCCTCATCGTCATCGGCGCGACCCTCGTCGGGTTCCTGCTCCATGGCCCGCTGGGCTACGAACCAGCGACGGTGGCCCTTCTCGGCGCAACCGTGCTGATGCTGATCGCGGATCTGGAAGTCGAATCGGTGTTCCGCGAGGTCGAATGGCCGACCCTGTTCTTCTTCATTGGGCTGTTCATCCTGGTCGAGGGGGTCGTCCACGTCGGGATCATCGAGGCCATCGCGAGCGGACTCATCTCGATGACGGGCGGTGACCCGACCGTGACCACGATCGGCCTCCTCTGGCTGAGCGGGATCGCTTCCGGGATCGTCGACAACATCCCGTACACCGCGACCATGATTCCCGTCGTGAAGGACCTCGGCGCCGCCGGGCTCCCCATCGAACCGTTGTGGTGGGCCCTGGCCCTCGGTGCCTGCCTCGGCGGCAACGCGACGCTCATCGGCGCCTCGGCCAACGTGGTCGTCGCGAACCTGGCCGACCGGGCGGGTCAGAAGATCACCTTTCGGGCCTTCCTCCCGTTCGGCCTGCTGGTGACCTTCGAGTCGCTCGTAATCTCGACGGTCTACATGTGGGTCCGCTACCTCAACTGACCGGGGGCTGATACCAGAGCCCGAGGCCGGATCCGCGATCTCTCAGTCCGCCTCGGTCGCTTCGGCCGATGCGCCCGAGCTCTCCGGATCCGGCGAGGCCTCGGGCGGTGCCGGGCCCGGGCCGGACGGCGCGGGAACCGCCGCGAACGCGAGCGGGTCCGCGAACCCCAGTGGGGCTGCGATCGCTGGCGCAGGAACGTCGATGGGGACGCTGAGCCGCGCAAAGAGATGAACGTAGACGTCGCGCGCAGCCGCGGCAATCGGCAGGGCGAGGATGGCGCCGAGCAGACCGGCGATCGTGCCGCCGAGGATGAGCGCGAGCATCACGACGCTCGGGTGCAGGTTCGTGGCATCACCCTGGATCTTGGGCACGAGCAGGTTGTTCTCGAGCTGCTGGATGCCGAAGTAGAGGAGGAACGCCGCACCGGTGGCCTCGATACCCGTCGTCGCCGCGAGCAGGATCGCGGGAATCGCGGCGATGATCGGACCGATGATCGGCAGCAGTTCCAGAACGCCCGCCGTGACCGCGAGCAGGACCGCGAATCGAGTGAAGATCGGGTCCACTGTTTCGCCGAGCAGGAGCAGTCCGAGGAAGGTCGCGATGCCAACCGTCAGGCCGAGCAGGACCTGGCCGCGGATCCACGATCCGAACACGCGACCCACGATCGCCCCGATCGCCTTGATGTCGGGCAACCATTCCCGCGGGATCGCCGACTCGAAGGAGCGGGCCAGTCGCGGACGATCCTTGAGCACGAAGAATGTCCAGACCGGGACGATCAGGAAGGTCAGGACGGTGATCACGAATCCGGTCGTCGCCTGGAGCACGGGCACGAGGACGGTCGGGTCGACGCCGATGTCGCCCGCCGCGAGCCTGGTCAGCCGCTCATCGATCGCCTCCCGAATTGATGGCGGCAACTCGAGGCCTCGGTAGACCGCGCCGAACTGCTCGAGCTGGAGGCGGAGCCGATCGGCCAGGCCGGGCAGGTCGCTGGCGAACTGACGCACCTGGTCGACGAGGGGCTGGAGCATCACGTTGAGGCCCTCGACGATGAGGGCGACCGTAACGGCGTACGTGATCAGGATCGCGATCGATCGCGGGATCCTCAGGCGCGTCAGCCACTCGACCGGCGGCGCGAGGAGGTACACGAACAGAAGGCCGACGATGAACGGGCCGAGCGACGCTCGCCCGGCGAACAGGACGATCCCCAGGGCGACCACGGCGACGACGAGCAGCGCGACGCGCGGGGACATCGCGGGAAGTCGGCGGGCGGTCATGGCCATCCTTCCCGCAGACTAGCAGAGCCATGGAGTCCTCCCGACCGCAGCCAGCGCCGGCCGAACCCCGGCAACGGTGGCGGCTCGAGTACCGCCGCCGAACCGATGCACCGGCCCTCACACAGCGCGACCAGCTGGCAGCCTGGGAGGCTGCGCTGATCGCCAGCGGGCTTCCATTTGTCGGCCTCGATCTCCCGGTCCCCAGGATCCGGATGGCCTTCGCGGCGCCGCTCGCGTCAGACACGGCCGGCGAGCATGAGCTGGCGGATCTGTTCGTCGTCGAGCGCCAGCCCGTATCCGACGTCCGGGCGCGCCTCGCGGACCATCTGCCGGCCGGCCACGAGCTCGTGGACCTGCATGACGTCTGGCTCGGAGAGCCGCCCCTCGCGGGACAGGTGGTCGCCGCCGACTACCGCGTGTCCGTGGCGACCTACGATGGGTCGCCTTTCGAACCGGAGCGCCTCGCCGCCGCCGCGGACCGACTGCTCGCGGCCCCTAACCTGCCTCGAACCCGCGACAAGGGCGGGCGCATGGTTCCCTACGACCTGCGGCCCCTGCTGCTGAATGTCGAGGTCGTTGGTGACCGGCCGGCCGCTGCTCCGGCGCCGGCACGAACCTCGGTCGTCGTCCGGATTCGTGTCCGGTTTTCGCCCGAGCTCGGGGTGGGCCGCCCGGAGGAGGTGCTCGCGGCGCTGTCCGAGGCCATCGGGACGCCGCTGCTGACGCTCGAGTCCGTTCGCGCGCGGCTGTACCTTGCAGGAGACGTTCCAGCCCGCGGCTGACCCGGCCGGCTCGGGGGGGCGGGCTCGGGAGGGCGGGCTCGGGCGCGCCTCGGATTCCCCGGCGCGTCAGGCTTCGGACCATGCGGGCCGGGGAGGTCTTGGGCCAGGAGAAACTGATGCTTCCCGACAGGGTCTGTCGCAAACGAACATACGCCGGGGCCTTGGCCCTCTCCACGGGCGAGATGATACCGAGAAGATTGGCCAACGACCCCACCCTCATGTCGGGCAGA
>JAQBHC010000201.1:0-2659 GCA_032128175.1 Chloroflexota bacterium | reverse complement strand
ACCAGGTGGCTCGCGCCGAGACAGTTTTTACCCAACTGGCCAGCCTGCTGCGCGGCGGCTACCGGTTCGCGCGCGGAGATGTGAGGACGGCGGCACAGTTGCTCATGGACCATCCTGACGTCGAACTGCAGGAATACTTCTCCAAGCAAGGCGCCCGGTCCGTCGGTCGGCGGCAGATCTCGCCGAAAAGCGTCTCGCAGCGCCGATACCTCGACGCCATCGACCGGAGCGACATCGTGATCGGCGTCGGGCCGGCTGGCACCGGGAAGACCTATCTGGCGATGGCGCAGGCGGTGTCGTATCTGCTGGCCAAGCGCGTGACCCGCATCATTCTGGCGCGGCCCGCTGTCGAAGCCGGCGAGAAGCTCGGCTTCCTACCGGGCGATCTCCAGGAGAAAGTCAACCCGTACCTGCGTCCGCTGTACGACGCGCTCTACGAGATGGTGGATGCCGAGCGTGTCGATCGCCTGCTCGAGCGGGGCGTCATCGAGGTCGCGCCGATCGCGTTCATGCGCGGCCGGACGTTGAACGACGCCTTCGTCATCCTGGATGAGGCGCAGAACACCACCTCGGAGCAGATGAAGATGTTCCTCACCCGCCTGGGCTTCGGGTCCAAGGCCGTCGTGACCGGCGACGTGACGCAGATCGACCTGCCGCCCGGCCGGGTCTCTGGCCTGGTGGAAGCGCTCAAAGTGATCGACGGGATCGCGGGCATCGAGACCGTCCACTTCGACGATCGCGACGTCGTCCGGCATTCGCTCGTGCGGCAGATCGTCAAGGCGTACGACGCGTACATCGACGAATCCAGAACGTGAGCATGGGGGGAGCAACGGTCCCCCCGGCGTCGCGGCCTGCGCGCGACGGTCGTAGGTCCGAGGCCCGCCCTCCGCGCCGCGGCCGGCCTTGGCCCGTGGCTCGGCCAGGCGGCGCCCGCGCGGGCGCGCGGGGACGTGGCGATTGCGCTGGTGACCGACCGGGCGATGCGCCGGCTCAACAGCGGGTTCCGGGCCGTGGATCGGGCCACGGATGTCCTGTCGTTTCCGGCCGGCGACGACGGCGACTGGCTCGGAGATATCGTCATTGCCCGGGGGGTTGCCGCGCGGCAGGCTCGCCGTGAGGGGCACGCCCTGCGGACCGAGTTGCGAATCCTGGCGCTCCATGGTCTGCTGCACCTTCTGGGCTACGATCACGAGGCCGACGAGGGCCGGATGCGGCGGGCCGAGGAGCGTCTTCGGCGTCGCGCCGGCCTGCCTGTGGGACTGACCGCCCGAGGAGAAGGGGCCGCGACTCGACGATGATCCCGTTCTTTGTGCTTCTGGCGGCGTGCGGTCTGCTGTTCTTCTCGCTCGTCGAGACCGCGTTTGGGTTGTTGATGCGGCTTCCCGAACGCCTCGAGGCCGAACGCGAACATGACCACGGCACGCTCGCAGCCTACCTCGACGATCCCCTGAAATTCTTCATCCCGTTGCGTCTGCTGCGCGGCTCGTTGCTGGTGTTGATCGTGGTGCTGCTCGCGCAGCCCATCGGCACCGGGTTCACGCGCGGGCTGGTGCTCTTCGGCTCCGGCGTCGGCATCGCGCTGTTCATCGGGCAGGTGCTTCCCGCGTTGATGGTTCGGCGGTCACCGGAACGCTACCTCGAGATCCTGCTCCCGCCGTTTACCGCCGTGGCCAACCTGATGGGGCCGCTGACCGTGCTGATCCGGTCATGGATCGGCTCATCCGAGCGGTCGCATCGCCGGGATGGAGGCGGCGCGGGCGGCGGATCGGCCGAGGGCGCGTCGTCGGAGGAACCGCGGCGGGACGACGACGAGAACCGCCTGCTCCGGTCGGTGGTGGAATTCGGCGACACGCTCGTGCGCGAGGTCATGACGCCCCGGCCCGACGTCGTCGCGATCCACGCGGCGGCGACCATCGACGAACTCCGGCTGCTCGTCACCGACCAGGAGTACTCGCGGTTGCCGGTCTACTCGGAGAATCTCGACAACATCCAGGGGCTGGTGGTGGTGAAGGACCTCATCCAGCTCGCCGCGGAGATCGCGGGCGACCAGCCGGTCACGGCGATCATGCGGGCGGCTGCGTTCGTGCCCGAGACCAAGCGCGTGGCCGACCTGTTGCGGGAGTTCCAGCAGGGCCGATTCCAGCTCGCGATTGCGGTCGACGAGCACGGCGGGACCGCGGGGCTCTTGACGATCGAGGACGTCATCGAGGAACTGGTCGGTGAGATCCGGGACGAGTACGACAGCGAGGCGGAGCCGATCGTCCAGGAGAGCGCGTCGACCTACACCTTCAGCGCCAAGGTCGGGATCGACGACATGGTCGAGCGGCTCGCGCTGAAGATCGAAGAGGGCCGCTTCGAGACGGTCGGCGGCTATGTCCTGGCGCGGGCAGGCCGGATGCCAGCGGTGGGTGACCGCTTCACGTTCGACGGGCTCGAGGTCGAGATCCTCGAAGCCGAGCGGCGCCGGATCCACAAGGTGCGGATCCGGCGTCTCGACCCTGACGATGGGGCCGACCGGTCATGAAAGCCGGGTACGTCTCGCTCCTCGGCCGGCCCAACGCCCTCGGCTTCCCCGTGGTCGAGCAGGGGGCCAGGGGCGTCCTCAGGATGCGGCGCGACGAGGAGGGGACGCGCTACCTCGCGGATCCGGTGACGGGCC
>JAQBHC010000200.1:0-3311 GCA_032128175.1 Chloroflexota bacterium | reverse complement strand
GGCCGAAGGCGCGATCGTCGGCACCTTCCAGTACATGGCACCGGAGCAACTCGAGGGCGCCGAGGCGGATGCGCGCAGCGACCTGTGGGCGCTAGGCGTCACGCTCTACGAGATGGCGACCGGGAAGCGCGCCTTCGAGGGCCGGACCCAGGCGTCCCTGATCTCGTCGATCATGAAGGACGAACCGCGGGCGATGGCCGAGCTGCAGCCGATCAGCCCCCCCGGACTCGACCGGCTGGTCCGACAGTGCATGGCCAAGGATCCCGACGAGCGCATCCAGACGGCGCATGACGTGAAGCTGCAGCTCGAGTGGATCGCCGAAGGGGGCTCGCAGGCAGGAGTGCCGGCGCCCGTCGCGGCGCATCGGCGCCGGCGCGAGCGGACGTTGCAGGTGACGGCGGGCGTCGCCGCCTTGGCGGCGGTGTCGGCGGTCGCCTGGATCATGCTCCACCCTCCGGCCCCCGCGGAACCGATCCAGTTTCAGTTCGAACCTCCCACGTCCATCCAGTCGGTGGACGCGCCGCGCGTCTCTCCCGATGGTCGCTACGTCGCATTCAACGCCACCGACTCGACGGGAACGACGCGGATCTGGCTGCGGCCGCTCGCCGCCCTGCAGGCCAGCCCCATCCCGGGCACCGAGGGCACCACCCGGCCTTTCTGGTCCACCGACAGCCGCTACCTGGGGTTCGTGGCCAGCGGGAAGCTCAAGAAGGTCCAGGTGTCGGGCGGACCTCCCATCGTGCTCGCCGATACCCCCACCGGCTCCGACGGCACGTGGAACCAGGACGATGTCATCCTGTTCGACGGGCGCGACGCGGATCCCATCATGCGGGTATCGGCAGGCGGGGGTGTGGCGGTGCCCGAGTTGGTGCGCGATACGGCCGCGGGGGAAACCGCCGTTGGCTGGCCTGAGTTCCTGCCGGACGGCCGCCAGTACCTGTTTCTTTCCATCGGGAAGAAATCGGTCCTCAAGCTCGGCCGGCTCGGGTCGAAGACGAGCCGCGAACTGTTTCCGTGCGATTCGCGCGTCCAGTACGCCGAGCCCGGCTTCCTGCTCTTCTCGCGGGGCGGCACGCTGGTCGCGCAACCGTTCGACGCCCGGGCGGGGAAAATCAAGGGGGATCCGATCCCGATCGCCGAGCAGGTGCTCACCAACGCGGTCGGCGGTGCGGATTTCTCCTCCTCTGCCACGGGTGTTCTTGCCTACGCGACCCGCAGCGGACTGCTCGGACATCTCACCGCCCTGGATCGCGCCGGGCGCCTGCTGGGCACCCTTTCTGCGGATGGGGACATGCTGCATCCCGTCCTCTCCCCCGATGGGAAGCGGATCGCCGTCCGGATCCGTGACGTCCAGGCCGGGACCCGGGACATCTGGGTGATCGATCTGGCCCGCCGCGTCTCGTCGCGTCTCACGTTCGGCGCGCGAAACGAGAATTATCCGCTCTGGTCCCCGGACGGGAGTCGGATCCTCTACTACTCGGATGGCCCGGAATCCCAGGGCCTGTCCGTGCAACCGGCCAGTGGGGCCGGGCGCAGCGAGCCCATCCTGCCGGCGGGCGCGGAACTGGTCGCCACGGACTGGACGCGCGACGGAAGGTTCATCATCTACGAGATGGCGGCGGCCCAGAACCGGCAGGACGTCTGGGTGCTCCCGCTGGCCGGTGACAAGAAGCCGTATCCCTTCCTGACCGGTCCCTATGACGAATCGCAGGCCCGCGTTTCGCCGGATGGGCGGTGGTTGGCCTACACCTCCGATGAATCGGGACGTCAGGAAGTCTACGTCCAGTCCTTCCCGGAGCCCGGTGGCAAGTGGCAGGTCTCGACCCGCGGGGGTTCGGACCCGGTGTGGAGGCCCGACGGTCGCGAGCTGTTCTACATCTCGTCGGATCAGCAGCTCATGGTCATGCCGATCACCGCTTCCGCCGCACTCGAGGTGGTGGTGCCCCAGCCGCTGTTTCCCCTCCGGGTGCTGCAGCCGATCGGACCACGGAACCACTACGACGTGACGCGAGACGGCCAGACGTTCTACGTCGTGGCTCCGCTTCAGGGCGGGTCGGTGGGCACCACGACGGTACTGGCCCACTGGCCCGAGACCATCGGCCGGAGGCGCTGACCCGGGGAGGCGCACGCGTTACTCGCCTCGCGCCCAGGCGACCAGCCGGCGGCGGTCCGCCTCACCGATCCGCGCCTCGGCGTGCATCAGCAGGTAGACCGGCAACGGCATCTTGCGCCGATTCACCTGCTTCGCCACCTCCCCGAGCAGGTCATCTGTTCCTCGAAGTCGAACGCCGGCCAATCCGTGAAGTTCAGCTCCTTACGGCCACGTCGGACGTCGCGCGCCACGAGCCACGAGACTGGCGCCACGCTGCTGTACCACGGCCAGCGTGTTCGGTTGGAGTGGCAGTCGTAGCACGCGCGCTCCAGGATCGCGTGCACGTCCGCCGGCGCTTCGACCTCGAACTCCACCGGCGGATTGCTGCGCTTCACCGGCACGAGCTGAATCGCCGCCCCGGCGACGATCGTCACCGCGACGGCGCGCGCAAGCGTGAGGTGCCCCAGCTTCACTGCCCGCTTTTGGCCCGTTCCTGCTGCTGCTTCGCCCAGCGATTCTCGGGTTCGAGTTCCAGCGCGTTCTCGAAACTCTGGATTGCCGCCGCCTTGTCGCCCTTCGCCAGCTGCACCCGGCCGAGTACAACAATCGAGTCGACGTCCTTGGGTGCGAACTCGAGGTTGAGCTGGAGCAGCTTGATTGCGCCGTCGAAGTCCTTCTTCGAGTCCGCAAGGTCGCCGGCGACATCGATCAGCGACCCGGAGGAGAAGTCGTAGGCGCCGGAGCCGTAGTACTCGTCGCGCAGCTTGCGGTACCGCTCGATCGCGGCGTCGATGCCGTCCTTCTCGACGGACTCGGAAATCACCGCGGCCCGCGTCTCCGGGTGCTTGACTCCGTGGTGGCAGGTCACGCAGCGGACCTCGGGTGCATCCTTCAATCCCATCTTGCCAATCTGCTCGTTGATGGACGCAACCATCCGCATCATCTTTCGCGCCGTCTCCTTCTCCGGCTTCTTGTCGGCGGCGAAGTCGATATCGTCGAGCCGCTCGGATCCAGGCTTCGTCGAGACGTGGCACTCGACGCAGCGAACGCCGAGACCCTGAGCGACCGAGCGCATGATTCCCACAACCTCGCGCCGGGACATGTCCTTGGGAAGCACCTTGAGGTTCTTCGGCTTCTCGGGAGGCTGCGCCGACGACGAACCGAGTTGCAGGAGCGTGAGGGCGGCGAACAGCACGGTGGCGGCGACGGCGATGCGCAC
>JAQBHC010000199.1:0-11005 GCA_032128175.1 Chloroflexota bacterium | reverse complement strand
CTACTCGGCGCTGATGTCCAAAGTCATGACCAGCGGCAACGGCCGGGTCAAGTTCCCGATCAACGAGCCGGCGGCAGGCAAGAAGAAGAGCCAGATCCAGGAATTCCTGGACTACTACCTCGATTCGGGAACCCAGCACGTTGCGCTGCGCACTGAGGACATCGTGGGGACCGTCCGTGCGCTGCGCGAGAACGGCGTCGAGTTCCTGGGCATGCCCCACGCGTATTACGAGACGCTGGCCGATCGCGTCGGCGACGTCGGGGTGCCGATGGACGTTCTCGAAGAGCTCGGGATCGAAGCGGATCGGGACGAGGAGGGCTACCTCCTCCAGATCTTCACCCGACCGATCCAGGACCGCCCGACCTTCTTCTTCGAGATCATCGAGCGGCACGGCTCACGCGGGTTCGGCGTCGGCAACTTCAAGGCGCTCTTCGAGGCGATCGAGATCGAACAAGCGCGGCGCGGGAACCTCTAGCCCGGATCCGGCGCCGGATCCGCGACGCCGCTCAGGCCGGCGACCATGTCCCACAATCGGCCTCGTTCTTGAGCACTGACACGCGTCCACGGGACCCGGTCAAACGGTCGAGGCCGCCGATCGAGAACCAGCGCTCCATGCAGGGCTGACACATCCGGCGTCGTGGCCAGCCAGATGACCGTATCCGCTCCCTCCGCCGGCGTGCGCAGCAGCGGCCGCATGACGCGATAGAAGCCGGGCAGGGTGTCCGCCACGCCGGGGGTGTTGGCCCATCCAGGATGCATGGCGTGGAACGTGACCGTCGAGCCCGCGATACGGCGGGCCCATTCGCGGATCAGCGCCGTCTGGGCTCGTTTCGCCCGTGCATAGGCGCGCGGGCCGGAGTACGGAGGCACGGTCGACTGCAGATCGTCGAGATCGAGTGACTGCGTGTACATGCCGCCGGAGGTGGTCGAAACGACCCGCGCACCAGGGGTCGATCGGAGGAGCGGCAGCAATGCCGAGATCAGGGCGAATGGACCGATGACGAGCACCGCGAGGGTGCCCTCGATACCGTCAGGGCCGACCGTCCGCTCCGGGAATATCGCACCGGCATTGTCGACCAGGACATCGAGCCGATCTTCGGTCTCCAGCACCTGCTGGGCCGCGGCGCGCACCGAGGCGAGTGACCCCATATCGGCGACGACGACCGGAAAGCGGTCCTCTCCATGAGTCGCCACAAGTTCGTCCCGCACGCGGGCAAGTCGCTCCGAGCTCCGCCCAACCAGGATGACTCGCGCGCCGAGGGCGGCGAGATCCTCGACCGCCGCCCGGCCGAGCCCCGACGTGGGCCCCGTCACAAGCACCGTTCGTCCGAGGAGTGCCCCTGGCGGCGGGGCGCTCCAGTGGAACAGGCGTCGCCGAATGGCCGGTCCGAGCCGCGTGAAGCTGGCGATGATGGACAGTTCAAGAAGGGCGTCGATGGACCTGGGAAATGGCATGACCGAACCCTCGCAGATATGACAGACATTGCACAAAGATTTGACATACGAACGGTCTACCGGGTATTGTCGGGGCGAACATTATACAATACGCGACGGCAAGCATGCGCTTGCCGCTCGGAACGAACCGCCTATCGGCGACGGGAGCAAACAGCCATGCCAGTCCTGCGCGAACAGATAACGACCAGCCTGCCCATCGACGAGGCGTTTGCCTTTGTCGCGGACTTCGCCAATTCCACACTGTGGGACCCGGGGGTCGCAAGCTCGACGCAAATCGGTGAAGGCCCACTTGGGCTGGGCGCCCGATACCAGCTCGGGGTCCGCTTCGGCGGCAGCGTCGCCCCGATGGAATACGAGATCACGAGCTTTGAGGCGCCCCGACGCGTGGTCCTGACCGGCACGGGTTCCCGCGTCTCTGCCGTTGACGACATTCGGTTCGAGTCGACCGCTGAAGGGACGCGGATCGACTATCAGGCGGACATCCGCCTGCGCGGGGTCCTTCGCCTGGCCGAGCCGTTCCTGGGCGGAGCATTCGCCAAGATTGGCCGTGATGCCCTCACCGGGATGCGCGTCGCGCTCGACGAGCGCGCTGGCGCAGGACGCTAGGGCCGGAGGTGGACGTCGCCATCGTCGGCTCAGGGGTCAGCGGATTGACGGCCGCGTACGCCATGCGGAACGATCACCAGATCACGGTCTTCGAACGAGACGCGGAACCTGGCGGACACGTCAAGACGGTGCCGGTCAGGACGCCGGCCGGCGAGGTCCCGGTTGACACCGGCTTCATCGTCTACAACGAACGGACGTATCCGCGCTTCGTAGGACTCCTGAACGAGCTGGGTGTGGAGACCCAGCCCAGCGACATGTCACTGGGTTCGGAGTGCGCGGCCTGCGACATCGCGTTCAGCTCGCGGGGTACCCGCGGGTTCTTCCCTGACGCGTCCGCGCTCCACCCGACGCACATGCGGATGCTTGCCGACGTTGCCCGCTTCTACCGGGACGCGCGCCGGACGCTCGACGCTCCGGATCCCACGACGGCAACACTGGGCGACTGGCTCGCCGAGCGCGGCTACGGCCGCGGGTTCCGCGAGCATTTCCTCGTCCCGATCGTGGCCGCCGTCTGGTCGACGGCGCCGGATCGGATCTTCGAGTTCCCGGTGGACTACCTCCTCCACTTCCTCGACAACCACGGCTTGATCGGATTCGGCAATGCCGTCCAGTGGCGCGTCGTGAAGGGCGGATCGAAGGAGTACGTGAAGCGTCTGATCGCAGCGCTGCCGGACCGAACCGTGCGTACCAACGCAACAGTTGCGTCGGTACGTCGTGATGGGACAGGGGTCACGATCGCGACTTCCGACGGGGCAACGACGCGATTTGACGCTGTCGTGATGGCGACCCACGCGGACGAGGCCCTGACCCTGATCGGCGACGCCGATGCCCAGGAGCGGCGGGTGCTCGGCGGCTTCGAATACTCGACCAGTCAGGTCGTGCTGCACACCGACGCCAGCATCCTGCCGGCCAATCCCAGAGCGTGGGGGTCGTGGAACATCCATACGCCCGACTGCAATCGTCCGGGTGACGCCCTCACGATGACGTATCACATGAACCGGCTCCAGTCGCTTTCCGGTGCGGTTGACTATTGTGTTTCGGTTAATCCGGGCGATCGCGTCCGACCCGAGGACATCATCGTGGAGCGGTCCTTCAGCCATCCGATGTACACCTTCAAGACGCTCGGGGCACAGGCCGGGCTTCGCGCCCTGCAGGGTAATCGCGCGACCTGGTTCGCTGGTGCTCACCTTGGCTACGGCTTTCATGAGGACGGCTGTCGTTCCGGGTTCGAAGTGGCTGAGCTGCTTGCCTCGGACGCCGAGGGGCGGGCCGCATGAGGTCGCATCTCCTCGAAGGCAAAGTCCGGCATCGCCGCATGCGGCCGTTTGTGTACGCCCTCGAGCACGACGTGTACTACGCAGCCCTGGATCTGTCTGAGCTTGATGACATCGATCGGCGGATCCGGCTATTCGGCCGGAATCGCCGGGCGGTCGTGAGTTTCCGGGATTCCGACCATCTGCCAGCGCCGGCCATCGACCTCCCCGCCGACATCCGGGCACACCTTCGGGCGGAGGGCGAAGATCCAGAGCACTGGAAGATCACCCTCATCACCAACCTCCGCACGTTCGGCCACGTCTTCAACCCGGCGAGCTTCTTCCTTTGCCGCGACGAGACGGGAGCGCTGAAGGTCGTAGTCGTCGAGGTCCACAACACCTATGGTGAGCGGCACTTGTACACGCTCCGGACGCAGGACGCCGGTGACCGACTCACCGGCTCGATGCCCAAGGCGTTCTACGTTTCCCCGTTCATCGAGATGGAGGGCCGCTATGCCGTGCACGTCCGGGACGACGCGGCCGGTGTACGGATCGCGATCAACGAACGGCAGGACGGCGAGCCCCTCCTGAGCACCACACTGGTTCTGCGCCGACGCGCCCTGACCGATCGGATGCTCGTCCGGATGCTCATGCGCTATCCACTGGTGACCCACAAGACGATCGCCATGATCCACTGGCATGCCCTGCGACTGTGGTTGCGAGGTGCCCGGTTCATCCGCCACGGTGACCCTCGCCCCGAGCATGCCAGCGAGGCCACGCCATGAAGGGACGCACGTTGACGAGCAGGGCCGGCGTCAGCGTCGGGTCGATCCTCGATCGCCTGGCTACTCGAGTCGTTCTGGCCGGCGCTCGCCGGGTTCGTATTGGCAGATTGACGATCGTTCTGGCCGACGGAACCGCGCAGACCTTCGGCGATCGGGCGTCGGACATGGCGGCCGAGATCAGAATGCACGATCCGGCGGCGACGCTCCGAATGCTCGTCGGTGGGGACACCGGGGCCGGCGAGGCCTACATGGAGGGCCTGTGGTCCAGTCCGGATCTCCCGGCCCTGCTCCATCTGGCCTCGCTGAACAAGGAGGGCCTCGGCCTATCCGAGGGCTGGTGGCGGATCCCCGCTCGGATCGCGAAGACCCTGGCCCACCGAGCCCGTCGCAACACCCTCGCCCAGAGCAAGCAGAACATCGCAGCCCACTACGACCTCGGCAACGACTTCTATCGACTGTTCCTGGACGAGACGTTGACCTACTCGAGTGCCGTGTTTGGTTCCTCCAACCAGTCGCTCGCCGACGCCCAGCGGAACAAGTACCGGCTCCTCGCCGAGCGAGCGGGCATCACCGAAGGCCAACACGTCCTGGAGATCGGCTCGGGTTGGGGCGGCTTCGCGCTGTACGCGGCAGGCGAGCTCGGCTGTCGAGTCACGACCGTGACCATTTCGAAGGCCCAGCACGATCTGGCGACGGAGCGGGTCCGTGCGGCCGGCCTGTCCGACCGGGTCGACGTCCAGCTTCGCGACTATCGCGAGATCGAGGGGACGTACGACGCGATCGTATCGATCGAGATGCTCGAGGCCGTCGGCGCGGAGTTCTTCGCAACCTACTTCGCGGTATGCGACAGGGCGCTGAGGCCGGGTGGACGAATGAGTCTTCAGACGATCGCCTTTCCGGACGTCAATTACGAGCCGCAGCGCCGTGGCGCGAACTGGATTCAGACCTACATCTTTCCGGGAGGATTCCTGCCATCCCTCGCGGCGATCGAGCGCTCCCTGCACGGGACGAATCTCCTGGTCCGAGGCGTCGAAGACATCGCGCCGCACTATGTCCGGACGCTGGAGATCTGGCGCTCCAACTTCCTGGCCCAACTCGACGCCGTCCGGACGATGGGCTTTGACGAGCGATTCATCCGGATGTGGGACTACTACCTCGCGATCAGCGCGGCGGGCTTTGCCACCGGTCGCGTTCAGGACTTCCAGATCTCCCTCGAGAAGGGTCGCGGCGTCGCCTGAAAGATCTTGCCGCGGGCACAACTCGAGACGGGCTCCTCCCGCCCCTGTCTAGAAGCCATCGGTGAGGCGGGTCGTGATCGGCGCCGACTGGGCCGCCGCGATGCCATCGGCGTCAAGACGAGAGCATTCTTCCTACGACGATCTCGCCTGCCAGGTGGGCCAGATGTCATACGCCGGGTTTTGAGTGATATTGGCCTGACCGCTGCCATCGGCGTTCATCACGTAGATCTCACCATTGCCATCGCGGTCAGAGTTGAACGCGATCTGCTTGCCATCCGGTGACCAGGCAGGGTTTTTGTCGTCAGCGATGTTGTTGGTCACGTTGCCCGGATTGCTGCCGTCGCCGTTCATCACGTAGATCTCCCAGTGCGTGACATCATCGTGGAACGAGCCGAAGACGATCCGCTTTCGATCCTGTGACCACGAGAGTCGTCCAGATTGGGTTGTGAGACGGATCGGCAAGCCGCTGCCATCAACATTCATCACCAGGGTTTCACCAGGGCTGTGGTTCTTGTTGGTGTTGAAGGCGATTTGCGCGCCATCCGGCGACCAAGCGGCAGGGTAGTTGTTGACGTCAGTCGCGAGCTCGACTTGACTGCTGCCATCGGCGTTCATCACATACAGCCCAGCCGACTCGCCGTCGCGGAAGGAGACGAAGGCTATTCGCGCGCCGTCTGATGACCACGAGGCGAAATCGTCTGCTGCCGAGTTGTTGCTGATGTTGATGGGGTTGCTGCCGTCGGCGTTCATCAGATGGATCTCATTGTTCTCATCTCGATTGGAGGTAAAGGCGATCCGTTTGCCGTCCGGCGACCAGGTAGGGTGGGTATCGCTTGCCGCGTTCTGGGTGAGATTGGCCTGGCCGCTGCCATCCGCGTTCATCACGTAGATCTCGTCATTGCCGTCGCGATTGCTCACAAAGGCGATTGCTGGGAACGTGATTGGGACGGTCGGGATCCCAGTCTGCGTCGGCTCGGCGGTGAGTGTGGCCGTCGGGGCGGGTGGATTGGTCGGCAGCGCTGTGGCTGCTGACGTATTCGCAGGAACGGAGGCCGGACTGCAGGCCGCCAGGGCAGTCAGAATCAGGAACGAACTGCCGATGAGAAGCTTGATCATCTGCGTCCTCCTCAGATACCTGAAGTTGGGCGTCTCGGCGAGCGGCCCCAACGACGCGAGGCCGCCAGTGCCGTGACAGCGCCATGGCTCCCGCGGGGCAGATCGAACCGGCGTGGCGCGGGAACCTACCAGGCTCCCGCGCGTACGGGACCGGTTCTCAGTTGGCGTTTCCGTGGGAGCCCACCCAGTCCCAGGTCCAGAGACTGCTGCCGTCGGCGTAAAGGTCGACGAAGCCAGCAGCGGTGGTGGCGGTGAAGTGGCCGAGAGGACCGGTCCCACCAGTAAAGACGCAGACGCCGGGGCCAGTGCCATCGATTGCTGCGGTGATGTCGCAATTGCCCTCCGCCGTGCCGCCATTCACATGGACGGTCGCGACGAGCGCGTCAAAGGTGTCGCCCGCATACGTGATCGTCGAACCTGTGCGGATCGGTCCGTAATTCGACTCCGTGACCGTGCAGGAGGAGCCGTCGGGAACGCATACCTTGGCCAGATGGAACGCCTTGATTGACGACGCTGAGGCGATTGGCGCAAGCATCATGACCGCAGCGATCGTCGCAGCGATCGTGAGGAGTCTTCGGGCGGAAGGAATCCGATCGTGGGAGCGACCCACGGGAAGCTGTTCGGTCGACACGTCTGCACTCTCCGAATGCTGCAACGGCTGGGGAGCCGCAGAGGCTCACGATGGCCGTTGTTGCATAGACGGGGCACAGCGGCAGAACGTACAAGGGCCCCTGAAATGATCTCTACGGGCGCTCTGAGAACCGCCGGTGCGGGCGGTCAGCGAGCGCTCGCCGGATCCAGCTGAACGGTCGCAAGGAGCGCCTCGAAATAGGCGAGATCGACGTCGCCGTCCAATCCGATCTGGTAAACGCGGCCGCCGGAGAAGACCAGAGCGTCGAAGCTGATGTCGGGGTCCGAGATCTTGGAATCCGCGGGTACCGGACAGTCGACGGCGTCGAGGTAGCCCGATTGACCGCCGATATCGATGCGCGGCCAGGTGGTCCAGTCCCCGGCACACGGCTCGGGCCCGTCAAACGGGCGGAAGAATGCGGCCAGCCACGCCTCCTCGGTCTGTCCGAGACCCAGGACTTGTGTCGAAATGATCAGGCGGGCCTCGCGGGCCCGCTCGAGCGTGTCCAAGGCGGGGTTTCCATAGGGCAAGTAGGTGTTGGCGGGCCAGCCCTCGGTCGCAGGCGTGACCGTCCATCCGGCCGGGTATCGCAAAGAGAACCCATTGCGTGGCGATACGAACGTTTCCGTGAGCGCCGGCACGATGACGGCCGATGATGACGGTGCAGCGCTGCCCTGAGGACTCGGCGTCGGAGCAACCCCGCCTGTTGGCGCTGATGTGGGTCCGCCGACGCTTGACTGTGAGCGGTTCCCGAAGAATCCGATCGTGGCGACGCCGACCGCGACAACCAGAACTGCTGCGAGGTATTGCCACAGTGGGGCCGTCTGCGCGCTGCCGGCCGTGCGGATCGCGGAGACGGGCTCGACTTGGACGGTCGCGTGCGGTTGGAGGCTAGCGATGGCGGAGGGCCGATCGAACGGCTTGGGGCGATACCCGGCCTCGTCGGGCGGACCCTCGCGAAGAGATCGTTCCAGCGCCCGCAGCGGGTCCGTCACGCGAGGCTCTCTTCGATCCGATAGCGCTTGCGTAGCGTCGAGGTCGCTGCACTCGCGTCGTTGCGCGCCCCGTTCGCAGTGATCCCCATGACTCGGCCGATCCGCTCGTATGACAGATCGGCCCGATAGCGGAGGTAGATGACGGCTCGCTGTCGTGGCGGCAGGTTGTCGACCGAAGCCCAGACAGCGAGACGATCCGCCGGGTCGAGTTCATCGGCGACGGCGACGGCCGAAAGTCGATCGGCCAACGTGCGCACAAGCCGGCCAAGGCGATGATGGTCCATGGCCAGCCGGTAGGTGACTCGGAAGGCCCACGCCTCCGGGTCCAGGATGGTCACGCCGCGAGCCGACTCGGCCCACATCCGGAGGAAGGTCTCCTGCACCGCGTCGTTTGCCTCGTCCTCGTCGAGTCCGAGCCGCCGGCACAGCCCGAACAGCTCGCGACCCCGGCGGTCGTGGACATCAGCGACGGCGGCAGCGTCGAGCGGACGATCCACCACGGACCTTGCGGCGTCCGCGCTTGCCAGTGCGGCGGTCCGCAATACGCGCAGGGCTGCCTCCACCCCATAGTCGAACGCGAAGCCAAAAGGGACGCCAGCCGGGCGCCCGAACCCAGCGATTGCCAACGATCCGATCAAAAGTGACGAGCAGGCGCCGCGCGATGGCGGAGCCATTCTCTCCCGTCGGTGGAGGTGTCCGGCGGCGTAGGCGGGTCGGCGAAGTAAAACATCCCGTCGAAATGCCACAGCCCGGCTGCGTCGATTGAAACATCGACGACCGATGTGAAGCCGGTGAGCTTCCCGGTGCCTTTCCAGAATGTGCACAGGCCCATCGAGGTCTTCGCCTGGAACATGCAGTACCCGGTCGCATTGTTCCCCGCCGTTGTCTTGATCGTCACGTTGCTGCTCAGGAAGTAGGCATTTGTCAGGACGGGGCCTGTGTACCAGATCTTGCTACCCGCCGGGATGGCCGCGATGTTCGAGACCGTGATCGTGCAGTAACTCGGTTTGACGCCGGTGAACGAGCCGCAGTCCTTGGTCACGTGGAACTCACTGGGCGTCGAGGCGGCCAGGGCCGTCGGAGCGAATGCTCCGAGCGTCAGGATCACGGACGCTACGAGGAGGGTGTTTCGGATCGGACGCATGGCCAACCTCAACGACAGGACTCCGGCAACGTATAGACGCCGCTCGGACCCAAAACGTACAGCGATGAATCGGCGTGAGCACGAGAATCGCATTGGATGCACGATTCCCGATGTCGCCACCGGCTGCCTCGCGGCGGTGGCGTCCGCTGGGACCTTTCGAATTCACGGTTGAACTCGATCGCTGATGTAGGCAGAATGCGACCGACTCGGGGGCGGGTTGATGTCGCACTGGGAGGGGTTCATGAAAGGCTACGCACGCGTGGTTCATGCGGTTTTGGCCTGGGCTCTGGTGGCTGCTGTGGTCGTCCAGGTGTTTCTCGCAGGTCTGGCGATCACCAACCTGGGTGGCACCGGCGACTTCGCTGCGCATATTGAATTCGGCTACACGTGGGTCGGACTCGCAGCCCTGGCGTCGCTTATCGCCGCAGTTGTGGCGCGTCCGGGCCGAGGGCACCTCCTGTGGGTGACCGGAGTCTTCATCCTCTATGTGGTCCAGACGTTGCTGCCCGGCCTGACGGAAACCTCCCCAATCTTCGGGGCGCTTCACCCGGTCAACGCACTCCTCCTGTTCTGGCTCGCCGTCGTCGTTGCACGACGGGCGAACGCTCTCCGAGCGGCTGCGTGACGCTGCGGATCTGAAGCGTCCGGGACGCCCATCCCGGCTTGATTCCACGAAGGGAGAGGGACGATGGACCTGTACAGCTGGGTGGTCTTCGGACATATCGTCGCGGTGATCCTGGCGTTCACGGGACACGGCGTGTCGGCGTTCGCGATGTTCGCCGTTCGAGCGGAGCGCGACCGGACGCGGCTCGCCGCAGTCCTCGACCTGTCGTCGAGATCGCTCATCGTCTCGATGATCGGCCTCCTGGTGGCGATGATCCTGGGAATTGCTGCGGCGATCATGGGCAACCACTTCGCGAACTTGTGGCCCTGGGCGGCGATCATCATCCTCGTGGTTGTCATCGGGTCGATGACCCCCCTCGCCGGGAATCAGATGAGCGCGGTCCGGAAGGTGCTCGGGATGAAGGTTTACGGGGACAAGGCCGGCGACCCGCCGCGCGTGCCAGGAACGGACGAGGAGCTCGCCGCCGCACTGGCGCGTGTCCGCCCGGAGCTCCCTGCCGCGATCGGGGTCGCGGGGATCGTGGTCCTCAGCTGGTTGATGCGCGCCAAGCCGTTCTGAGAACGGCACGCCCTGGCCTTGCTCAGCCGTGGCGCCGGAGGCGCCAGATCTCCTCAGCCGGCCAGCGGCGCGCCCAGTCGCGTTCGGCCTCGTTGCGGTAGGTGCTCGTGGCATTGTCGTCCGGCCGTAGCTCGATCAGGTCCTCGACGCTGAGGCCGTTGGCGAGGAACAGGCGAATCCATTCGCCGTGGGGCAACTGGAATGTGACGTTCTCGCCGTCGTCAAGGGCATGCAACCCGAAGTAGTCGAGGACGAGTGACTCGCCGGCGTGTTCGGCATGGAGCGGCCAGCAGATCGACAGGATCGGCGCCTCGTGGTTGAACACGAGCAGCCCGCCCGGACGGAGCAGGCGCGCAGCCTCGGGCACGGTCCGGTACGGATCGGCGAACGTCATCGCCCCGTGGTCGCAGAACACGATGTCGAAACTCGCGTCCGGCAGCGGGACGGACTCGGCACTGGCGTGGATCAAGGGAAACGTCAGTCCTGCCTCGGCCTGGAGCCGGCGAGCATGATCGAGTTGGCGCTCGGACAGGTCGATACCAACGGGTCGAGCGCCAGCCTGGGCGAGGGCGATCGACCACTGGGCCGCGCCGCACCCG
>JAQBHC010000198.1:0-2941 GCA_032128175.1 Chloroflexota bacterium | reverse complement strand
CCGTTCGCCATGGCGGTCACCACGGTGACACGCCGAGGAAGTGAAGACCTGAAGGGAGGGAACCGATGCCGCTCTTCATGGACCGTCACGAGATCCCCGGCGCCACGGCCGACGACGTTGCGCGGGCCCATGCGGCGGACGTCGCACTGGAAGCCAAGCACGGCGTGCAGCTCCTGACCTACTGGTTCGACCCGGACCGCGGACGGGCGTTCTGCCTGGCCAGGGCAGCCGCCGCGACGAACATGGAGGCGGTCCACCGGGAAGCGCACGGTCTCATCCCGAATGAGATCATCGCCGTCTCCGAGGATCACGTCCTGCGGTTCCTCGGGACGATCAATGACCCCGCCGAGGCCACCCAGCACAGGACTTCCTTCCGGGTGATCCTGTTCACGGACCTCGAGGGTTCGACCTCGCTTCTTCAGGAACGTGGGCAGTCGGAGTTCATGGTTTTGCTCACCGAGCACGACCTGATCATCCGGCGGGCGCTCGTAGCCTCGGATGGACACGAGGTGAAGCACACCGGCGACGGAATCATGGCCTCCTTCGACGATGTAGGACATGCGCTGGAATGTGCACTGGCCATCCAGACCGGGTTCGAAGCGAGGGCCGTCTCGGGCGGCCTGCCGGAGCTTCGCGTGAGGATCGGCCTGGCGGCCGGAGAGCCCGTGGATCACAACAATGACCTGTTCGGGTCGTCCGTCAACCTCGCCAGCCGGCTCTGCAACGCCGCCGATGGCGGGCACAACCTCGTGTCCGATATCGTCCATGACCTGGGGGTCGAGAAGGGGTTTTCGGTACGCGAAGTCGAAGCACGATTCCTCAAGGGCTTCCCGCCGGACACGCGGGTTTTCGAACTCGTGCCGAGTCCCGATCATTGACGTCTCGAAGCACAGAGGAGTGGCAGCGTGCGTGAAGCCCTCGGGTCGATGATCGAGCGCATCGACGTCTTCGGCTACGAGTTGACCTACGCCCACGGCGACTACGTCATGTCCTCGGGGCGCGAGGTCACCCGTCTGCCCAGCACCGTGGTCCGCATCACCACGAGGGACGGAGCCCAGGGGTTCGGTGAGGTCTGTCCGCTGGGCAGCACCTACCTGCCGGCCTTCGGCGAGGGAGCACGGGCGGCGCTTCGCGAGTTGGCACCGGCGCTGATCGGCGCGGACGCCACAAACCTTGCCGAGATCCACCAGCGAATGAACGCCCGGCTTCGTGGTCACGAATACGCGAAGAGTGCGCTCGATGTCGCGTGCTGGGATGCCTTCGGCAGGATCGTCGGCCAGCCCGTATCCGCACTCCTCGGTGGGGCGCTCCAGGACGAGCTCCCGCTCTACGTTGCGATCCCCCTTGGGCCACCCGCCAAGATGGCCGAGTTCGTTGTCCGCGAGAAGGCAGGTGGGATCCGGAACTTCCAGGCGAAGCTCGGCGCCGATCCGGCCGAGGACGCCGAGCGCGTCGCGGCGGTGCTCGCAGCGACGGAGCCGGGTGACGCCGTGACCGGCGATGCCAACGGTGGCTGGCGCCGGCAGGATGCGATCATCGCTGCACGATTGATGGAAGGCTCCCAGCGTTTCCGCCTGGAGCAGCCGTGCCCCACGCTCGAGGAATGCCTCGCCGTTCGACGTTTGACCACGCTGCCGATGGTCCTCGACGAGGTGATCGTTGACCTCCCGACCCTGGTCCGGGCCGTGAGCCTGGACGCGATGGACCAGGTGAACCTGAAGATCAGTCGGGTCGGTGGGCTGCTCCCGGCACGCCTCATGCGCGACACCGCAGTCGCGCTCGGCATCCGGCTCATGATCGAGGACAGCTGGGGGGGCGACATCGTTACGGCCGCCGTCGCTCATCTCGCTGCCGGAACTCCGCCCGAGGCGCTGTTCGCCGTCTCCTACATGAACGACTGGACGATGGAGCACATCGCCGGCTACCAACCGCGCTCTCAACGAGGCGTCGGCCCGGTCCCGAACGGCCCTGGCCTCGGTATCGAGGTTGACGTGTCCGCCCTCGGCGCTCCGCTCTTCTCCGTCGTCACTCCGGCCTGAGGCCCCAGGGGCCTCCTCGGGATCAGACGGGCCGGGCGGAAGACGCGTTACGGGCTCCAGAACCCCTTGCTGCCGTCCGCGATCGGGCGGGGGTCAGAGCCGTCCGCCGGCACGACCACAAGCTGGTTGCGTCCCGTCGCGCTGACCAGGGGGAGGAGGAGCGACGCGCTGTCAGGGGACCAGAGGTTGTGGCTGAGGGCGTACTGGTCGAAATAGGGCAGCAGTGCATTCACGAAGTCCTCGGTCAAGAGGACGAAGCGCTCGGAACGGATCTCGCCACTCGAAACGTCGACGAAGCTCAGGCGGGCGGCGGCGCCGGGCGCCTGTCCGCGTGTCGCCTCCGGAATGCGGGGCTCGACGGCCGCCACGAGGGCGACGCCGGCCCCTGCTGCCACGTCGCCGCCAGGTGGTGCCGGTCGGATCGTGGCGATCGTGCGGCCGTCGGGTGACCAGAAGAACGCGAAGTTCGGTCCGTCGAGCAGCATCCGCTCGATTCCCGTGGCGGCGTCGATGATTCGAAGCGGCCCGATCGGCAGCTGTCCGGTCTGCTCGACGGAACTGTCGGCGGCAATCATCGCCAGTCGGTCCCCGGTTGGGTCGAACACGAACGCGGCCGGTCCTTTGACAGGGACATCATGCGTTAGAGAGCCATCGCGTGCCGCGACGACGAGTTGGCCGGTCAGCCCGGTCTCAGCCCGGATGTAGGCGAGGTAGCGGCCCTCGCGGCTGACGCTGGCCGAGCGGAAGAGGCCGCTGCCGGAGAGGGGCTGGTCGATGAGCACGCCGTCCAGGCCGACCTCGCCGGTAAAGGCATCCGATCCAAGTCCGACATGGAGCAGGGCGGTTCCAGCGTCGATCCAGTCGAAGTAGAGCGGCGCTCCCTCGCGGAGAATCGAGCTCGG
>JAQBHC010000197.1:0-3357 GCA_032128175.1 Chloroflexota bacterium | reverse complement strand
GGCAGCACTGGCCGACCAGCGCGCGAGGTTCGCCATCGCCCTGGCCCGCATCTGGGCCGGTGTGACGCCCCACGCCAGCAGGTGATCGGCATTCGCGTGGACATCGAACGCACCGGCTTGAAGCACGTAGCCGATCACGAGTCCCGACGGGCCAACGTCGAGAATCGGACTGGCGTGGTTCTTCATCCCCTCGGCGGCGAGCCGCTCCGGGTCGAGTTCGGCGAGCCGTGTTCCCTTGGTGCCCACCGGCCGAAGGACCGGGAAGAGCACCATTTCAGCCGCCGCCCAATCCTGCTCCGGAGCCTCGGAGGGGGGGACTGCGGGAGGCGGTGGTTGATGTCCGCTGACGGGCGCGTTCGGATTTACGGGGGCAAGGAGGTCCGGCGCTTCGTCGCGCCAGCCGGGTAGCGGCTCGTCTCCAAGATCGCGATCCCAGGCCATGTCCCCTCCCTCCTCAGCGACCCTTCCAGGTCGCCGGGCGCTTCTCCGTGAAGGCCGCCATGCCTTCTTTCTGGTCCTCGCTCGCGAAGAGCCCATAGAAGTTCCGTCGCTCGAATTCGAGGCCGGCACCGAGCGAAAGTTCCTCGGCTCGGTTCACGGCGTCCTTGGCCGCGAGTACGGCAAGCGGCGGCATCGCAGCAATGGCGGCCCCCAGTTCAAGCGCCGAGGCGACGGTCTCCTCGGGCGGCACCACGCGGGTAACGAGCCCGTGGACCTCGGCCTCCCGCGCCCCCATCGGGCGCGCCGTGAGGACCATTTCCATCGCTTTGGCCTTGCCGATCGCGCGCGTCAGTCGTTGGGTTCCGCCGGCCCCCGGGATGACGCCCAGCCGGATTTCAGGCTGCCCAAACTGCGCGTCCTCTGCGGCCACGATCAGATCGCAGGTCATGGCCAACTCGCAGCCGCCGCCGAGGGCGAACCCCCGAACGGCGGCGATCATCGGCTTGCGGATCCGCTTGATCCGCTCCCAGCGATGGAAGTGGTCGTCGGCGAGGAGTGAAGCCGGAGTCTGGACGGCCAGCTCGCGGACGTCCGCGCCCGCCGCAAATGCCCGCTCGCCTGAGCCGGTAATGACGATGGCTCGGCAGTTCGGGTCGCGGTCAAGGGCCTCGAGGACGTCGGTCAACTCGGCGATCATCGCGAAGTCGAGCGCGTTGAGGACCTTCGGACGATCGAGGGTCACGAGGGCAACGCCATCGACTGGGCCACCGGGCCCAGCGGCCGGGAACTCCAGCCGGATGGAAGGCGGCCGGGCGTCGGGATCTGGGGCGGTCACGGCACTCCTCTAGTGGTTGGGCCCAGTATCCACCGCCGGGGAAGGGGTCGCGACACGATCATCCAGCGGCCATCAGGTCGGCGGCGTCCTCGAGTACCAGGAACGTGGCGAGCCCGGGAGCGATGTCGCGAAGGATCCGGCCGGCTGCCCGCATCGGATCGGATCGGAGGCCCGCGTCGAGGGAGAGACGATCGTCGAAGTCCATGGCCGCCGCGAGCACGAGGTCCGTCTCGGACCCGAGCTCTTCCGCAACCCGCCAGACCCGTGTTGCGCGGAGGCCCGGCGTCTCGGCGACGAGCGGGAGATGCTCATCCCGATAGCGGCGCTCCAGGGTCGCGAGCGCATCGGCGCCGCCATCCGGGCGCCGATAGAGCACGAGCAGCGTAGTCATCCTGATTCTCCTTCCAGCGGGACGGGCGGGACCGCAGTGACGCCACCGGACGCGGCGGACGCGGTAGACGCGGTGGCGCGACGAGTCGCCTCGGCCTGGGTCGATCGATAGAAGCCCGTTAGCGCCTCGTTGAACAGCCCAGGCCGCTTGACCGTGACTTCGTGCCCGCAGTCGGGCGCGACGAACAGGCGCGCTCCCGGAATCTGCCGGGACATGCCCCACGCATGATCCACCGGGACGAATGGATCACGATCTCCGCACACGATCATCGTGGGTGCGTTGATCCGGTGCAGGTCGGCCGGTCCCATCAGCGGCTGCGCGGCCACATCGGCCGCGATCGCCGGCAGGAGTCGCTGCCACGCGCCGACCCCCTGCCCCTCGTCGTGGCGGCTCGCCAGCCGGGCGGCCCACTCGGGATCCTCGGCCTCGATCTTGGCTGGCTTCATCAGTCCGCGCATGACCCCGGTTCGCGGTTCTCGCTGGGTCGTGATCCCGATGGCGACGAGCGTCCTGATCCGCTCCGGAAAACGAGAAGCAAATTGCAGCGCCGTCATGGCACCCATGGAGAACCCGAGGAGGTGAAACGTCTGCAACCCGAGGGCGTCGACGAATGCGATGAGATCGTCCACGAGCCAGTCGTACTGAAAGCCGTTCGCGGCGTCCCACCGTGTACGGCCATGGCCCCGGGCGTCCGGCAGGTGCAGCAGGAACGCCTTGGAGAAGAGCGGGATCTGCGCCGCGAAGTCCTCTCGCCCGAGCGACGTGGCACCGTGGAGCAGGACGATCGGCGGGCCGGCTCCCGTCACGTCATAGCCGATGTCCAGGTCGTTCGCGCGAATCATGGGCATGTCAGGCCTCGGGCTTCCCCTTGACCGGAGCATCCGCGGCTTGCTCGATCCGCAGATAGCGGCGTCGGAAGTAGAGCAACGGGCCGAGGGCGGCCGGGTCATCGCCCGCGGCGTCCATCGCGTCCACTCGACCGATGAACAGATCGTGATCCCCGGCCGAGAACGTCTCAATGATCGTGCATTCGAGGGTCGCAATCGCACCGACGAGCAGAGGGAGACCGGTTGGTCCCGGCGTCCATGCGGCGCCGCAGAAATCCTCGCGACCGGGCTTGACCGCGGCGTGCGCGAAGCAGTCGGACATCGCCTGGTGGCCGTCGCCGAGCACGTTCACGGCGTACCGTCCATAGGCACGAACGAGCGGGGTGATGAACCGACCCCGGTCGAGGGCCACCATGACCAGTGGCGGATCCAGTGACACGCTCGACAACGCGTTCACCGTGATCCCGGATGGCCGACCTTTGGACATGGTGGTCACGACCGTGACGCCGGTCGCGAAACGGCCCATCACCTGGCGGAAGTGGGCGCCATCGATCTCCATCCCGGCGAGTCTACGGGAGGCGACTCGAAGTCGAGTCGGGCGATCAGGCCGCTGTCGGCTCCGCGATCAAGCCACTCGAGCCACTGTCCGGATCAGCCAGGTCCGGGAGCGGCCGGAGTGTGGCGCCGACGACGAGCCAGATCGGGGAGAGCGTGAAGCTCGCGAGGAACATCGTCTGGAATCCGTCCATCCGAGTCGCGCTTCCGAAAACGAGGGCTCCGGCGACGATCGCGAAGACACTGACTGCCGAGGCTGTCGCGGCGGTGGCGGCTAGCCACCCCCACTGGCTGGACCACCAGGCCCC
>JAQBHC010000196.1:0-2806 GCA_032128175.1 Chloroflexota bacterium | reverse complement strand
GCCTGACGCGGCTCAAAAGCGTTACAATCCGCCGGTCCCCGGGACCCTTCGGCGCATCGGCCGTCGTTACTCCGGTTTGGCCCAAGCATCAGGACTGACGATCATGAACAACAAGCCCGCATACCTGTCCAAGGACGGTCTCGCCCAGATCCGCCAGGAACTGGACGAGCTGGTCAATACGCGTCGGGCGGAGGTTGCCGCGCGCATCCACGAGGCCAAGGAGCACGGCGACATCAGCGAGAACGCCGAATACGAGGATGCCAAGAACGAGCAGGCCTTCGTGGAGGGGCGGATCCAGACCCTGGAAGTCCTGATCAAGAACGCGACCCTCATCGAGGAGATGCATCACTCCAAGGACATGGTCGAGATCGGCGCCACCGTGACCGTCGATGGGCCGAACGGCAAGGAGTCCTTCACCATCGTCGGGTCCACCGAGGCGCGACCCACGGAGGGCCGAATCTCAAACGAGAGCCCTGTCGGTCGCGCCCTCCTCGGGCACAAGAAGGGCGACAAGATCATCGCCCGAGTCCCAGCCGGCGACATCTCGTACACGGTCATCGCAATCGCCTAGCCTTTCGGGGGGTCGGCGGCGGCGGTCCAGCCGCCAGGGGTCTTGGCGGGTGTACCGGCCGCTTGCCCCAAAGCCACCACGAGGAGCAGCACCAGATGGAGTGGGCGGACGAGCTGGCCGCGCGTGTCTCCGGACCGCAGGTCATCAACGACTCCAAGACCCCATCCGGCACGGTCCATGTCGGCAGCCTGCGCGGGCCGGTGATCCTGGATGTGATCACTCGCGCTCTCCGTGCCGCCGGCCTCGAGACGACGCTCCTGTACGGGGTGGACGACCTCGACGCCATGGACGCACAGGCGTTGCTGACGCCGGACGCCGTGGAGCGCTACATGGGCGTTCCGCTGGCGCACATTCCCGATCAGGCCGCCGATGGCCATGCCTCGTATGCCCGGCATCACGCCCAGGCGTTCATCGACCTGTTCGCAGATCTCGGTATTCATCCAGATCGCTACTACTGGATGAGCGACATCTACCCGACCGGGGAGATGGATGGGTATATCCGCACGGCGCTGGATCGGGCCCATGTCGTCCGTGATCTTTACCGGCGCATCTCCAACGTCCAGCATCCCGACACGTGGCACCCCGTGCTCGTGATCTGCGAGCAGTGCGGCAAGGTCGGCACGACGATCGTCACGAAGTGGGACGGTTCACGCGTGTACTACGAGTGTCGCGAGAACCTCGTCACCTGGGCCCACGGCTGCGGTGCGTCCGGGTGGGTGGAGCCATTCGGAGGGCGGGCGAAGCTGCCCTGGAATCTCGAGTGGGCCGCCCAGTGGAGCCTGTTCGGCGTGACGATCGAGCCATGCGGCAAGGACCTTGCGACGGCCGGCGGCTCGCGTGACCGGTCCGACGCCATCGCTCGCGAAGTGTTCGAGCGCGAACCGCCGATCAACGTTGCCTACGAGTTCCTGAACATCGGCGGACGCAAGATGTCCACGTCGAAGGGCCGTGGCGCCGCCGCGCATCAGATCGTCGAGGTCATTCCGCCCGACCAGCTCCGCACCCTGTTCATTCGTCCCCGCCCGAACCATGCCATTGAATTTGATCCGGAGGGAACGGATGCGATCCCGCGCCTGTTCGACGAATTCGACCGACTCGCCGATGCCACGGCCGGGCGCCCGGTAAAGGGCGAGATCGCTCCCGGCCACGAATCCGTGTTTCGCTACGCCCTGCGTGACGCAGATGCCGATGTCGAGGCCGAGGCTGCCGCATTCCGGCCCAGTTTCGCCCACCTCGCGTTTCTGGCCCAGGTGCCCGGTGCAGACATCGAGGCGCGCATGGCCGATGAAAAGGGATCGGCGCTCGACGCGCGTGAGTTGGCCATCCTTGCCGAGCGGCTCGCGGCCGCACGCAACTGGCTCGAATCCTACGCGCCGGATCGCGCCCGGATGGCCGTCCGCGACACCCTTCCGGACGAGGCTGCGGCCATCGACGACGAGCAGCGGGCCTTCCTCGCCGCACTGGAACGCGCTTCGGCGACGGGCGCCGATCCGGGCAGCACCGCAGGCCCGGCGGGCGGTGACGCGTGGCAGACCGCGATCTTCGCCACGGCCGCGACACTCGGGCTGCCGCCCGGGCGGGCGTTCGCGGCGCTGTATCTGGCGTTCCTGGGTCGGCCGAACGGCCCGCGGGCCGGCTGGTTGCTGGCCGGCCTCGAGCGATCCTTTGTCGCCCGCCGGCTGCACGAAGCGGCCGCGGTTGGTGCGACCATGGACCCCGCAGGAGGTGCGGCATGAGCGTGGGCGTCGGGCGGCTTCGGGAGGATCCGGACCTCATCCGGCAAGGTGCCATCGACAAGGGCGAGGACCCGTCGCTGGTGGATGCTGCCCTTGAGGGCGATGCACGCCGCCGGACGCTGCAGGGCGAGGGCGATACGCTCCGCGCCGAGCGGAACGCGGCTTCGAAGTCGATCGGGGAGACGATCAAGGGTGGCGCGCGGCCCGATGGTCCGGAGGTCGCCGCGCTCCGCGCACGATCGACCGAGATCGGGGAACGCCTGACCTCGATCGATGCGGACCTGGCCGAAGTCGACGCGATCGTCGAGGATCTGCTCCTGCGCATCCCGAACCCGGCTGAGCCCGATGTGCCCGTCGGTGGCGAGGACAGCAACGTGACCGTCCGGACCTGGGGTGAGCAGCTTCCGCACGACCAGCCCTTCGAGGGCGAGGTTGGTGCGGACGCGGCCCCGGGCGGGGCGACCTGGGAGCGGCGACCGCACTGGGATGTGGCCGATCG
>JAQBHC010000195.1:0-9111 GCA_032128175.1 Chloroflexota bacterium | reverse complement strand
GCAACGCCGTCTCCTGTGCGATCCGGGTCGGCGAGTGGGCCTGGGCGGCGGCACTCCTCGACGAATGGCTGGCCAATGAGATCACCGGGGCGTTCTATCTCGAGTTGTTCGTGGACCGGGGGATCATCACAGCGCTTCAGGGCGGCGATCCGTCACGAGACCTGACGGAGGCCGAGCGACTGGTCGGAGAGATCGAGAAGGACACGCAGTACTTGTCCTACTGTCACTGGGGCCGTGCCTGGGAGTCGTTCGCGGCCGGCCGGCTGGTTGACACGCGGCAGGAAGCGGAGACGGCCGCGCAACTCACCGACTACTTCGTTCAGATCAGTCTGCCGCTCGCCGCGCGCGCCGCCCTCTGGGCCGGCGACGCACCCGGGGCGGCTGCGATCGTCGCGCAGCTCGAGGGTTCGGTCGCCCGCGGTCAGGCGATCGCGCTCGATTTCGCGACCCTGAGCGCCGGCGTGGCCGCACTTGAGGGGCGGCGGCCGGACGCCGTCGCCGGATATCGCGAAGTACTGCGCGGCTGGCGATCACTGAAGTTGGAGTTCGACGAAGCGATGGCCATCGTGGACATGGCGACCCTGCTGGCCCCCACCGAGTGGGAAATGGCGGAGGCGCCGGCCGCGATCGCGGCCGCTCGGGCCACGCTCACGACGCTCGGCGGGACGCCGTTCCTGGCACGCCTCGACGCGACCCGAGACCAGATTACCAACGACGGCGCCGAACCAGGTGGGGAACCAGCCGCTCGCCGAGCCGCCGCGACAGATTCAGGAGTGCCGGCAACCCGGCCCTGACCGTAAGGCTCGTGCGCGCCGCCGGATCAGTCGGCCGCCGGCCGCTCTGGGACCGGGCGGCCCACCCAGCCGGCGACGTCACGGACGGCGCCTGCCTCGGCGTCAGAAATCGCGGGGCCACCCATGTCGTGACGCGCCTCGGCGATCCAGACGCCCAGCATCACCAGCCAGTCTCGGACAGCGATCGATCCGTCCTCGGGCGCCTTGCGGAGCGCCCGCTTCACGCGTTTCAATCCGTCCCTGGGGTTCCGGTTGGCGTCCCGGAAGGCGATCCACAGGGCATCGAGGTTCCCGACGAGTGCCTCCGCCATGAGCTGACCGACCGATCCGCTCGCCATCGTGCCGATCGCTGCCTGGAGCTCCTCAGTGAGGCGTCGGAACTGGGCCTCGATCGGCTCGCTCTCGACAGAAGCCACGAGCCTGTACACGTGGAGCGGAGCGTGGATGATCGTCTGCCAGTCGTCCCGTGAGATCTTCTCCGACCCATTCATGGCGCGGAGCATACTCGGCCCGGGAACCGAACAAGGAGGTGATAGCGATCCGTTCATTCGAAATCGGCCTGGTGCTGCCCATGGGGGAGTCGTTCGTTGACGGAACCACGGCTCGCTGGACCGAGATCCGGGATCTCGCGATCCGGGCCGAGGAAATCGGGTTCGCTGCCGTCTGGACCGCCGATGAGCTGCTCTGGCGTACGCCAGACGAGCCCACCCACGGCTGGTGGGAATGTGTCGCCATGACCGGGGCGGTTGCGGCGGCGACATCGCGGATAAAGGTCGGAACCTGGGTTCTGTCCGCGCTCCACCGCAACCCGGGTATCACGGGGAAGGCCGTCGAGACGCTCGATGAGATCAGCGGCGGCCGGTTCGTGTTTGGCCTGGGGTCTGGTCACGCGGGCCGCCAGGGCAGGACATTCGGCCTGCCGGAGGAGCACGTCTACGCCAGGTTCGAGGAAGCGCTCCAGATCATCGTTCCGCTCCTGCGTGGCGGCCGCGCGGACTTCGAGGGGACGTTCAACGCAGCCCGGGACATGGAGCACCGGCCCGTCGGTCCCCGCCCTGGCAGGATCCCGATCATGATCGGCGCGAAGGGTCCAAAGATGATGCGTCAGGCCGTCCTGCACGGCGATATCTGGAGCTGGTACGTCCAGGAGCGGAGCGATCTCGGCGAGTTCGGGCCACTCCTCAAGACCCTCGAAGCGGCGTGCCTCGAGGTTGATCGGGATCCCGCATCGATCGGGCGGTCGGCGGGCATCGTCGTGGAGCCCACGTCAGTCAGCGGTGCCGCTGAGGCGCTGGCCGTCCCGATCCGGGGCTCGGCCGAGGAGATCGCCGACGGGATCAGGGCCTTTCGGGAGGCTGGGTACACGCAACTGGAACTGCTCGTGTGGCCGCCGACGATGAGGGCGCTCGATGCACTGGCCCCAGTGATCGAGCTACTGAACGCCGACTGACCTCAAGGGGGCCGTCGACCGGCGACAGTTTCAATCGTTGTTGTGGCGCACCCTCACGATTCGGGCGCGCCACAACCGTTCGGCTACGAGCTGGATCGAGAACCTCGGATCAGGATTCGCCCGAGTCCTCGAGCGTCTTGGTGATCTTTCGCGCGGTCTCCTTTGAGGCTCGATGCCAATCCTCGGTGATCTTCTCGGCCACCCCTCGGCCGCCCATCCCAAAGGCGATCCCGAAGGCGAGAGCGAGGGCGGCAACGATGCCGGTGAAGAGCGTCTGGATCAAGTCCGCGGCAATGCCGACCTGGTTCACGGCGATCACGACGGCGAAGACCATGACGGCCATCTCGACGAGGCGACCCAGGACGCGAGCGTTCGAGAACCCGGCCTGCCCGGCCCCAACTTCAATGACGCTCCGCAGGAACTTCCCGAGCACCGGAGCGACCAGCAAGATGATGGCGGCGACGATCAGGTTGGGCAGCCACAGGACAATGGCATTGACGAGATCGCCGACGCGAGCCAGACCGACGAGGGACGCCGCGATAAGCAGGGCGGCCAGCCGTACGAGCCACTTGACGATTTCACCGGTCGCACTGCTGGGGACCAACTGGTCTCCGCCGCCAGCTTGTTCGAACATACGATCCGCGCCCGCGGTTCGGATGGCCGCGCTGACCGCGCGAGCCGCCCATCCGGAGAGGATCCAGCCGATGACGAGGACGATGATCGCCCCGAGCAGCCCGGGCAGCGCCGCGATTGTCTGGTCCAGCGCCGACTGAAGCGCCGCTTGAATCTGGTCCATGAGTCCTCCTCCTCCGAATCGAGCGTGGTGCCAACCGTGCAGGTGGGGCACGTACCGAGCCCTACCGTACCACTTGGGATCGCGCCTTCGGACGAGTTCACCAGATCTGGGAACGCATTCCGTGCGGGCAAACGCGGGCGTTAGACTTCGCTTTCCTGACCAGGAACGCTGGCATGGCGCGCTGGCTGCCGGCGCAGATCTCGTCGTGACGACAGGTGCCCGCGAACGTGGCCCGTCCGACTTCCCGATCCGGACCTATCGCGTGTTCGCCGAGGGTGACGCGACGTTCGTCGAGGTACCGACCTGATCAGGTGAAGGCGGATCTTCGGGCGCTCCCGGTCGGGCGCGATCCGGCCACGATCCGGCCGGCCCCGGCCGCGCCGCGCTTGGCCGTATCGGTCAGACCTTGATCTCGTCGATCCAGCACCAGGTCCATGTGTGCCCCGGGACCTTCGCCCGAATGATCGGGTGACCCGTCTCGGCGAAGTGAGCCCGCGCGTGTTGGTTCGGCGACAGGTCGCAACACCCAACATGACCGCAGGTCAGGCACAGCCGAAGTTCGACCCACTTGCCGCCGATTGCGAGGCACTCCTCGCAGCCGCTCGTCCGCGCATCCACATCACGTATCTGATCGAGATGCGAGCACGCGGGCGGACTCGGGCCAACGATCCGCCGAAGCGCGTCAAAGAGCCGTGGCATGCGATCCTCGTTTCGGTCTCGGCCCGACCGGTTTCAGGCGCCGGTGAACGTCCCATCCATCCAGTCAGGATCGTCGTCGAGGAGTTCGCGGAGCCGTGCGAACCGCTCCCCCTGCTCCGGGCTGGCTGCGTTGGCGCGGTAGGTGTCCTGGTCGTCGAAGATCGCGACCAGGAACAGGGTCGGTCGGTCGTAGGGGTCCTGGTCCGGCTGGAACACGTAGCTCGAGCGGTAGCCCGCGGGTTTTGCCCCCTCCATGAGCGTGTCCCCGAGCGCCACCAGTTCGTCGATGCGGCCCGTCTTGGGGTGGAGTCTGGCGATCGTGCCGTACATCAACGTGCCTCCTGTGATCGTTGAGACGGCGTTGTCGCTCCCGTCAACGAGCTTCCGGCGCCGCTGGTCGGTGTTGTGCGCTCAGCGTACGCGATGGGCGCCAGGCGGATCGGACCCTCAGCGCGGTTCGGTCTGCCCGTCGGATGCTTTGAGCCTCACCTGCAGGTCGACGACCTCCTGCGTCAGGTCCCTGACCCGGCGGGACATGGTCTCGACCATCTGGAACGCCAAGGAGGGATCCTCGTTGATGCGGCGCAGGAAATTGCGCTTGTCCAGCGTGAGCACCCGCGTGAGCCTCTTCGCCCGCATGGTGGCCGATCGAGCCTGGTGCTCGAAGATCGCCATCTCGCCGAGGATTTCGTGCCGGCCCGCAACCCGGAGGAGCACCTCGGTGCCGTCCTGCTCAACGAGGATCTCGACCTCGCCGTCCTGGATGACGTACATGCAGTCACCCTCGTCACCCTGGCGCACGATCACTTCGCCGGGCTCGTACAGCCGGCCGAGCGCTCCGCTGCCGGTCACGTAACAACCTCGCTGGGATCCGTGCGCCGACTTGGGAGCAATGCGCGCGGCATCGCCAGCCCAAGCCGGGCGATGAGGCGCGGGTCGACCATCCGCCGAAAGATGTCACCGTACGGCGCGCTGCCCGAGAACATATCCCAGAGGATGCCGCTGAGAGGCTTTTTCCCACCCACCCTCGCCTGCTCCCGCCGAGTCACATTCAGGAGGAGCCGGCGAACGGGACGGAGGCGTCGGGCGATGCGGGTCATGGTGAACGCCACCCCGCCGATCCGGTTATCGCTTGTGATCGATTGGCAGACCGGCAGGTAGTGCTTCCGGAACGCGGCCTCCGAGACCCCGTCGAAGACCGCGACGCGGGCCGCGGCCTTGGCGGTCCGGTAGGCCGCCCCGATCCCATCCTTGTACAGCCTCGTGACGCCGCTGTCGCCGATGAAGACGATGCGGTCCGCGAACGGCTTCTCGACGCCCTGAATGTTGATGTGCGGAAGGCACTGGCACGATCGTTCGTCGGGGTGCCACCCGGGCGGCATCACGGCCCGGACCTCGGGCGCGTCGGCGAACGCGTCGCCCAGCGCGCGATCGATATCCTCCCCAAGGAGGCACATCGTGACGTAGTCGCCCTTCGGAATCAGGGCCGCGAACTCAAGGCGAGGGATGTCCAGCAGGAAGACGTGCATCGAGGTCCCCAGGTGCGCGTTGATCGCCTCCTCACCCAGGTAGTACTCGCGAATGAGCGTCTTGGTCACCTTCGGGCGCTGATACCCGATGCCCATGCTTTCGAAGGTCTTGAGGATCGATGAGTTGACGCCCACTGCTATCACGACCAGGTCATAGCGCTCCGCGGTCCCGTCTTTTCCACGCAGGACAGGCCTGCCGCCCTCACGCGATACCTCGTCGACGCGGGTCTGCACGAGTCGGGCCCCGCGATCGAGCGCCAACGCCTGGAGGTGATGGTCGAAGCTCTCCCACCTCGCCTCGGTCACGCCACTTGGGCCGCCACCACGGTGTACGGCCCCGATCCGCAGCTCCTCTCCTGGCGTCGAGATCCGGACGCTGCCGACGTCGGTGTGGAGGACGTACGCGTCGATTCCGCGCTGGATAACGCTGGGCGGCAGGTTCACGCCGTCCATGGCCAGGTTCTGGATGAGGGTCTCGGAGATGATGCCGCCGCACATGTTGCAGCCAACGGGACCCGCTTGGCCAAACGCACGCGGCTCGTATATGTCAACGGCGAGACGGAGGCCGACTCTGCCTGCCATTTCGAGCAGGAAGTAGGTGAACAGCGAACCGGCCGGCCCGCTTCCGACGACAGCGATCCGCGATCCGTCCTCAAGGGCGAGGTCCGCCTCGGCCTCCGTCCGGCTTCCGGGAGTCGTTGCGGTCGCCGTTTCCACGCGCGCCCCCTTAGGACTTGTGCCCCTCAGCGTCCCCGCCGATGCGTCGTCAAGCAAGGGCCATTGGTCACGTTTGGTAGGAGGACACCAACAACGGTGCTCGGCGGACTGGCCGCCGTCCATCCCTGCGCAGTCAGTTTGGCGGATCGGCGTCGGAAACGAGCCCCGGCGAGCGGGCCAACGATCGAGCGGCGAGAGCCTTGATCATCCTGCGAAAGATCACGGCATGGGCCGGAAGCAGGATGTACCAATAGGCGACCCCGGCGATCCCCCTCGGCTCGAAGAACGCCGTCTGGATCAGCGTCGAGCCGGTCGGCGTCTCCTCCACCTCGTATTGCAGCCAGGCCCGCCCAGGCACGCGCATCTCGGCGCGCAGACGGAGAAGCTCCGGGCGCCGGATCGCTTCGACGCGCCAGAAGTCGACCGCGTCTCCGACCCGCAGGCGGAGGGAGTCCCGACGGCCAAGCCTCATTCCGACGCCACCCACAGCCCGGTCCGCGAGGCCACGAATTCGCCAAAGCACGTTCGCGAATGGCCAACCAGACGCGCCGCCCATCCGTTCCACCTGCGCGAAGATCACGTCCGGCGGAGCGCCGACCGCCTGCGTCCGGCGGTCAACGAGCATTCCCTCGCCGAGTTCGAGCGAAAGAGTCGCCCGGCCGTGGTGACTGACCGAGTACGCGTCGAACCAGGTCGTTTCGATCTCGTTCTGGGCGGTGCGGTCGAGCGCGAGACGAAGTGCCGCCTCGTAGGCCATGGGCCTGACGGCGAACGCGCGGGCCGGAACCGGATCCTCGACGACGAGAGGGTCCCGAAGTCGCTCGATGATCGGGCGCGCGATCCAGGCGGGCACCGGCGTGATCAGCCCGACGCCCCAGGAGCTGAGGCGCGATGCGTAGATCGGCAGGGGGATCATCAGACGTCGGATCCCGCGCGCCTTGGCGTAGATCCGCATCATCGCGCCGTACGAGATCACGTCCGGTCCCCCGATCTCGACGATCCCCGTAACGTCCGGATGGCCCAGCACCTCAACGAGGTAATCGAGCACGTCCCGGATGCCGATGGGCTGGCAGGTCGTGAACGACCAGCGCGGCAGGACGATCACGGGGAGGCGCTCCGTGAGGTGGCGCACGATCTCGAGGGAGACGCTTCCCGAGCCGATGATGACGGACGAGCGGAACTCGGTCACCGGTACCCCGCTCCCGGCAAGTTCAGCTCCGATTGACCGGTCAACTCCCCCGTCAGGCGCCGCTCCCCGGCCCTCGGCCCCCAGGCCGCCGAGGTAGATGATCCGCCCGACTCCAGCCGATGCGGCCGCCAGCGCGACGTTCCGCGCCCTCTGCAGGTTTCGCTCCTCCGCATTCGCCTCACCACGGCTCGTGGCGAACGTCAGGAAGTAGATGGCATCCGCATCATGGAGTACGGGGCCGAGCCCTTCAGGCTCGAGCGCATCGCCGGCCACCACGTTGGCGGCGGCGAACCGATCCTCGAGGGGAGCGGGCTCCGGCGCAAGGAGCGTGACCGAATGCCCGGCGTCCAGGAGCCGCTTCACCAGGCGGCCACCGACATACCCACTCGCCCCGAAGACGACGATTCGCACGGGCAGAGTATGTCGAAGATCGCCTCGAATAGCGCCGAAGGCGCAATACCTGCCGACCGAGCGTGGCATGGTAGGCAGGCCACTTTTGTACTGACGAGAGCACGGAGAGCGCCATGAAGATCGGTCTGTACATCCGTCTCTTCGGGCGCCCGGGGACGCAGCCGCCTCCACCGATGTGGCCGTCCATTCGCGACCAGGCGATCTCGGCGGAGGCGGCCGGTTTCGACCTGGTCGTGCTCGAGGATGCCCTGCTTTACCCGGATGACGACGGGAATCTGGGGGTCTGGGAAGCGATCTCGATGGCCGCTGCACTGGCCGTGGCCACGTCCACGATCGGGATCGGCCACGCGGTAATCAACAATCCGTACCGCCACCCGGCCCTGCTGGCCAAGGCAGCCGAAACGCTCAGCGAAATCTCGGGTGGGCGCTACACGCTGGGCATCGGACTCGGCAACACGCCCGACGACTACCCGCTTTTCGGGATCGACGCCGAGCGGCGCTATTCGCGCTTTGAAGAGGCCATCCAGATCATCCACGCGCTGCTCAAGACGGGCCGGGCCGAGTTCGCGGGTGACTTCTACAAGGTGCCCGGCGCCGAACTTGTTCTGCGCGGCCCACTGGCGGGCGGGCCGCCGATCGTCATCGGCGGCGGGAAGCCAAAGATGCTCCGCCTCGCAGCCAGGTTCGCCGATGAGTGGAACTGGTGGGTCGCCGATCCCGTCGGTCTGAGCAACCTTCCGGCTCTGATGGACGAACTCGGACGCGCCTGTGAGGAAATCGGCCGGGACCCCGCCACGCTGCGTCGCTCCATCGATGTCTTCTCGGTTGCCGCGCCGGGCCTCCCGGACGTGTCATCGGACGACGTGCTCCAGATCGGCGGCTCGCCCGGCCAGATCGCGGAGGCGTTGCTGGCCTACGGAGCACTCGGATTCGATGAAGTCCGCTGTAATCTTCGAGTGGCACCGGATGCGCCCCGGACTGACGCAATCGCCTCGATGGCCGAGGTCGTCTCGCTCGTCCACGCCGGGCTCCCCTAGATCAGGGCACCAACTCGAGCGCCTGCCCGTACAACCACCACACCAGGACGACGCCTGCGACGCTTACCACCAGCATCAGCAAGGCGCCGCGATACGACGGTGGCGTATACGAGTTCGGCGAGCTGCCCCACTTTCGCTTGCTTCCCATGCCGTATGTATGGACGATCGTGGCCGCCCCGTCAAACGCAGGGGTCCAGGACGTCCGTTACACATCGATGCCGACGGAGGCCCTCGGTATCGATCGCCGGGCCGGGCCGGAGCCTCGCGCTGAACTCCGCCGGTTGTGCTCCAGACGACACAACCGCGACGCAGCGACGGTCCACGGGCTCAGCGGGCCCCACCCGGGCCTGGGAGAAGTGCGGGATCGAGCCACCGGATCGCCGATCCTGTGTCGAGATCGGCACGCGACCGACGACCCTCGGGCCGTCCGTGGACCCTGCGACGGCGAGACGTTCGGGTTGTGCGCCAGGCGACACAGCCGGCCGGTGG
>JAQBHC010000194.1:0-9356 GCA_032128175.1 Chloroflexota bacterium | reverse complement strand
GGTGCTGGTCGGGGATGAGCGCCGCCGTGTCGCGGCCGGCGAGGCGGTGCTGTGGCCTGCCAACGTCACCCACGCCGCGTGGACGGATCACGGGGAAATGCGCGCGATCGTCGTTGAGTTCGCCGGCGCGGACGACGCGGCGCTGAGCGCGGTCCTCGAGGGCGCGGCTCGACGGCTGGGACCGGGCGAATCCGGCGGCGCGGCGCGGGCCGAGGGAACACTCGCCGAACGTCCACTGGATCCCGAACGCCACGACCGAACTGCCGGAGAGCCGCTCTGATCCGGGAACTGGCTGTGCGACGATCGCGCCCGTTATCGATTCGGCCAACGACCTCGCCGCCACGGGCGACGCGACGCCTCAGTCCTGACCGACGATCGCTCCCAGCTGGCCGAGGATGCGGGCGGTGGCGCCCCAGACGCGCAGACCCGTCGTCGAATAGGCGCCGAAGCGGAGCCGAAAGCCGCGGATCTCGGTCTCGACGACTTCGATCACCGCGTCCGGCAGGAACGCCGCCAGGGGAACGCGGACGATCGCCTCGACCTCATCCAGTGAGGCGACGAGTTCCGGCCGACGAGCGGCGATCGCCAGGATCGGCGTGATCCGATAGTCCGAGACCGGGATCCAGAACGATTCGAGCTCGCCGATCACGCGCACGCCGGCCCCCGAAACGTTGAGCGTGACCTCCTCCTCCGCCTCGCGGAGGGCGGCCGCGGCTGCATCTGCGTCGTCAGGTTCGATTCGGCCCCCGGGCAGCGCGATATCGCCCGAGTGGTGTCCGCCCCGATCGGTCCTTCGGATGAGGATCACCTCGGCGGCAGCGTCAGCGTCATCGGATGCCGGCGTGATCAGAACGAGCACCGCTGCAGGACGCGCCGTCTCAGAGCCGAAGATCCCGTCCGGAAACCGGCCCCCGCCGGCGTCGAGGCGTTCGGGCATGAGGATGGCTGGCGGCGCCGGCATCACGGCCGGGAGCGAGGCGAGGCGGGACGCGGCCTCGGCGTACCTCAGTTCACGAGCCCTTCCCCGTCCCGCTTCCGCGGCGAGGCTTCCGGCAGATCCAGGACCGAGCGGCCGCGTTTCGCGCCGGACGAGACGGGTTCCTTACCCTCGGTGGCTCGCACATCCCGGCGCTCCGCGGCATCGGCGACCACCGTCGCGCCCTCGGATGAGAACACGATCGTCGACCCGACCGGATCCGCGTCGGCCACCACATGGTCGCCGGGCTTGAACCGACCCTCGATCAGCGCCCGCGCGAACGGGTTCTCGACAAGGCGCTGGATCGTGCGCTTGAGCGGCCGCGCTCCGAACGCCGGGTCATGCCCCTCGCGGGCGATCAACGCGCGCGCTGCGGGCGAGAGCTCCAGGGTGAGTTCCTGGCCGGCAACCCGGCGTCCGAGGTCGGCCAGGAGCAGGTCCACGATCGCGGCGAGATCGGCATCCGTGAGGGCATGGAAGACGATGACTTCGTCCACACGGTTGAGGAACTCGGGCCGGAACTGGACCCGAAGCGCATCCGTCACGTCCCGCTTCATCGCCTCGTACGCGCCGGCGTCCTCGGCCTGCCCGGCATAGCCGGTGATGACCTGACTGCCGACGTTGCTGGTCATGATCACGACCGTGTTCTTGAAGTCCACGGTGCGACCCTGGCCGTCCGTCAGGCGCCCATCGTCGAGGACCTGGAGGAGGATGTTGAACACGTCGGGATGCGCCTTTTCGATTTCGTCGAGCAGGACGACCTGGTACGGCCGACGGCGAACCGCTTCGGTCAGCTGGCCGCCCTCTTCGTAGCCGACGTACCCGGGCGGCGCCCCGACGAGCCGCGACACGGCGAACTTCTCCATGTACTCGCTCATGTCGATCCGGACCATCGCCGCCTCGTCATTGAAGAGGAAGGCGGCGAGGGCCCGAGCCAGCTCCGTCTTGCCGACGCCGGTCGGGCCGAGGAACAGGAACGAGCCGATCGGCCGGCGCGGATCCTTGAGGCCGGCGCGAGCCCGCCGGACCGCGTCGGACACGGCGGCAACTGCCTCATCCTGACCGACCAACCGCTCGTGCAGGCCCTCCTCCATGCGGATCAGCTTGGCCGTCTCGCCCTCCATCAGTCGGGCAACCGGGATGCCGGTCCATGCCCCGACGATGTCCGCGATGTCGTCCGCGGTCACTTCCTCCTTGAGGAGTGCGCCGGGACCCTGCAGGGCGGCGATCGCCCCCTCCTCGACGGTCAGGCGCTCGGACAGTTCGCGCTGGGTCCCGTACTTCAACTGGGCGGCCCGTTCGTAGTCCGCCTCTCGCTCGGCCTGCTCGATCCGGACCTGGAGTTGTTCGAGCTCCGACCTGGTCGCGCGGACAGCCGCGATGGCAGCCTTCTCCGCCTCCCAGCGCTGTTTCATGCCGCCCGCCACTTCGGCGATCTCGCCGAGCTCCGTCTCGAGTGCCGCGAGGCGCGCCTTGGATGCGTCGTCAGGTTCCTTGCGAAGGGCCTCGCGCTCGATCTCGAGCTGGATTCGGCGACGTTCGAGTTCATCCAGTTCACCCGGCATGGAATCGATCTCCATGCGCAATCTGGAGGCAGACTCATCGACGAGGTCGATCGCCTTGTCGGGCAGGAAGCGCTCCGTGATGTAGCGGTTGGACAACGTCGCGGCCGCCACGAGCGCTGAGTCGGTGATCCGGACCCCGTGATGCACCTCATAGCGTTCCCGCAGCCCACGCAGGATCGAGATCGTCTCTTCGACGCTGGGTTGATCGACAACGACCGGCTGGAAGCGCCGCTCGAGGGCCGCGTCTTTCTCGATGTGCTTGCGGTACTCGTCGAGGGTCGTGGCGCCGATCGTGTGCAATTCGCCCCGGGCGAGCATCGGCTTGAGCAGGTTCGAGGCGTCCATCGCGCCTTCGGCCGCGCCGGCACCGACGACCGTGTGGAGCTCGTCGATGAACAGGATCACCTTGCCGTCGGAGTCCTTGATCTCCTTCAGGACTGCCTTCAACCGCTCCTCGAACTCCCCCCGGAACTTCGCCCCGGCAATGAGCGCGCCGAGATCGAGCGTGATCACACGCTTGTCCTTGAGCGTCTCGGGCACGTCGCCGCGAACGATCCGCTGGGCCAGGCCCTCCGCGATCGCGGTCTTGCCGACGCCCGGCTCGCCGATCAGGACCGGGTTGTTCTTCGTCCGGCGCGATAGCACCTGCATGACCCGGCGAATCTCCTCGTCGCGGCCGATGACCGGATCGAGCCGGCCGACGCGGGCCTCGGCCGTGAGGTCGCGGCCGTATTTCTCGAGCGCCTGGTAGGTGCCCTCCGGGTTCGGGGAGGTGACCCGCTGCCCGCCGCGAACGGAGGCAAGGGCCCCGAGGATGGCCTCGCGGCCGGCTCCGTGCCCGTCGAGGAGCTTCTGTCCCTCGCCACCGACTTCGGCCATTCCGAGCAGGAGGTGCTCGGTCGAGACGTACTCATCGCCGAGCCGGCGCGCCTCCTCCTGGGCCCGATCAACGACCCGCTTGCCGCGCGGGCCCAGCGTCAGCGAGCCGCCCTCGATCTTGGCTCGACGCGCCAGCACGGCGGCGAGCTCGCCACGGAACGTCGGCAGGTCGACCCCCATCCGTCGAAGCGTCTCGGCGGGCACTCCGTCGTCAGGGTCGATCAGCGCGCTGAGCAGGTGCTCGGCGTCGAGGACCGGGCTGTGCAGACGCTCGGCGAGCTGCTGGGCTGCGAGAACGGCCTCCTGGGCCTTCTGGGTGAAGCGATCAAGTTGCATGTCGGGTCTCGGTTCTCAGTCCTCGGTTGGATGTGGATATGGTTCAGGCCCGCGGATCGGGCTGGTCCGCCAGATCGAAGAAGGTGGCTGCTGCCACTTTCGCCTCGTCAGAAAGGTGCTTCGGCAGGACGACACGGACGCGGACGTACAGATCGCCGGTACCCTCGCGCTTGAGGCGCGGCATCCCCTGCCCGGTCAACCGGAAGGAACGTCCAGCCTGGGTGCCGGCGGGCAGGGTCAGGAGCACCTGGCCCTTGAGCGTCCTCACCGGCACATCGCCACCGATGAGCGCTTCACGCAGCGTGATTGGGACCTCGCGCTCCAGGTCGGCTCCGCGGCGGGTAAACACGGCGTGCGGCAGGACCTTGATGACGACGATGAGATCGCGCCCATCCGGACCCTTGCCGGTGAGCCGTACGCGGCTGCCCGTGTCCACGCCGCGCGGGATCGTGACCTCGAGCCGCCGGCCCGAGAGTTGAACGATCCGGGATGCGCCGCGGAACGACTCCTCGAGCGTCATCTCCGCGACCGCCTCGACCGGCGGGAGAACGGCCCGCGATCTGCTGCCGTGTTCGACCGAGCTGCCTCCAGCACCGGCCGTCCCGTTGCCGAAGAGCATCTCGAAGAAGTCGCTGAAGCCCCCCGCGCCACCGGCCGCGCCACCCGACCTGAACTCGTAGCGGACGTTGCCGCCAGCGTGGCCGCCGGCTCGGGCGTATCCGGCGAACGGGCCACCGGGCCCGAAGGGGTCGGAGCCTCCCGCCGATCGGCCGGCACCGCCACCCGCCTTCTCGGCGCGCGCGTAGGCCTCCCAGTCCTTGCCGAAACGATCGTATTTGGCGCGCTTCTCGGGATCCGAGAGGACCTCGTTGGCCTCGCTCGAGTCCTTGAACTTCTGCTCGGCGACCTTGTCGCCCGGCTTCTTGTCCGGATGATTCTCGCGGGCGAGCTTGCGATAGGCCTTCTTGATCTCGGCTGCCGTTGCGGCTCTTGGCACGCCGAGGGTCTGGTAGTAGTCGCGGACTTCCATGCTCATGTCACGGAGCCACGGCCGTGCCCCCGGGGAGTTCCCCGAGGCCCGGCGCAGTGCGTCAACGTATCGGGTGCGGCGCCGTCAGACGACGACGGCCGGCTGGTCCGACGACGGGTAGGTGGGGCGCGGAACGGTCCCGCTCCCGCGCTCTCCGCCCGAACTCGGCGTGGGGGTGGCCGGGGCGGCGAGTGCCTTCGGGCGACGCCGAAGCGCCGCCTCCAGCACCTGGTCCATCGAATCGACGAGTACGAGCTTGATCGACTTGCGGATCTCATCAGGGATGTCCCGGAGATCCTTCTCGTTCTTCCTGGGCAGGATCACCATCCGCGCGCCGGAGAGGTGTGCGGCCAGGATCTTGCTCTTGAGCCCGCCGATCGGGAGAACGCGCCCGCGCAGGGTGATTTCCCCGGTCATGGCCACGTCCTTGCGGACAGGAATGCCGGTCAGCGCCGAGACGATCGCGGTCGCCATGGTCACGCCGGCCGAGGGGCCGTCCTTCGGGATCGCGCCGGCCGGCACGTGGATATGGAGCGTGTGCTTCTCGAACACCTCACGCGAAATGCCGAGCTCGCTCGCATGGGCCCGGGTCCAGGAAAGGCCGGCCCGTGCCGACTCTCGCATCACCTCGCCCAGCTGGCCGGTCAGGATGAAGTCCTCCTTGCCCTCCATCTTGGTGACCTCGACGGCGACGATGTCGCCACCGACCTCGGTCACCACGAGTCCCGTCGCTGCGCCGGTCTGATCCTCGGACTCGAGCTCGCCGTACTCAAACCGCGGCGGGCCGAGGTATTCGACGAGCTTCTTGTGGTCGACGACGGTTCGACGCTTCCTTCCCTCGGCGACCCTCCGCGCCACCTTGCGCATGACGTTGGCAATCTCGCGTTCGAGGTTTCGGACACCGGCTTCATGGGTATACGCCTGAACGAGCTCGACCATCGCGTCATCGGTGATCTCGATGTGCTTGGGCCGAAGTCCGTGATTCTCCATCTGCTTGGGGACCAGGAAACGCTTCCCGATCTCGATCTTTTCCCGCTGCGTATAGCCGGGCACATGCACGACTTCCATACGGTCGCGCAGCGCGGCAGGGATTGGGTCGATCAGGTTGCCGGTCGCAATGAACATGACCTTGGACAGGTCGAAGGGCACCTCGAGGTAGTTGTCCTGGAAGGTGTTGTTCTGCTCGGGATCGAGCACCTCGAGCAGGGCGGATGACGGATCACCCCGGAAATCCATCCCGATCTTGTCGATCTCGTCGAGCATGAAGACGGGGTTGTTGGTCCCTGCCGTCTTGATGTTCTGGATGATTCGGCCGGGCAACGCGCCGATATAGGTCCGCCGATGGCCGCGGATCTCGGCCTCGTCATGGATGCCCCCAAGGCTCATCCGGACGAATTTGCGTCCCATCGCCCGGGCGACGCTCTTGCCGAGCGACGTCTTGCCGACGCCGGGCGGGCCGATGAGGGCGAGGATTGGGCTGCGGATCTTGTCCGCAAGCGAGCGTACTGCGAGGTACTCGAGGATCCGCTCCTTGATCTTGTCCAGGCCGTAGTGATCCTCCTCGAGGATTCGGGCCGCCTCCTTGATATCGAGGAGATCGTCCGTCGAGGTGTTCCAGGGCAGCCCGACCAGCCAGTCCACGTAGGTGCGGATGACGCCGACCTCGGGCGAGGCAGACGGGATCCGGCTCATCCGGTCGACTTCCTTCAGGGCCCGAGCCTTGATGTCGTCGGGCATCCCGGCGGCCTCGACCTTTTCGCGCAGCTCATTGACGTCGGCCTGCTGTGGGTCGTCGTCGCCGAGCTCGCGCTGGATGGCCTTGAGCTGCTCGCGAAGGATGTACTCGCGCTGGGTCTTGTCCATCTCGGACTTGACTTCGGACTGGATCTTGCCCTTCAGCTCGAGGATCTCGATCTGGTGAGCAAGGAACGTGGATACGAGCTTGAGTCGTTCAACGATGTCGACCGTCTCGAGAAGCTCCTGGCGCTGCTCGGTGGACATGTCCGGGCTGTAGGCGGTCATGTCCGCAAGCAGGCCCGGCTCGGTGATGTTCTTCGCGGCGACCGCGGCCTCCGGCGGCACCGGGGCGCCGGCCTGGACGTACTCTTCCACCTGCGCCTGGACCGAGCGCATCAGGGCCTGGACCTCGACGTTCGCGGGAGCGCTGTCCTGGAGCTCCTCAACGGACGCCCGGATGAAGGGATCCGACTGCGTGAAGCCGTGGATGCGGATTCGCTGCTGGCCCTGCACGATCGCCCTGACCGTGCCGTCCTGGAGCTGGACCACCTGGGCGATCTTGGCCAGCGTGCCGACCTCGTAGAGTTCGGACGGGTCGCTGATGTCCTCCTGGTCAGCGCGGCGCTGCGTCACCAGCGCGATCAGCGAGCCAGCGTCGACCGCGGCGTTGAGCGCCGCGACACTCTTGTCTCGGCCCACCTGGAGGGGCACGATCATCTCCGGAAAGATGACGGTCTCCCGAAGGGCGACGAGCGGCAGATCCTGAATCTTCGGTTCGGTCCGCTTGGCGTCCCGGGTGGTTGGTCGCTTTGCCATCAGATTCTCCTGCGTGGTTGTGGCTGGCCGAGTGGGCGAGGTGGATGGATGACGAGCCGACGGATCGGCTCCCTTTAGATCAGGCGGTGGAAGCGGCGGGCTCAGGCGCCTCCGTGGGTTCGGGCGCCTCCGCCGGCTCGGGCGTTTCCGCGGCCGCGGCACTCGCGGCTTCGGCGGCACTCGCGCCCTCGTCATAGAGTCGTTCGAGGATCCTGGTTCCGAGACGTTCCTCGAGCTCGAACAGGATTCGTACCCCGGCGAGGTTTACGCCGAGGTTCTGGGTCAGGTGGCGGATCCACATCACGCGCCGAATGTCCGTTTCGGAATAGAGACGGATGTTCGTCGGTGTCCGTGCGGGGCAGACGAGCCCGGCATCCTCGTAGATCCGGAGCGTCCGGGGATGGACACTCACGATGCTCGCCGCCACGCTGATGACGTAGACGGGTCGCTCAGGATCTCGCGGGTCTGCTCGATGGATGGTCACGCGCATTTGCACATGCTAGAAACCTGACAATGGTGTTGTCAAGTCTCTGGTAGGTTGCGTTTTCTTGATTCGACGCCGCGACGAGACCCGGCCTGCGCCGAACAGGCCTGCGCCCGGGATCCTCAGACGGCCGCTGAGGGCGCGCCGTCTACCGAGCCGATCAGTTGCTGGTGAAGCTGCACGGAGCACTCATTCGGGCCGATGGCAATCACCTTGTCGCCGGCCCGGAACGCCGTATCCGGGAGCAGCGCCATGGCGACTCCGTCGCGGACGAGGGCGAAGAGGGAGCAGCCGGACGGCATCGTCAGGTCCCCGGCCGTTCGGCCGATGGCCGGCGAACCTTCCTGGAGATGGGCCTCGATGATCTCGAGTTCGCCCTCGCCCAGGGCCGCAAGGTGGAGCAGCTCGTGGACCGGAATATCCTGCTCGATGGCACCGAGGATCATCCTCGTCGGGCTGATGATCTCGTCCACTCCGAGGTGTCGGAAGAGGTCCTCGTTCTTCGGGTTGTTGACCCGGGCGATCGTGCGCGGCACGTCAAAATGGTGCTTCGCCATCTGGCAGATGACGAGGTTATCCTCATCGTCGCCGGTCACCGCCGCCACGATGTCCGCCCGAGAGCAGCCGGCCTCGCCCAGGTACTTGCCCTCACAGCCGTCATGGGCGACCACGACCGAGCCAATCTCGTCGGAGATCTGGGCAGCACGGGCGCGATCCTTCTCCATGATCACCACTTCGTGGCTGCTTTCGATGAGCTCCTTGGCGAGGTAGTAGCCGACCTTTCCGCCGCCCACGACGAGCACGAACATGGCTCAGGCCTCCTGGCCGGCCACGCCGGCATTCACGGTCTCTACGAGCGGCGCATGCTCGCCGGCGCCGTGATGGGATCCCGTCGGCGCCATGATCGAAGGGACCCCCAGCGGCCCAAGCCCGAGGAACGCGCTGATCGCTTCCGCCTGCATCGTCGTTCGGCACAGCGTGGCGATCCCGAGTTCCGCGTAGGCCGCGGCTCTGACAGGATCGTTGATCTTCGCCAGGACGGTTCCGATGCCGAGCTTCTCGCTGGCCACCTGGGTGGCCATCACGTTGCGGTTGTCGCCCTCGGTCAGGGCCAGGAACACGTCAGCGTCCGCCGCGCCCGCGCGGCGAAGCGTGTCCTCATCGGTGCCGTCGCCGCGGACGGCGTTGCCCCGGAACTCCAGGGGCAGGCGCTCAAAGGCACTGGTGGAGACATCGAGGACGACGACCTCGTGGCCGGCGGCATCGTATGTCTCCGCAAGGGCTGCCCCAACGCGCCCGCACCCGACGATGACGATTCTCACGATGGTTCCTCGCTGATGGGCTCACGTACCACCCAGACGGCGCACGGAGCATTCTTCAGGACATACGGGATGGTCCGCCCGATGGCGAAGTCCCCGCCGAACCGCTTGCGGTAGGGCAGGCTCAATACCAGCAGATCCGCGTCCCGCTCGATCGCTTCGTCGACCAGCGCTGCTCCGACTTCGCGAGCCTGGAGCAGGACCGGTTCAAGGA
>JAQBHC010000193.1:0-5535 GCA_032128175.1 Chloroflexota bacterium | reverse complement strand
GGGCGCGGACGTGATCAAGGTGGAACCCCCCGATGGCGACGCGACGCGTGGCTGGGGACCGCCATGGGTTGGTGACGCCGCCGCCGGGACCCGGACCGCGGCGTACTTCCTGTCGGTCACTCGCAACAAGCGGAGCCTTCGGCTCGATCTCCGTGGCGACGCTGGCCGCGAGGTGCTTCGGCGGCTCCTCGCTCGCGGCGACGTGCTGGTGGAGAACTTCCGTGCGGGTGGTCTTGCGCGGCTGGGCTTCCCTGACGCGGCACGCCGAGCCCTGAACCCCGACCTCGTCCACGTCGCGATCAGCGGGTACGGGGTTCGCGCCCCGAACGCGGCGAAGCCCGGCTACGACTTCATCGTCCAGGCCGCCGGGGGGTTGATGTCCATAACGGGAGAGGCGGACGGTCCGCCGCTGAAAGTCGGCGTCGCGATCAGCGACGTGGTGACGGGTCTGTTCGCCACGATCTCTGTCCTCGCCGGGTTGCTGGCCAGACCGAGCGCCCGCGGCCAGCGGATCGACGTGTCGCTCCTTCAGAGCACGCTCGCCGTGCTCGTCAACCAGGCCCAGAACGCGTTCGTGACCGGCGTGGCGCCCGGTCGTCGGGGCAACGCGCATCCCAACATCGTTCCGTATGAGACCTTCGCGACGGCCGACGGGACGATCGCCGTCGGCGTCGGTAGTGAACGCCAGTGGCCGCGGTTCTGTGCGGCGATCGGGCTGCCGCAACTGGCCGCCGATACGCGCTTCGCGACCAACGGCGACCGCGTCGATCGACGGGCCGAGCTCATCCCGCTGCTGGCTGCCCGCTTCGAGGCGGCCAGCTCAGCCGAGTGGCTCGAGCGCCTGAGCGCCGCCGAGGTTCCGGCCAGTCCAGTCCTCGACGTTCTCGAGGCCTTCGCCACGCCCGAGGCGCGAGCGGCCGAGGCCCGCGTCGCGCTGATGCACCCGGCTCTGGGTCCGGTCGATCAGGTTCGAAGCCCATTCGAATTCGAGACGACGCCCGCGCAGATCCGCACCCCACCGCCGCTTCTCGGAGAGCATTCCGAGGAGATTCTGACGGAGCTGGGGTACGCGCCCAACGAGATCGACGACCTTCGATCCGAGGGCACGGTGTAGGTGGGCCGACGCCAGGACGCGCTAGACTCGGATCGCTTGAAGCCAACATGGAGATCGACTGGATGACCGACACCCGCGAGCGCTGGGCGCTCATCCTCGGCGCCTCGTCCGGTATGGGCGAAGCCACCTCGCGCGCCCTCGCCAAGGCCGGCTACAACATCTGCGGCATCCACCTCGACTTCCGGGCCGCCCTGGAGCGGGTTGGGGAGCTCAAGGCCGACCTCGCCGCTGAAGGCCGCGCCGTCCTGTTCATCAATATGAACGCGGCCGATGACGAAAAGCGCGCTGCCGCTCTTGACGCCCTCGACGCGCGGTTTGCGGAAGCGAAGGCCGCCGGTCGTGAGCCCTACGTCCGGGTCGTCATGCACTCCCTCGCCTTCGGCAGCCTTGTCCCGTTTCTCAGCGACGATCCCAAGGAAGGGGTTGATCGCAAGAAGATGGAAATGACCCAGGACGTCATGGCCAACAGCCTCGTCTACTGGGTCCAGGACCTGTACCGGCGCGGATTCCTCGGCCAGGGATCGAAGATCTACGCGATGACGTCCGAGGGCTCGTCCCGCGTCGTACCGTCGTACGGCGTCGTCTCCTCGGCCAAGGCCGCACTCGAGAGCCACATTCGACAGCTGGCCATGGAGCTGGCGCGCAAGGGCATTGGGGCAACGGCGAATTCGATCCGTGCGGGCGTGACGGTCACACCGGCTCTGCTCAAGATCCCCGAGTCGCAGCAGATGATCGACTTGACCATGAAGCGCAATCCGACCGGACGGATGACGACACCCCAGGATGTCGCGAACGCGATCGTGACGCTGTCGGGCGAAGGCACCGACTTCATCAACGGCGACATCATCAGCGTTGATGGCGGGGAGTTCGTCACCGCCTGAGCCACCGTCGGCCCGGGTCCTTCGCCCGGGAGCCTCTGGTTCCATGGTCCCGGATGGACGTGTCCTTCGGCCCTGTGAGCACGCGCGTCGCGACCCGATGCTGGGGTCCTCGCCGGCGACGGTCCGGCTCTCCCAGCATGCCCCTGAGGTTCCAGCGTGAAGCAACGACCCGGCGCGCCCCTGACACGTCGCGAACGACGCTCCACTGAGCGGCTTGAGCGCCCGGCCCGGGAACGGCCGCAGCGAGCGCAGACCCGGGCTCGACGACCCGTCTGGCGGTCACCGCTGGTCCTGACGACCGTCGCCGCGGTCGTGATCGGCGGTGGCGTGATCCTGCTCAATCAGCGCCCGTTGCCCACTGACACGGGCGGCGACCTGTTCACGCCACCGATCAGCTATGTGGCCGACATCGTCGATGGCGAATCACTCGGTCGACCGGACGCCCCGGTGGTGCTCGAGGTCTACTCGGACTTCCAATGCCCGGTCTGCGCCCGGTTCGTGCGGGATCAATTCCCGACGCTCAAGACCCAATTCGTGGACACCGGCATCCTTCGGATTGAAGCCCGCGATATCGCCTTCCTCGGCACCGGGGGTCGCGACGAATCCCTCGAGCTGGTGGCCGGGGCGCGCTGCGCGGCCGATCAGAATCGGTATTGGTCGTTCCACGATCTGGTGTTCTGGAATCAAGGTGCCGAAAACCGTGGCGACCACAGCGCGGCCTACCTCGCCGCGGTCGCCAACCGAGCTGGCGTTGACCGGACGATCTGGGATGACTGCATGGCCGGCGAAACCGTGCGCAACGGAGTCCGAGCCGATACGGCAGCAGCCCTCGGGGCCGGGATCAACGCCACGCCAACACTCGTCCTCAACGGCGGCGCGCCCACTCCGGGGCTGCCGGACGCCGCATCGCTCATCGCGAGGATCCAGGAACTCGCGGCGGCCGCGGCCCCGGTCGTGACGCCCGCCCCGTGAGCATGCTTCGTCGAGAGGCTGTTCGCCCGATCCTGGGAATCCACCCGGGACTCATCCTGGCCGTCCTCGATGTCATCGGACTGGCCATCGCCGGCTATCTGTCCGTGGTGGAGTTGAGCGGCGGCCTGCCGGTCTGTGGTCCGCTCAAGGGCTGCGAGACCGTGGCCCAGAGCGAGTACAGCCGAATCGGCGGCATCCCCGTGGCCGTCTACGGGGTGGTCCTTTCACTGACCCTGCTGACCCTCGCCCTGGCCTGGTGGCGAACGAACTTCCGCGGGCTCCTCCTAATGCACTACGGCCTGTCGCTCGGTGGCGTGATCTTCGAGATCTACTTCCTGTACGTCCAGCTCGTCGTCATCCGGGCCGTGTGCGTGTGGTGCGCGAGCTACGGGCTCAGCCTCATCCTGCGCTTCGTCGTGGCGCTGATGGTCTGGTTGCGTCAACCGCGGGTAGATACCGGCCCGTAGGGTCCGAACCTAGCAGCAGGACCTCGGCGGGCCGCAAGCGCAAGGAGCAGCAGCGTCGCACTGATCCCGGCCGCGGCGAAGGCGAGGCCAAGACCCACCAGGGTGCCGCCCGAGAGCGCGCCGGTCAGGCTCGCCGCAGGCCCGAACCCGATCGTTACCAGCGCCGCGCCAACGTTGATGACCACGAGCCGGATCATGGCCCCGCGGCCCAGCAACCGCCGTTGCACGACGTGCCGCAGCGGGTCCCCCGGCCCGATCGTCGGAAACAGATGCGTCATCGCGCCGAGCAGGATCTGGACGATGCCGCCGATCACGAGCGGCCCGACGATGATCGGGAGCGACCACCCAGCTGGATCCGCGCCGAAGATGAGGACGCGAGCTGCGGCGGTCGCGAGTCCGATCCCGAACCAGACCTGGCCGGCGAACAGCGCGCCAGACGTGAGCCGGTGCCACGCGGCGTCGGTCGTCCATTGACCGCGCCCACGGTCGAAGTGGATAGCGGCGCCATGTGCCGCCGCGCCGAGTCCACCGGCCAGGGCCGCGACGGCTCCCGCCCGGGCAATCAGGTCCAACCCGGTGATGTATCCCGCGGCGACACCCGGCGCGCCGAGTGCCAGTCCGATCACCGCGAGGCGTCCCGAAGCTCGCGTCCGGATTCGTGTCCCGGCAATCGTCGGTGCCAGATGGAGGAGCGTCGCGAGAATGACCAGGCTGGCGAAGGAAATGAGATTCAGCCAGCCATGGGCCGGCTTCAGCGCACCCCAGGCTGAGCCGACCGCCAGGTTGCCACCGACGAACAAGGTCGCAATGGTGGCCCCGATGGCCACGTTGACGAGGGCCAGTCCGTACGCTCGCTCAACGAGGGGCCGCCTCGGCCCGAGCCCACCCCGAATCGGCGCAAGTGCCGCCAGCGCGGTCAGTCCCAGCCCGGCAACGAACGTCCCACCGGCGAGCGCGGCCGGGAACGCCTGCCCGGCGGCATGCCCATAGACGATCATCGCTGCAAGCGCCCCGATCGCGACCAGCACGATCCCGCCAATCCGAATGGCCGGGCGCGCGGGCGGCGCAACGGCGAGCGCGGCCGTGAAAAATGGAAGGAGTGCGGCGATGGCCGTGGTCGCGGCTCCGGCGAGCGCCAGGTGAGCGGGAAGCCACGTCCCGAGGCGGATCGTCGGCGGCAGGAGCAGGGACGCGGCTGCCAGGGCAAGGTAGATGGCGGCGATTACCAACCCGCCGAAGGCGATCCGGCGATCGCCGGATCGGGAGATCCCGCCACCGGATTGGCCAGGCGGCTCAAGGATCGGAAGTGGCCCGCGTGGGCTCGCGGGCTTGGCGATGGCCAGCGGGAAAGGAGACTCCCGGCCCGCGTCTGCGAAGCCGGGGGTCCCTTTGGGAGTCGGTTCGAGTGTCAGTTCAACGGGTCGCCGTCGCCGGCCTGGAGCAGGCCGAGCGCGCCGCGTCCGACGAAGTTGAAGGCATGGGTGACGATCGGGTAGAGCCCATCCTCGGCGGTCGTGAGTTCAATGATCGCGCCCTGGGCAGGGGACAGATCGACGGCCTGCGATCCCCATCCGCCGAGGTTGCCCTTCAACAGCTGGATCCCTTCCTTGATCACCGTGTCGAAGATCGTTCCGACGATGTGGAACGAACTGTCGATGTTCGGCCCGGTGTCGAGCACAAAGATCCGGACGGTGCCGTTGGTCTTGACGGCGATGGGATTGTCCAGGTACTGGTTGGCCACCCCGTTGAAGACGACGAAATCAGGGGCAGGATTTCCGGTGGCCGCCTTCTCGAGGCTCGTGATGTCGCCCTGCGGCCCGAGGTACCACTCGCTCTGCACGAGAGCAATCTCGGTGTCCACCGGAGTGAAGCCGCCCTTTGGCTCGACGATGACCATGCCGTACATGCCATTGGCGATGTGATGGAGAGCCGGCGACGTACCGCAGTGGTACATCCACACGCCGGCGTAGTCGGCGGTGAATTCGTAGAGCTTCTCCTCGCCGGGCTTGATCGAGGTCATCTCATCGTTCCAGGCGACCTGACTGGCGTGGAAGTCGACGCTGTGGGGTAGCTCATTCGTGGCGGGGTTCTTCAGGTGGAT
>JAQBHC010000192.1:0-13972 GCA_032128175.1 Chloroflexota bacterium | reverse complement strand
CTGCGCATGGAACTGGCCGATCGCATGGACCTCTTCCGTGGCTGAGCCGCGAAGCACCGTGGTCCACGAGTCGCACGATCTCGAATTGATCGCCCGGGCTGCCGCCGGGGACGCCGCGCCCGGCGAAGTGACGGCTGCGGCCCAGCTTGCTGCTGGGTGTGGCGAATGCACGGCGCTCGCCGCGGACCTCCGGATCCTGGTCGCAGCCACGCGGGAACTCGGCAGCTGGACCGCAGCGGCTCCGCGGGATTTCCGCCTCAACGCAGAGCAGGCAGACCGAACTCGAAGCCCCAGGGTCCGTGTGCTGGCCACGCTCCGCGACCTCGCGGCCGGGCGACGCCTGGCCACCGGGCTCATGACCATCGGCCTGGCAGGCCTGCTCCTGTCCGCCGCGGCTCCGACCTGGCTGGCAGGCGCGGCCGGTGGCGCGGCCGAGACGTCCGCGGGTGCCGCTGTGGATCAGGCTCCGGCACTTGCCCCGCTCTCGACCGAGCAGCGGGCTGCCACGGTTCCAGATGCCCCTGAGTCTTCAGCGGGATACGGCCAACCGCCATTGAAGAATGCTGCCGAGTCACCCGTCGCTCCGTTCGATCTGTGGGCTGCCGTCCGCGTGGCAGCCATCGCGGCGATCCTCGCGGGGGCGGCCCTTCGGCTTTCAACCGGTCCCGCCCGACGTGAGGGTCCCTGAGCTCGGGTTCTGCGGCGCGGCTCAAGCCGCTTGGGAACCTGAGGCCCGCCGATCCCGTCAAACGGGCAACATGACCACCCCACGTGCGACGAACTTGCCTGGCCCGCACGCCACACACGACCAGAACCTCGTCGCCGCGGCACTGGACGATGACCTCCGCCGCGGGGACCGAGAGCGTGCACAGGCACTGATTCAGGGCTGCTCGGCGTGTTCGGAACTCGCCAACGACCTCCTGGCGATCAAGGGAGCCACCCACTCGCTCCGATCCGGGGTTCTGGCGTCGAGCGCGCGGCGCGACTTCCGGCTCAGCAGCGACACGGCAGCGCGGCTGTCGCGTGGAGAGGGTTGGCGCCGCCTCCTTCGTCCCTTCGGGGTTCAATCGACTGCCAGCCGCCCGCTCGCGATGGCGTTCACCACCCTCGGCCTCGCCGTCCTGCTCTTCTCGGCGCTGCCCATGGTGCCCTTTGCCGGGGGTTCGGCGGCCACGGCGCCGTCAGCGGAGCGTTTGAGTCAACCGACACCGGACACGGCCGGGGCAGTGCAGGATCCGGGCACAGGGCAGGACGGGAGCTCCAACGAAGTGGCCGCGCCGAGCCCGAACCTCGAGTTCGACGCCGGGCCGCTGGGCCCGACCGCCGCAACGCCCGGTGACCTCCCCGCGCCGACGCTCGACGCGCGTGCCCCGGACGCGTCTGCCCCGGACGCGCCTGCCCCGGACGCGTCCGGCCCGAAGGCCGCCACGGTTGCCGAAGATCCAGCGGGGCCATCAGCCCTGGCGATCCTCGGCGCCGGACTCGTGGGCGTGGGCATCGGGTTGTTCCTGCTCCGACGGCTGGCGCTCCGCCTCCGCTGACCGTGGCGGCTGGCCCCGGCCGGTACACTTGCTGGACGTCCCGCTCCCGTTGGGACGTCCTGCTCCCGTTGGGACACTCCGTGAGGCTCGCCGATGGAACGCCTGATGCTGCTCGACGGCAACGGGCTCATCTACCGCGGATATTTCGCCCTCCCGCCCCTCTCGACCTCGAAGGGCGAGCTTGTGAATGCCGTGTTTGGGTTCTGCAGCATCGTTCTCCGGGGGATCCAGGACATTCGCCCCGACTACGTCGCGGTCGCGTTCGACCTGCCCGGTCCGACCTTCCGGCACGAGCGATTCGCCGAGTACAAGGCGACACGGACGAGGATGCCGGACGACCTCCGGGACCAGTTCCCGAAGGTTCGTGAGGTCGTCAAAGCGCTTCGGCTGCCCGTGTTCGAACTCGCCGGTTTCGAGGCGGACGACGTCATCGGCACGCTCAGCGTGGAGGCGGAGGCCCTCGGGCTCGATACGACCGTCGTCACGGGCGACCTCGACATGCTCCAGATCGTGAGCGACCGGGTCCGATTGATGACAACGCGATCCGGTGTCGAGAACACGGTCCTGTATGACCCGGCCAGAATCGATGAACGCTACGGCCTCCTTCCGTCGCAGATGATCGACTACAAGGCGCTCAAGGGCGATGTCACCGACAACATTCCGGGCGTGCCCGGGGTCGGCGAGAAGACCGCCGCGAAGCTGATCCGCGAGTACGGCAACCTGGACGCCGTGTACGCACGCCTGGACGAGGTCAAGCCGGACAAGCTGCGCGACAAGCTCGTCGAGTATCGCGACCAGGTTGTGCTGGGCAAGGAGCTCTCGACGATCGTCCGGGACCTGCCGGTGCGCCTCGATCTCGAGGCGGCACGACTGGGCGACTACGACCGGGACGAGGTCGTGCGCCTGTTTCGAGAATTCGAGTTCCGTTCGCTCCTCGATCGTCTGCCGCCGCTGCGGGGCGAGTCGGCCACCGACACCACGGAAGCCATCCGCACTGCCACGGCGACCGTTCCGGCGGCCCGCGTCGGGACCGAGCGTCCGAGCGGATGGGGGAGCGGGCGACCGATCCGAGGCGGGGGCGGGTCCGGGGGCGCGGCTCGACCCGCGGCGGCACGGCCAGCGGGCGGCCTCCAGATGTCGCTCGACTTCGATCTGGTTGGTGGACCTGCCGCGGACATGCGAACGCGTCCCGCCCGGTCTGCCGAGCAGTTCGACGACCTCCCCGCGGCGCTGGCCGCGACGATCGAGGATCCGGGCCGCATCGAGGTGCACGCCGGCGCGGGGATCGAGCGGCTGCGCGACTGGATCGCGCGGCAACCATTTGTGGGTGCGACCCTCGTTCTCGACGATCCGCGTCCACGGGCGGGCTCGGCCCTGGCGTTCGCACTGGCCGGCACGGACGGGCGCGTCGTGGCGGCCCAAGGCGCCGCCGATTCGGACGCTCTTCGTCGGCTGCTGGAGGCGAGCGATGTGCCGATCGTCGCGCACGAGGCCAAGCCGATCCTCGTGGCGCGCTTCGCCGACGACACCGCCGGCCCGGCAACCGAGATCGCCTTCGACACCCAGATCGCCGCATACCTCCTGAATGCCGCCCTGCGCTCCCAGACGATCGCCGACGTCGTGGCCGAGCGTCTTGACCTCATCCTCCCGCCGGCCAAGGAACTGTCCGCGGTCGATCGCGCAGGGCTCGAGGCGCTCTCCGCACTCACCGCACGCGAACCGCTCGCAGCGGCGCTCGAGGCCGACGGGCTTGAGCGCCTCTTCGCCGAACTGGAGCTGCCCTTGATCCCGGTCCTCGCCCGGATGGAGGCGATCGGCGTGGCCGTGGATCTCGATGCCCTCGGGATGCTCGACCGGGAGTTCGCGGCCGAGATCAGCAGGCTCGAGCGCGCGATCTTCGACGCCGTCGGGCACGAATTCACGATCGGCTCGCCCAAGCAGCTTGGCGAGGTCCTGTTCGGCGAACTCCAGCTGCCGAAGGGCCGCAAGACCAAGACCGGCTATTCGACCGACGCCACCGTGCTCGAGGAACTCGTGGACGTCCACCCGGTCGTGCAGCCGGTCCTCGACTGGCGGATCTACACGAAACTTCGATCGACCTATGTCGAGGCGCTGCCGGCGCTCATCGCGGATGACGGACGGGTCCATACGACCTTCCACCAGGCCGTCGCGGCGACCGGGCGACTGTCCTCTTCCGATCCGAACTTGCAGAACATCCCCATCCGGACGCCCCTTGGACGACGGATCCGCCGGGCGTTCGTGGCGGGCTCACCAGATCACGTCCTGGTTGCCGCCGACTACTCTCAGATCGAGCTCCGGATCATCGCCCACGTCTCGGGCGACGAACACCTGAAGGCGGCGTTCGAGCGCGGGGCGGACATCCACCGGGAGACGGCTGCCCGGGTGCTTCACAAGGCACCCGAGGATGTCACAGGCGACGAGCGGTCGATGGCCAAGATGGTCAACTTCGGTCTGGCCTACGGGATGAGCGACTTCGGCCTGTCCAGCCGCGCCGGCATCAGCCGGCAGGAGGCCCAGGAGTTCATCAGTTCCTATTTCGCCGCCTATTCGGGGATCAGCTACTACATGCTCCATATCAAGGAAACGGCCCGGCGGGACGGATTCGTATCGACCCTCCTGGGCCGCAGACGCCACATCCCGGAGCTCCATGCCGCCAACCCTTCGCTGCGCGGGGCCGGCGAACGCATGGCCATCAACATGCCGATCCAGGGACCCGCGGCCGACATCGTCAAGATCGCGATGATCCGGCTCGACGCGCGGCTCGCAGCGGACGGCTTTCGGGCCCGGCCCCTCCTCCAGGTGCACGACGAGCTCCTCCTCGAAGTTCCGCGCGACGAGGTTGAGCGACTCGTACCCGTCCTGCGCGAGGTGATGGAGGGCGCGCTCACACTCGACGTTGCCCTGACGGTCGACGTCAAGGTCGGAGACGACTGGGAATCGATGGCGCCGGTTTCGCCCACGGACGCCCTGTTGGCGGCGGATGCCTGAGCTGCCCGAGGTGGAGACGGTCGCGCGCGACTTGCGCCGTCTGGTGCTGGGCGCTCGGATCACCGGTGCCACGAGCCTGTGGGGTCGGACCCTGCGGACGCACGATCCGGCATCGATCGGCCCGGCCCTCGCGGATCGCCGAATCGCGTCCGTTGATCGACGCGGCAAGCAGCTCGTCCTCCGGTTGTCCGGCGATGCCGTCCTGACGATCCACCTCAAGATGACCGGCCAACTGTTCGTGGTGCCGCAGGCGACTCCTCCTGACCCATATGTCAGGCTCGTGATCGCCCTGGACGACGACCGCGAGATCCGTTTCCGGGACATCCGGAAGTTCGGCAAGGTTGGGTTGTATGAGACCGATGGAGCGACCGGTGAGCCAGTGCACGAGCTCGGTGGCGCCGCCGTCTTTGCCGGTGTTGGTCCCGAGCCCCTCGACAACGCCTTCACGCTGCGTGCATTTCGACGTCGGTTGCGCGGGCGACGCGGCCGGCTGAAGCCGCTCCTGCTGGACCAGGGGTTCGTGGCCGGGATCGGCAACATCTACGCTGATGAAGCGCTCTGGGCGGCTAAACTCCACCCGCTCCGCTCGGTCGCCACGATCCGCCGGCCGGACGAGCGCCGGCTGTACGGCGCCGTTCGCCGAATCCTGTCGGAGGCGGTCGAGCGACGCGGCAGCTCGATCGATGACTACACCGCACCCGACGGCGATGGTTCGATGCAGGAGCATCTGCTGGTCTACCAGCGAGCCGGGCAGCCGTGTGGGCGCTGCGAACGACCGATCCGCCGGATCGTGATCGGGGCCCGCGCGACCCACTTCTGTTCGTGGTGTCAGCGATTGCCGAGCGCCGACCGGAAGGGCGCCGCGGCGATCCTTCGCGACATGACGCCGCGTCCCGGGGCAGGCCCCGGGCGCCGGGGGCGCCGCTGGTCCGAACTGGACGGTCCGGCCGCGCTGGGCCGGGCGCGATCAGAGGCGGAGGCCGCGGTCGCACGGCGCGCCGTAGACCGAGCTGGTCGGACCCGGCGGGCCGCAGCGGGCCGTCGTGCTGCAGCACGCAGCGCCGCGGGTCGCGCCTGATGTCCATCCTGCGTCTCGCTGGCGTTGGCCGGGAGATCGGTACGTTCGTGATCCTCGACGGAATCGACGGGGCAATCGCGCTTGGCGATCGGATCGGCCTGGTCGGTCCCAACGGCGCCGGGAAGACCACGCTCCTGCGTATCGCGGCGGGCCTCGATGACCCGGATAGCGGGTCGGTCCAGCGGAAGCGTGGGCTGTCGCTCGGGATGCTCACCCAGGAAGCGCATTTCGACGAAGCGTTCATGGCCTCGCCTGACATTCGGACTGCCGTCCGGCACGGCGCCGCGCATCTCGAGCGCATGGCCGAGGACCTCGCCGTGCTCGAGCGGGACGGACGGGTCAGCGAGCCTGCCTACGCGGACCTGCAGCACCGATTCGAAGTGCTCGGCGGCTACACCCTCGACCAGCGCGTGGATGCGGCGCTGTCCGGCCTCGGGTTCACAGCCGAGGAGGTGACGCGACCGCCGAGCGCCTTGAGCGGCGGGGAGCAGACTCGGGCCGCGCTGGCCCGCCTGGTCATCGCCGATCCCGAGCTGCTGCTGCTCGACGAACCGACCAACCACCTCGACCTCGGCGCCCTTGAGTGGCTTGAGGAGCATCTGCGACGGCGCCACGGCTCACTCCTCGTCGCCTCCCACGACCGCGCCTTCCTGGATGCCACGGTGACCCGCATCTGGGAGTTGCGGGACCGACGAATCGCGGTCTTCCGGGGTGACTATCAGGCCTACTACCGGCAGCGCGAGGAGCGCGACTTGCGGGCATCGAAGGATGCCGACACGCACGCGGCCGCGATTGCTCGAGAGCGAGAGCTCGTGCAGCTCTATCGAAGCCACCGCAAGTTCGCCAAGATGCACGAGCACGAGGCGCGGCTCGATCGGCTCCAGGGAGCTGCCGTCGACGCGCCAAAGGCATCGCGCAGCCTCCGGCTGCCGCAGACGGCGCTCGTCGGCAGCGCGCCGTCGAGGTCGGGCGAGATCGTCATTCGGGCCACAGACCTGGCAGTCGGGTACCTCCCGGCGCGCGGGTCCGCGGCCACGCCGGTTCGGGTTGCCACGACGCCGTTCCTGGCCGCCCAGCGCGGCGAGCGGATCGGGATCGTCGGTCCGAATGGCGCCGGCAAGACGACGCTGCTGCGCACGATTGCCGGCGAACTGCCGGCCCTGGACGGCACGCTGACCTTTGGCAATGGCGTCCAGCTCGGGTACCTCGCCCAGCTTCGGGCTGCCGGGATCCCCGGGGCGACGGTGCTCGACGCCATCCTCGCCGCCGCCCCCGTCACGCCCGGCGAGGCCCGCACCTACCTTGCCCGTTTCCTGTTCCGAGGCGATGATTCGTTCAAGGAGATCCGCCTCCTGTCGGGCGGTGAGCGGAGCCGGCTCGAGCTGGCGCTGCTGGGGATCACGGCCGCCAACCTGCTGCTCCTCGACGAGCCCACGAACCATCTCGACGTTGGCGCCCGCGAAGCGATCGAGGGATTCCTCCGCGAGAGCCCATCGACGATTCTTGTCGTCTCCCACGATCGGCGCTTCCTGGAGATCGTCTGTGACCGACTATGGGTCGTGGACGCGGGCATGGTGGCCGCGTTCGAGGGCAGTTACCGGGCCTGGCGGGACGCCGTAGCGAGCGGCTGGACGGTCCAGGGTGCGGTTGAGCGCGAGCGCCACCGACTCCATCCGCCGGCCGTTGCCACCGGGCGGAGATCGGCGGGTAGTGCCGGGGCCGGGGCGGCGGCCGGGGCGGCGGCCGGGGAAGGCGCCCCGCAGGGCGCCACGGTAGGCGCGGGCGGCGGCGGTCGGGGAGCGACGGCGCCCTCGGCCTCCGAAGTGCCCACGGGCCGCGCCCGGCGCCGTCCGGGCACGGCAGGCAAGGCGCCCAGGCTGTCCAAGGATGCCTATCGGCGCCAGCGCGAGGCCCTGGACGCCGATCTGACCCGCCTCGGGTTGCGCAAGAATCACCTGGAGCTGGCCACCGGCGACCCGGCGGTTCAGGCCAATTTCGTCGAGTTGCGACGGATCAGCAGCGAACTCGCCGACGTGGAAGCGGCGCTGGCGGCCGCCGAGGACCAGTGGCTGATCGTCGAGGAGCGTGCCCCGTGACCGTGCGCATCGGAATTACGGGCCCGATTGGCTGCGGCAAGTCCACTGTGGGTTCATGGCTTCTGGAGCTGGGGGCCGTCGTGGTGGATGCGGATCAGGTGGCCCGGGACGTCGTCGAGCGGGGGTCGGCGGTGCTGGAGCAAGTAGTGGCCGCGTTCGGGCCGGACGTGCTGACCCCGGACGGCGAGCTCGATCGGGCGCGCCTCGGGCGAATCGTCTTCGCGGACGCTGCCCAGCTCGCGCACCTCGAGTCGATCATCCACCCGGCCGTCCGGCCGCGAATCGTTGGGGCCATCGAATCCGCCGTTGCCTCCGGAGCACCGGCCGTCGTGATCGAGGCGATCAAGCTCGTTGAGGGGGGACTGGCCCGCCTGTGCGACGAGGTCTGGCTGGTGACCTGCTCCGAGGACGAGCAGCGGGTGCGCCTGACGGCACGCGGAACCGCCCCGGACGAGGCCGACATGCGCATCGAGGCCCAGGGTCCGATCGAAGCCCGCCTCCGACCGGCGGCCACCCGCGTCATCGACACGAGCGGATCCGTTGACCTCGCACACGCCGAGGTCACGACCGCCTACCGCGCGGCCACCTCCGCCGGGCGGTCCGGGAGCGAGCGGCAAGCGGGCGAGTCCGAGGGCGAGTCCGAGGGCGAGTAGAAGCCCCAACTACCGAACAGGCGTTCGATACGGACCCAGGGCTGCTAAACTCAGACCGTGCCCGATTTCAAGCTCGTCGCCCCGTTCGAGCCGACCGGCGACCAGCCGCAGGCAATCGCCCGCCTGACGGAGGGTCTCGCCAAGGGATTCCGGCACCAGACGCTGCTCGGTGCGACCGGGACCGGCAAGACCGCGACGATCGCCTGGGCCATCGAGGCCGCCAACCGACCGACCCTCGTGCTCGCCCACAACAAGACCCTGGCGGCCCAGCTATATGCCGAGCTGCGCGAGTTCTTCCCCGAGAATGCGGTCGAGTATTTCGTGAGCTACTTCGACTACTACCAGCCCGAGGCCTACCTGCCTCGATCGGACACCTACCTCGAGAAGGACTCGAGCCGGAACGACGAGATCGATCGCCTGCGGCACGCCGCGACCCACGCGTTGTTCGAGCGGCGCGATGTGATCGTGGTGGCCTCGGTGAGCTGCATCTACGGGATCGGTGCACCGGTCGACTACGGGGCGACCGTGCTCCGGCTGCGCGTTGGTGGGCAGTATCGGCGCGACGCCGTCCTGCGCCACCTCGTGGATCTCCAGTACCAGCGTAATGACCAGGCCCTGACGCGGGCCCGCTTTCGTGTCCGCGGTGACACCCTCGAATTCCAGCCGGCATCGGAGGATCGACTCGTTCGGGTGGAGTTCTTCGGGGACGAGGTCGAACGGATCACCGAGCTGGATCCGCTCACGGGCGAGCTCCTCGCGGAGCGAACGGACGTCAACGTCTACCCGGCGACGCACTACGTCACGCCGGCGGACAAGCTCATGGCCGCGGTCGTGGACATCGAAGCCGAGATGGAGGAGCGGGTCGGCCAGCTGGAGGCCGAGGGGCGTGTGCTCGAGGGGGCAAGGCTCCGGCAGCGCACGACCTTCGACATGGAGATGCTTCGTGAGCTCGGCTACTGCTCCGGCGTGGAGAACTACTCGCGCCATCTGTCACGTCGGGACGCCGGAAGCCGGCCGTGGACGCTGCTCGACTACTTCCCACCCGACTGGCTGCTCGTCGCCGACGAATCGCACATGACGATCCCGCAGGTCGTCGGCATGTACAAGAACGACCGGACGCGCAAGGAGATCCTGGTCGACTTCGGGTTCCGGCTGCCCTCGGCGCTGGACAACCGGCCGCTCACGTTCGAGGAGTTCGAGGCGACGGTTCACCAGGCCGTCTACATGTCCGCGACGCCGGGCCCGTACGAGCTTGAGCGCAGCGAGCAGATCATCGAGCAGCTCATTCGACCGACAGGAATCGTCGACCCGATCATCCATGTCCGGCCCACCGAGGGCCAGATCGACGACCTCATGGAGGAGATCCGCAGGCGCGTCGAGCGCGGCGAGCGGTCGATCGTGACGACGCTGACGAAGCGCATGGCGGAGGACCTCTCCGACTACCTGCGCGAGCTCGGGGTCAAGGTCCAGTACCTCCATGCCGAGGTGGACACGCTGGAGCGCGTGGCGATCCTGCGCGACCTGCGTCTCGGGATCTACGACGTCCTCGTCGGGATCAACCTGCTGCGGGAGGGCATCGACCTGCCCGAGGTCACCCTGGTCGCGATCCTCGACGCGGACAAGGAGGGCTTCCTGCGCAGCGCCTGGTCGCTCATCCAGATGACCGGGCGCGCTGCCCGCAACATCGGCGGCGAAGTCGTCATGTATGCGGATCGGATGACCGACTCGATGAAGGCGGCGATCGACGAGACTAATCGCCGGCGGGCCGTCCAGACCCAGCACAATCTCGATCACGGCATTGAGCCGGCCACGATCATCAAGGGCATCCGTGACCTCAACGATCAGTTGCGGGCCGTGGCCGAATCGACGACCGTCTACAGCTCGGAGCGAGAGGCTCGAGACGCCCGCCTGGTGGAGCTCGATTCGAAGAAAGTCGAGCAGCTGGTCGCGCGGATGGAGGCGGACATGCGGGCCGCGGCCAAGGAACTCGAGTTCGAGCGAGCCGCGGCGCTCCGCGATGAGATCCAGCAGGTGCGGCTGCGAGTTCTGCAGGAGGACCAATCGGTCATCGTCGGGCGGGCCATCGAGATCGCGGCGAAGGCACGGCCCGCCTCGCGTCAGGAGCGGTTCACCGCTACGGAGCGCGGGGAGCCCGTCCTCGAAGTCGCCTCGGTGACGGTTCTGCCGGCCGGCGAGGAGCCTGGTGAGTCGGAGGGTGCCGGTACGACGCAGGGCGAGTCGGAGGGTGCGGGCACGGCGCGGGGTGAGACGCAGGGTGCCGGCACGGCCTCGGACTGGCTGCCCGGCATTCGCGACGAACACGAAGACGATGGCTCACCCCTTGGGCGCCGGGAGGACCGACCGACCTGGGATCGCTCCGTGACGCCCAACATTCGGAAGCGCACAGGCGCGCGGCCGACTCGCCGGAGGCGCTGACGCGGCCGCGCTGACTCGGCCGCGCCGACTCGGGTCGCGCCGACTCGGTCGCGCCGGGCACACGCGGCCACGGCGGCGCCGGACCGGGTCGCGCCGGAGTTGTGTGCATTTCGAGGCACAACCCAGACGCTTCTTGAGCCGATGACCAGGGCTGCGAGCCGTCGCTCTCCCCCAGATGGCTGCCGCGACCCGTTTGGGGGTGCTGCCGTCGGTACTTCGGTCGATCCTGTGCCTGGTGCCGCACACAACGACCAAGTTCGAGACGCGTGCTGGCGCGAGGCCGTGGAGTTCGTCGTGGTTGTGCCGTAATCGACACACTCGGGATTGACCGGGAGCGTCAGGCCCATCCACGATTCCGACGATTCCCAGGGATCGGGGTGGCCGGCAGGTAAGCGAGCCAGGCCAAACTCGTCAAGTGGCAACCACCGACCGGCCGTTTGATCGCGGCTCGCGACGCGGGATCGACGCGGTCAGACGTCTCGCCGACGAATACCGCGAGCAGCGATGGTCGCTCGGTCTCAGTCAGGTCACTGTGGCCGCCGGTGCGCGTACGTCACGGTCCAGGATCAGCCGTATTGAGGGTGGAAAGATCCGGAGCCTGTCGATCCTGGAGGCCTCGCGGATCGCAACCGTGCTTGGCCTGGACCTGTCCGTGCGCGTCTTCCCCGGCGGCAGTCCGCTTCGAGACTCGGCGCATGCCGAGCGGCTGCGGCGGATTCTCAGTCATGCCAAGGCTCCGCTGTCATGTCGAACTGAAGTGCCGCTCCGTGCGCCAACGGGTCGACCGGAGCAACGCGCCTGGGACGCATTGATCCAGGGCGGTGGACGACGGACGGGGGTTGAGCTCGAGATGCGCCTGCGAGATGGTCAGGCTGCGGAGCGGCGGATCAACCTCAAGCGTCGCGACGACCCGACCGATCAATTCCTCCTGCTCGTGGCCGATACCCGAACCAACCGCCGAGTCCTCGCCGAATACCCGGACCTCTTCGCGGACCTGCCGCGGCTACGCCAGAGCAACGTGATCGCAGCGCTCCAGGCAGGCAGGCATCCGCCGACCGGTCTGGCTCTGGTCTGAGGGCACCCCACCTGGGGACGCGGCTCGGCCGCCGGGCCCACCGCGGCCACCGCGACCACCGCGACCGCCGCGACCGCCGCGACCGCACGAACCGCCGCGCACGGACCGTGGCCGAACCGTCGTACGGACCGCGACCGCCGCGACCGCACGAACCGTGGCCCGAACGCGGCCGCGCGAACCGTGGCCCGAAACCGCGGCCCGGACCCGGTGACACGAACGCCTGTTCGGTTTGAGCCACATCCGGTACAATCGCGCCGTGCCCCTCGATCGGATCGTGGTTCGCGGCGCGCGCGAACACAACCTGAAGAACGTCACCCTGGATTTCCCGCGCGACCGGTTGGTCGTGATCACCGGTCTGTCCGGGAGCGGGAAGTCGAGCCTTGCCTTCGACACGATCTATGCCGAGGGCCAGCGCCGCTACGTCGAGAGCCTGTCGGCATACGCACGCCAGTTCCTTGGCCAGATGGAGAAGCCCGACGTCGACCAGATCGATGGGCTGTCGCCGGCCATCTCGATCGACCAGAAGGGCGCGAGCCGCAACCCGCGGTCCACGGTCGGCACGGTGACCGAGATCTACGACCACCTTCGGCTGCTGTTTGCGCGGATCGGCCATCCCCACTGTCCCCAGTGCGGGCGCGAGATTGCGCGACAGACGATTCAACAGATCGTGGACCAGGTCCTGACCATGCCCGAGGGGACGCGGCTCCTGGTCCTCGGACCACTGATCAAGGACCGCAAGACCGAGGGCGATCGCGTCTTCGAAACGGCCCGCAAGCAGGGCTTCGTGCGCGTCCGCGTGGACGGTCAGACCTACGACCTGGCCGATGCCCCGACCCTGGCCAAGTACAAGCGCCACACCATCGAAGTCGTCGTGGACCGCTATGTCGTGCGCCGGGCGGAGGCACCCCCGGAATGGGCACGCGACGATGCCGGCCACCCGATTGACCCGGAGACCGGTGAGGCGCTCCCGGATCCGGATGCGCCGCGGCTCGCGGACTCCATCGAGACCGCGCTTCGACTCGGCGAAGGCGTTGTGCTCATTGCGCCGGCATCGCGCGATGACGAGGCCCCGGCCTTCGAGGAGCGCCGCTTCTCGGAGCGCTACTCATGCCCCTACGACGGAACGACCATCGATGAGCTGGAGCCCCGCAGCTTCTCGTTCAACTCGCCCCACGGTGCGTGCCCCACGTGTACCGGCCTCGGAACGCGCCTGGAGATCGATCCCGACCTGGTGATCCCGGACCGCTCCAGGAGCGTGCTCAAGGGCGCGGTCGTACCGTGGGCCCGGATGCCCACGGACGCGTCGTGGCGGCTGAAGATCACCGAGGCAGTGTTTGAAGCGCACGGCTGGGATCCGACGGTCGCGATCCGGGACCTCCCGCCCGAGGCGGTCGATCATCTGCTGTACGCGAAGAAGACCGAAAAGGTCGTCATCCGCTACAAGCACGAGCGCGGCGAGAACTCCTACCTCGCTGCCTTCGAGGGCGCCGTCACGAACCTGGAGCGGCGCTATCGCGAGACGGAGTCGGAGTTCATCAAGATCGAGCTGCAGAAGTACATGGTCGAGCGGCCCTGCCCGACCTGTCACGGCAAGCGCCTCCGACCCGAGGCGCTCGGGGTCACGGTGGACGGGCGCGACATCTCGGACATTTCCGACCTGTCGATCACCGAAGCGTTTGCCTGGGCCGAGGATCTCGCCGAGCGGGTCTCGGAGCGAGAGCGGACGATCGGCCACCAGGTACTCAAGGAGATCCGGGCGCGACTCGGCTTCCTCGTGGATGTCGGCCTCGACTACCTGACGATCAACCGCACGAGCCAGACACTGTCCGGCGGCGAGGCGCAGCGGATTCGGCTCGCGACCCAGATCGGCACGACCCTCATGGGCGTCCTGTACATCCTCGACGAGCCGTCCATCGGCCTGCACCAGCGGGACAACGCCAAGCTCATCGCCACGCTCACGCGGCTGCGCGACCTGGGCAACACGGTCCTCGTCGTCGAGCACGACGAGGAGACCATTCGAACGGCCGACTGGGTCATCGACATCGGACCGGGCGCCGGAGAGCACGGCGGCGAGATCATCGCCA
>JAQBHC010000191.1:0-8417 GCA_032128175.1 Chloroflexota bacterium | reverse complement strand
CGGATCGATCAGGATGATGAACGCCCGCGCGTCCGGGAAATAGCTCGGGAACCCGTCGGCGATCGGCAGCGTGGAATTCTTGAGCTTCACGTCCTCGAGTTTTCCGATCGCGATCAGGCCACCGAATCCGCCGCTCAGATTTGGCCACAGGAAATGGAGCGATCCGCCGAGCACCTCGGTCAACCAGAGCGCCATCCCGCCACCCAGCGACAGACGGAGCAGCCGACGGCGCGACATGCCCTGGACGGGATGCCCGCGCATCGACTTGAGCGCCTGGCTCGTGAGGGCCTGCGGCTCGTCGGCGGCCTCGACGAGGTAATTGCTCATTGCTGACTCGAAACCCCTGCGATTCGGCTCACAGCGCGAAGTGAAGGCCGCTGCTGCTGTTCTCGAAGAACGGCAGATACGGAATGACGAAGGCGTAGCCCGGGCCACGGAAGAAGATCCCGAGGAACGTCAGCGTCAGCGCCACACCGAGGAACAGGGAGAAGAGCACGACCGCGGTCTTCCGTTCTGAGGGTCGCGTGGCATGGATGTTGCCTCGGTCCACGTACGGCACGATCATCATGCCGAAGATCGCGAACATCGGAACCATGACACCGGCGACTGACGGGTGGAAGTAGGCCAGCAGCTCCTGAAGGCCAAGGAAATACCACGGGGCCTTGGCGACGGCCGGCGTGACGTTGCCGTTGGCCAGTTCCTCGAGCGGCGCATTGATGAACAGGCCCATCAGGAGCAGGAAGATGCTCATGACGGCGGCAGCCAGAAACTCGATGGACAACAGGTGCGGCCAGGTCATGACCGTGTCGTCGGGTTCCTTCTGGACCCGGACCACCGCGTCCTGCTTGACCATCGCCAGCAGCCGATACGGGCGCGCCGACATCGGTACGCGCTGCTTGTCGATCTCCGTTCGACGGGTTGGATCGACCGGCGCGACGACGCGTTGCTCCACTGGATCCTTCGGGTCGGTCATAGCGGACCGCTGATGCCTCAATCCTTCCGGATTCGCCAGAAATGGACGGCCAGGAACAGCGCCGTGATGAGCGGCAGCGCCATGATGTGGAGCACGTAGAAGCGGAGCAGCGTGTTCTGGCCGACCTCCAGGCCGCCCAACAGGAGCAGCTTGAACGGCGTATTGATCAGGGGCAGGTAGGAGGCCATGTTCGAACCGATGGTGATGGCCCAGTAGGAGATCTGGTCCCACGGCAGCAGATAGCCCGTGAAGCTGAGGCCGACTGTCAGGAAGAGGAGCAGGACGCCGACCACCCAGTTGAACTCGCGGGGCGGCTTGTAGGCGCCGTGGTAGAAGACCCGCATCATGTGCAGGAAGACGAAGAAGACCATCAGGTGTGCGCCCCACCGATGGATGTTCCGCGTCAGCAGCCCGAACGTGACCCGCGTCTGGAGATCGAGGATGTCCGTGTAGGCCTGCGTCGCCGACGGCACGTAGAAGAACATCAGGTACACGCCCGTCACGGTCAGGACGAGGAACAGGAAGAACGACAGCCCACCCAGGCAGAAGGTGTACGCGAAGCGGACCGCGTGCTGCCGGACCCGCACCGGGTGCAGGTGCAGGAAGACGTTGTTCATGACCGCGTACGCCCGCGAACGCTCGTCGTTGGGATACGGGTTGCGGAACAGCGACCGCCAGACTGGGCTGCGGCGGATGGTGTTATCCACCCGCTCGAGGAAACTCACCTGGGTCCTCCTGCCACGCCGGCCGTGCCGGCGAGCTGAGCGTCACGATACGACTCCTTGTAGAGCCGCCCGTCGCTCGAGATCTCCTGAAGCTCGAACCGTTCCATCGTAATCGCGTCGAACGGGCATCGCTTGACGCACAGCGCACAGCGGATGCAGCGCTCCTCATCGAGGATCATGGCGCCGCCGTTTTCCCAGCCATAGGCCTCTTCCACTTCGGGCAAGAGGCCCTCGCTCTTGAGCTGGTTGATGTCCACCATGTGAATGACACCCTCGGGGCAGACGTCCGCGCAGGCGCCGCAGAGCACGCAGCGGAAGGGGTCGAACCAGATGTTGTAGTTGCACATCAGGCAGCGCGTCGACTCGGCAACGGCAGCGGTGGCGTCGTACCCGAGCTCGACCGGCGTCGTGAAGTTGGTGGCCGGATCGGCCGAGGGCATGCGCTCCAGGACGGGCATCATCGGGATGTGCTGGCGCGGCAGGATGTCGTAGAACTCGGGCATCTCATGACGCCAGGAGCTCGTGATCTTGACGTTCGCCGCGACGGTCACGTCGGTCCGGCCGGCGAGGTAGCGGTCGATCGCGTAGGCGGCCTTCTTGCCATGGCCGGCGGCCTCGATCAGCGTCGTCGGGCCGGTCACGAAATCGCCGCAGGCAAAGACGCCACGCACGTTGGTGGCATACGTCGCGGGATCCACCTTGAGGCGGCCGCGGTTGATCTCGAACGCGGATTCGACCGGCAGGAACGTCAGGTCGGCCGCCTGCGAGACGGCCGGGATGATGATGTCCGCCGGGATCACGAACTCGGAGCCCTCGATCGGCACCGGGGACCGCCGCCCGGATGCGTCGGGCTCACCGAGTCGGTTGCGGATGAATCTGACACCGCTGACGTGGCCATCCTCGCCCAGAACCTCGACTGGGCTGGCGAGGAACTCCATGCGCACGCCCTCGCGCTCGGTCTCGCCCAGTTCCTCTTCATCGACGACGAGCTCGGAGCGGGTCCGCCGATAGACGATTGAGACGCGCTCAGCGCCGTGCCGCAGGGAGGTCCGCGAGCAGTCCATCGCCGTGTAGCCGCCGCCAATGACGACGACGTCCCTGCCGACGGTCAGCTCCTCGCCAAGGTTTGCCTTCTTCATGAAGTCCACGCCGTAATCGACGCCCTCGAGGTCTGCGCCCGGCACGTCGAGAGCAACCGCGTTCATGGCGCCGGCGGTGATGGCGACCGAGTCGTAGTCGCGCTGGAGATCCTCGAACGTGATGTCCTGCCCGATCGTCGTGTTGAAGTGGAAACGCACGCCGAGTCGCTCGACCAGACGGACGTCCATCTCGATGGCCTCGCGCGGGAGCCGGAACGCCGGGACCCCGATCAGCATCGTCCCACCGCCGTAGGGCAGGCTGTCGAAGACATCCACGCCGTAGCCCTTCATCGCAAGTTCGCGGGCCACCGAGATGCCGGCCGGGCCGGCTCCGACGACGGCGACGCGCTCGGACCTGGCGGCGATCTGGGGCATGACGTCGGGAATGCCGGACGCTTCGTGCCACTCGACCAGGAAGCGCTTCATGGCCCGGATGGCGAGTGGGCGGTCGATATCGCCGCGTCGACAGGCACGCTCACATGGGGCAGAGCAGACGTAGGAGCACATCGCGGCGACCGGATTCGGCTCGCGCGACAGGATGTAGCCTTCCTCGAAGCGGCCCTCGGCCGCGAGATTCAGGTAGCCCCGGCAGTTCGTGCCGACGGGGCACGCCTCCTGACACTCGATGTTGCACTGCAACCACGAGGCATCGACGGGCTGGACGAGGAACTCTTGATGTGTGTCGAGAGCCAAGACGCGGTCGTGCCTTTCTCGTTTGGCGGCGCTGGGGCGGGCGAACAAGAAGCCGGTGGGGACCCGAACCGGCTTGCGGAATCTACCATCGCACGGAGCGGCGGCGCAAAATCGTCGGATCCGCCGGCTGCTGGGCAATGACCGCTGCCATTCTCGGCTTGACGGGCCCGTCGGTCGCAGCTACGCTCCGTTGCGGCTGGCCGTTGGCCAAGGTGCCGACCGGGAGGGACGGGGATTGATCGCGAGCGAGGTCGCCTTTCTGTCACTCGGGCTCCTTCTCGGCGTCGGAGGCGGGGCGGTCCTGGTCATGATCCTGGGGGGCCGTCAACCCAGTCGCGAGGTCCGCCTGACCGTCGGCCATGATGCAATTCCACGTCGAGCGTCCACTCTGTCGTCCGACGCCTTCGTTACCTCACAGGGCGAGCCCGCCCGTGGTGGACCGGCGGATCGCCGGATGCTGGATCGCGAGCATCTGGTCGACACCACCGGCGCGGCCGTGATGGATACGCGGCCCATGCTGGGGTTCGAGATTGGAACACCCGTTCCTTCTGCCGTCACGTCGTTCGCGCCATTGGGAGGTTCAGGCATGCCCGAGCGGGATCCACAGGTTGACGCTATCCGGGTGCGAGCCGCCATTGAGGCGGAGCGCATGTACCGGGCCGATTTGCCGACCGCAGCGGCCCTGCTCGACGCTCGGGCCGAGGCGCCGGCAGTAGCGGTTGCCGAGGCGCCAGCGATGCTGAGTGCCGAGGCGGCCATGTTGGATATCGCCACTCGTGAGCCCGTCGACAGCGTCGAGGTCAGCGCGGATCCGGCGGATCCGATCGACCAGACACCGGCGCTGACGAGAATCCTGCGAGGGGACCATCGCGCGCTCTTCGCGACCGTGTCCGTCCTCGCCGGGGCCGATGCAGCGGAGCGGCGCCCCTGGCAGGCGGCCGTGCTGAGTGTTACCCAGGCCATCATGGCGCGGACCATCGCCTCAGGCTGGCTCGATGTCCCCGTCGGGAATCCGTTCTGGGATACGTTCACCCTCGAGCAGTGCCGCCAGATCGCCGGAGGTCTCGCCGCGACCGGGCATCGCTTCGACGGTGTCGATGGCTGGGAAGACGAGCGTGTCCCCAACTACCGCGACCTGACCAATGCCGTAGCCAACGCGGGCATTGAGCCGCGTCGGATACGCGCGTGGCCGACGCAGCGCGAGATCGCCGACCTGTACCGTGAAGTCACGGCGGCGCCCGACGAGTACCTGGCGACCTACGCCCCGAACCTGGACCTCGCAGAAATGCATGCCCTGGTCGGCATCGGCGGACCGGAGCGAGCCCGATTGTGGGAGAACTGGGACCGCGTCGTTACGGTCTTCAGGGAGTCGACGTTCGCGACCTGACGATCAGCGTCCGCTGCCGACGCTCTGGCTCAGCAGCTGACGAGACCAGGGACACACCGGCTCCGCGGAGGCTCCGCGGCTGACGCCCGGCTTGGCCAGATCAGATTTCAGCCGGATCCTCGTCGATCACGATCACCCGCATCGCCTCAGCGGCATCGGCGCCGATCTCTTCGCCCTCTTCACGGGCCCACTCGCGGACCCGCGCCTCGAGCCGAGCCGGGTCCTTGATCTGGCTGGCATGTGCGCGCAATGCCTCGATCTTGCGGTCGATCGTCGCGGTCACGTCCACCCGGACCGTTGGCTGGCCCGACCAGAAGAGGTAGAGCCGGCGCACGTTGTGCGGCAGCAGGCCATCCCGGGCGAGCCACGGAAACGCCATCGGGTTTCGTGCGGCGGGATAGACAGCGTCGACGGCTGCCATCGCTGCCTCGCGGTGATCGACGTGATTGACCCCGCGGTCGCCGTGGAAAATGGTCTCCGGATCCGTAGCGAGCACGGCGTCGGGCCGGAACGTCCGGAGTTCCCGCACGAGGAGCTCGCGAAGCGCCAGATCGTTGGCAACCGCTCCATCCGGCTGGTGGAGGAAGGACACGCCTTCGTACCCGATGATCGAGGCGGCGGCACGCTGCTCTCGCTCTCGCGTCGCGGCGAGTTCCAGCGGGTCGGCGGTGTAGTCCTCACCGCCCTGATCGCCGCTCGAACAGCAGACGAGCCAGCCGGTGGAACCCTCGTCGATCCAGCGGGCCGCCGTTGCCGCGGGACCGAAGTCGGCATCGTCAGGGTGGGCGACGATGACCATGAATCGCGGCGGACGCCAATCGTGGGATCCGGTCTCGGCCATGCTCGCCCTCAGCCGGCCGCGGCCGCTCGAGCGGCGCGTGCCTCCTCGAGGGCGGCCAGCACCTCGGAGGCGTGCCCGTCGGCCTTCACCTTCGGCCACGTTCTGACCACGATCCCGTCGGGATCGACGAGGAATGTCGAGCGCTGGATGCCCATGTATTCCTTGCCGTAATTCACTCTCAGCTGCCACGCCCCGTAAGCCTCGGCGACGCGGTGGTCCTCGTCCGACAGCAGGGTGAACGGCAGGTTGAACTTGAGCCGGAACTTGGCGTGGCTCGCCGCGCCATCGGGGCTGATGCCCCAGACGACCGCGCCGGCTGCTCGAATGTCCTTGTCAAGGTCGCGGAACTGGCACGATTCGACCGTACAGCCCGGGGTGTCATCCGCCGGGTAGAAGTAGACGATCGTCCATCGATCACCCTGTTCGGACAGCCGGTGGATCGTCTGCGACTCGTCCGGCAGGGCGATCTCGGGGGCCAGGTCCCCTGCGTTCGGCACGCTCATGAGGGGAGCCTAGCAGGACCTTCGACGACGAGAAGCCGGCCAGTCCGGATGGACACGCTGGCGGCCGTCGCCGCCCGGACGTTCGACACACCGAGTGACGGGCCGAACTCGAGGGTGTGGTCGCGGAGCGCGTACCGGAGACCCACGGTCGAGACACCGGTCACGGTGTCGAGGGGGATCAGCGACACGACGTCCCCGATTCGGCCGGCCAGGTCCAGCTGCGGCGCGATGCCCGTGACAAGGCGAATCCGTGCCAGTGGGTCGAGGATTTCGATCCGTCGCCCGGTGGCTGCCGGGTGTCCGAGCAACGCGATGTTGGCGAGAGCGTGATCGGGCCTTGGTCCGCCGAGAGCACCGAGGAGGACGATCTCGGCTGCGCCGGCTTCGATTGCGGCGAGCAGGCCGAGCTCCGTGTCCGATGCGTCCTTGTCGCGTGGCTCGGGCTCAATCACGAGTCCGCGAGCGCGCAGGGCATCGAGATCCTCTGGCCCGAGCGAATCTCCATCGCCGACCCAGCGGTCGATGACGAGCCCGAGTGCGTCGGCCAGCCGGGCGCCGCCGTCGGCGGCGATGACCAGGTCAACGCCCCGATCCCATCCCGGCCAGGCCGCCTCGAGGGCTTCGCGTGTGGGTGCGCCACCATCGGCCGCGACAATCGCTCGCATGGCCGGCCTCAGGTTCGCCCGACGGGGTCGAGAAAGCCCGAGACCCAGCCGGACACGGACTCGGCGACCTCGAAGGCACCAGCGGCCTCGAGGTCACCACGATGCCCGAGCATCGAGATGATCCCAACGGCGCGAGCCCCGACGGTCCTCGCCATACGCATGTCATCGGGCGCGTCGCCAAGGTACGTCGATCGATCCGGCCGATCCCCGACGCCGAGTTCGCTGAGGGCGCGGAGCAAGGGTGCCGGATGGGGTTTCGAGTGGGGCAGGTCCTCGCCGCACACGATCACCGGGAAGTAGCCGGCCAGACCCGTTGTCGCCAGCTGGTACTCCACGACATCTCGGTCGCCCGCCGTCACGATCCCGAGCAGGAGACCCGCTTCACCCAACTGCTTGATGGCGCCCTCGACGCCGGCGAATGCCCGGGCCTCCGTCATGAGCGCGCGATACGCGCCAAGCCATCGGTGGCCCGCCGCTTCGACCTGATCGTTGGGGACGCCGAGCCGGCGGTACATGCTGCGCCAGTCGGGGCTATAGGCAGCCCGATAGGCGTCGTCGTCGTATTCAACGCCAAACGCGCCCAGCGCTTCCACATTCGCGCGCGTGATCGCGGGAAGCGTGTCCACGAGCGTGCCGTCCCAGTCGAAAAGAATTGCCTCCACGGGCACGATCCTAGCGCGCGGCGCGGACCGAGGCTCCCGGAGTGGATGCTAGACTCGCCGCCGTGTCTGCCTCCCCTCACCACCCTTCGATCCAGCGTGTCCTCGATGCCGCCCAGCGCAAGAGTGTCGTGCTCGAAATCTCGATGTTCTCCGAGTCGACGCATACGGCCGAGGACGCCGCCAGGGCGGTCGGTGCTGAGCTCGGTCAGATCGTCAAGTCGCTGATCTTCGTGACGACATCCGACGCCGGTGAGATCGAGCCGATCCTGTGCCTGGTTTCGGGGCCGAACCGCGTCGACCTCCCGCGCCTGGGGGCCGTCCTGGGGCGCAACGACGTTCGCCGCGCGACGGCCAGGGAAGTACGCGATCTGACCGGGTTTTCGATTGGTGGGATCCCGCCCTTCGGCCACAGCCGACGGCTGCGGGTGATCATGGATCCTGACCTTGGGCGCTTCCCGGCCGTGTGGGCCGCGGCCGGCTTGCCCACCGCGGTCTTCCCCATCGCGCCGGCCACGTTGCGGATGCTGTCCGATGCGGTCGTGGCCCCGATCACGGAGGACCGCGGTCAGCCCGAGCCGACGGCGGGCCCAGGCCCGGAGCCGACGCCGAGCCCGGACCCGGCGCCGAACCCGGGCCCGACCCTGAGCACAAACCCGAACCCGGGCCCGACCTCGTGACGACCGGGCGGAGCGTCGGCCGGGCGGTCGAGCCGCGTGACGCCACGGTCACCTACCCGGGAGGTCTTCGGGCGCGCTGGCGGTGGGGCGGCTCCGATCAATCCGCCGCGGTCTTCGCGCTGTCCGAGTCCGGCGGCGCGTTCGTGGATCTC
>JAQBHC010000190.1:0-6603 GCA_032128175.1 Chloroflexota bacterium | reverse complement strand
ACGCGATGCAGGCCCTAGTCGACGCAGCCAAGGCCGAGGGCACCCTCACGACCATCGCCCTGCCCCACGACTGGTGCAACTACGGCGGCGTTATCGACGGCTTCAAGGCCAAGTACGGTATCGCTGTCAACGAGCTCGACCCGAACGCCGGCTCCGGCGACGAAGTCGAAGCGATCAAGGCCAACAAGGACAACCCCGGCCCGCAGGCTCCTGACGTCATCGACGTCGGGCTCGCGTTCGGCCCCTCGGCCAAGGCCGAAGGCCTGATTCAGCCCTACAAGGTGGCCACATGGGACTCGATCCCCGATGACGCCAAGGATGCTGAGGGCTACTGGTACGGCGACTACTACGGCGTTCTCTCCTTCGAGGTGAACACCGCCGCGGTGGCCAACGTCCCGAAGGATTGGTCCGATCTGCTCAAGCCTGAGTACGCGAACCAGGTCGCCCTCCCCGGTGACCCGCTCGCGTCCAACCAGGCGATCCAGACAGTCTTCGCGGCCTCGCTCGCCAACGGCGGCTCGCTCGACGATGCCTCGAAGGGCCTTGACTTCTTCAAAGATCTGAACGGCAAGGGCAACTTCGTGCCCGTCATCGCCAAGCCCGGCACGATCGCATCGGGTGAGACCCCGATCACGGTCCGCTGGACCTACAACGCACTGTCGAACCGCGACTCGTCGGCCGCCTCGGGTGGACCGGCGATCGAGGTCGTGGTGCCGGCTTCCGGGCGGTTCGCGGGCGTCTACGTGCAGGCGATCAGCGCCTACGCGCCGCACCCGAACGCCGCCAAGCTGTGGATGGAGTACCTGTACAGCGACGAGGGCCAGAACCTCTGGCTGGATGGCTACTGCCACCCGATCCGATACGAGAACCTCATTGCCACCAATGCGGTTCCCGCCGAAGCGCTCGCCAAGCTGCCGGACGTGGCCGGGGCCGTGTTCCCGAGCCTCGACCAGCTGAACGCAGCCAAGACGCTCATCACCACCGAGTGGCCGAACGTCGTTGGCGCGGTCGTTCAGTAACGATCGGTATCGACCGAGCCTGATGTCCGGCCTCCGGCCGTGACTTCGCTCTCGACACGCGTGCGACGCCGACCCACGTTTTCGTGGGTCGGCGTCGTGCCGTTCTTCCTCTTTGCCTTCGCTGCCCTCGCCCTGCCGCTCGGCTTCCTCGTCATCGGCAGCTTCCAGGACGCGCAGGGCAATCTCACCCTTCAGAACTTCGCGGACCTGAACACCGGCACGATCCCGATCGCGTTCGCCAACAGCATCGAGATCAGTCTGGTCACGGCAGTACTCGGCGGGTTCTTCGGCTTCCTGCTCGCCTGGGCCGTGATCATGGGCGGTCTGCCGCCCTGGATTCGCTCGGCGGTCATGACGTTCTCCGGCGTCGCCTCGAACTTCGCTGGCGTGCCACTGGCGCTGGCCTTCGTGTTCACGCTCGGCAACCTCGGCCTTATCACGAAGTTCCTGTTCGATACTTTCGGGCTGAGCCTGCGCCAGGATCTCGGGTTCACGCTCTACAGCAAGACCGGCATCGAGATCGTGTACTTCTATTTCCAGTTCCCGCTGATGCTCCTGATCATCGCGCCCGCCCTCGACGGCCTCCGCCGTGAATGGCGCGAGGCGTCCGAGAACCTCGGGGCATCGGCATTCCAGTACTGGCGCCACGTCGCCCTGCCGATCCTGACGCCTTCGATCCTGGGCACCATGATCCTGCTGTTCGGGAACTCATTCGGGGCGCAGGCGACCGCGTTCCAGCTCACGGGCGGCACCATCGAGATCGCGACGATCGCCATCGGTCGGCAGATCCGCGGCGATGTGCTGCACAATCCGGGACTCGGCTACGCCATGGCCATGGGCATGGTCATCATCATGTCGGTCGTGATCGCGGCGTACACCTGGCTGCAGCGGCGCTCCGAACGGTGGCTGCGCTCGTGAACGAACGCAAACGCGGACGGGGCTCGATCGTCGCCTGGTTCATCCTGTTCGCTGGGGTCCTGTACTTCATCGTGCCGCTCATCGCGACCCTGGCGTTCTCGCTCCGGCCGACGCCCATGACATTGGCCTACACCAACGTCCTCGCGGACCCGAAGTTCTCGGGGAGTCTGCTCTACTCGTTCACGGTCGCGGTCATCACGATCTTCGCCTCGCTCGCCATCATCGTCCCGACGGCGTTCTGGGTCCGGCTCAAGGTCCCCCACCTGCGGACGGCGGTGGAGTTCGTGACCCTCATGCCGTTCATCATTCCGGCGGTCATCCTGGTCTTCGGAATCATCCGCGTATACAGCGCCAAGCCGTTCGTGTTCACGAGGACGGAATTCGGCTCGGATGCCCTGCTTGTGGCCGCCTACGTGGTCCTGTCGTTCCCGTACATGTACCGGGCGGTGGACACGGGCCTCGCCGCGATCGACGTCCGCAGCCTGACGGAAGCCGCCCAGAGCCTCGGAGCGGGTTGGCCCAGAATCATCATCCGGGTCATCCTGCCGAACCTGCGGACGGCGCTCCTCGCGGGCGCGTTTCTCACCTTCGCCATCGTCATCGGCGAATACACCATCGCCAGCTTCCTGGCCCGTAACAACCAGTTCGGGGTGTACCTGTCGCTCCTCGGACAGAACAAGGCCTTCGAGCCTGCAGCCGTGTCCCTGATCAGCTTTGGATTGACCTGGCTGGCCATGATCGTCATCGCCCTCATCGGCCGCGGCAGTCGCGACCGGATCACCGTTGTCGGCGCCCGCTGAGCCTGGAGAAGACCGCCAGATGAGCTTCCTCGAACTGACCGGCATCCAGAAGCACTTCGGCGCGTTCGTCGCTGTCGAGGACTTCAACCTTGCCGCGGAGCGCGGCGAGTTCGTGAGTTTCCTCGGCCCATCCGGGTGCGGCAAGACGACGACGCTGCGGATGATCGCCGGCTTCGAGATCCCGACTGCCGGAACGATCGTGGTCGACGGCACGGATATCACCCATCGCCCGCCGAACCGGCGCAACGTCGGCATGGTCTTCCAGTCCTACGCACTGTTCCCGAACATGAGCGTCGGGGACAACGTCGGATTCGGGCTCAAGGTTCGAAAGAGGCCGGCCGACCAGATCAAGAAGCGGGTCGGGGAACTCCTCGATCTTGTCCACCTCGCCGACAAGCGGACCCGTTTCCCGTACCAGCTCTCGGGTGGACAGCAGCAGCGCGTCGCTCTCGCCCGTGCCCTTGCCTTCGAGCCCGAGGTGCTCCTGCTGGACGAGCCGCTGTCCGCCCTCGATGCCAAGATCCGCGTCTCGCTCCGCCAGGAGATCCGGGCGATCCAGTGGCAGCTCGGGATCACGACCGTCTACGTGACCCACGACCAGGAGGAAGCCCTCTCGCTGTCCGATCGGATCGTCGTCATGAGCGAAGGTCGGATCGAGCAGATCGGAACGCCGTTCGAGGTCTACAACTTCCCGACCACAGGGTTCGTGGCGTCGTTCGTGGGCACGCTCAACGTGCTGTCAGCGAAGGTCGTCGATGCCGGCGCCGGACGACTCAGTGTGAGCGGACAGGAAATCCGCATCGCGCGCCCGATCTCGGCCGCGCAGGGCGCCACGATTGCGCTGGCGCTTCGCCCAGAGATGGTCTCGCTCGGTGAGGGTCCGGAGGGATCCAACGTCGTGCGTGGCACAGTCGCGGATGTCAGCTTCCTCGGCTCGATCGTCCGGATGCGGATCAAGATCGCCGAAGGCGTCACAGTCACCCTGGACGTCTTCAACGAGCCGACCCTGGTGCTCCCGCGAATCGACGAATCGATCGTAATTTCGTTTGCGACCGAAGGCCCGCTCGTACTGGAGTCCGCGCCCGCGCTGGTGCCCGACCTCCTCGCCGCGGAGGCATGACCGCGGGGTCCCGCACCGGCGCGGCCGGGACCGGTGAGCCTCGCGGAGGGCCGCTCGCCGGCATGGAGCTGGCGATCTTCGACAAGGACGGCACCCTGATCGAATTCCACCTGATGTGGAGCGACTGGGTCCGGATCCTGGCCGATGAGCTCGCCGCCGCCCACGGGGAGCGCCTCGATGCTGTCGTTTATGAGCTGATGGGCGTCGACATGGCGACCGGCCTCATCTACCCGCAAGGGGCCCTCGCGGCGACGCCGATGGTCCGTCTGCGGTCCGCCCTGATCGAGGTTCTCGCGGATTCCGGGCTGGCTCCGGCCGAGGCTGATCGGATCGTCGGGCTGGCCTGGCACAGCCCGGACCCCGTGTCGCTGGCCCGGCCCATCACGGACCTTCGAGCCCTGTTCGAGGCACTCAGGGCGGGCGGCACCCGCATTGCTGTCGCCACGAGCGACGATCGCGAGCCAACGGAGCGGACGCTCGCCCATCTCGGCGTGGCCGACCTCGTGGAAGCCGTCGCGTGTGCCGACGACGACCGGCCGGTGAAGCCGAGTCCGGCAGCCGTCCACTGGATCTGCACCCAGCTGGGTGTGGCGGAAGCCAGCACAGCGGTGATCGGCGATTCGACCGCGGACCTGCGGATGGGGCGAGCCGCCGGCGCCGGGCTCGTCGTCGGCGTCCTGACCGGTGCGGGCGATGCGGCTAGCCTGGCGTCGTTCGCCGATCTCATCGTGCCCTCGATCGCGGATCTCGCACCAGCGAGCTGACGCCGGCCGCGGCAGCCGACGCGGAAGCTCAGGGACGACTCAGCGACGAGACAGCGACGGTTACCGCTTCGCCGCTCAGCGACGGTTACCGCTTCGCCGCTCAGCGGCGGTTGCCGAACAGGCGGAGCAGGAACAGGAACAGGTTGATGAAGTCGAGGTAGAGGGACAGCGCGCCAAACACAGCGGCCTTCTCGACGGAGCCGGTCTGGACGACCAGCGCACCCGACGCAATTCGTTGCGTGTCATAAGCGGTAAGGGCCGTGAAGATGACCACGCCGATGACGGAGATGATCCAGCTCAGGGTCCCGCTTTCGAAGAACACGTTGATCAGCGAGGCGACGATGAGTCCGATCACGCCGATGATCAGCGTCCCGCGCAGGCCTGCGAGCGAGCGCTTCGTGACAACGCCGTACAGGCCCGCTGCTCCGAACATGGCCGCCGCCGACAGGAAGGCGGCCGTTACCGACTCCCCGGTGTAGAGCGACACGATCACCGCGACCGTGAACCCGAGCGTTGCCGCGTAGACGAAGAACAGACCGAGCGCGAGCGTCGCGCTCATCCGCTTGATTCCAAGCCCGATCGCCCAGACGAGGGCGAGCTGACCCACGAAGATCGGCAGCATCAGGTTCGCGACGCTCGACATGACCTGCTCGTTCGACTGGACGACGAAGGCGACGCCGCCGGTCAACAGCAGCCCGGCGAACATCCACAAGAAGGCCTGGGTCAGGAGCGCAGCGGCAACGGCGGGCGGCGGTGCCACGCCAACCGGCGCAGTGGACGCATTCGGGAAGTTCATCATGGCCTGCCTCCTGGAAGTGCTGATTTCCGCGGGCTCGATGGACGGGCGACTCGGGCGGGCGTGGCCTGCCGCGCTTCTGCCTGCTCAGCGGCTCGCGCCAGAACCCACAGGAGGTCCGCGAGCCGGTTCAGGTACGGGACAAGGTACTCACCGGGCACCAGGCCGTCACGACGCAGGGTGACCGCGCGCCGCTCGGCGCGACGAAGGATCGTCCGCGCCAGCTCGAGAGCGGCGCTCGTCACGGTTTCGCCGGGCACGACAAACTCGGACGGCAGCACGATGGACGCCTCAGCCTCCACGAGGATGCGCTCGACATCGGCGAGCATCGCGGCCGACACGCGCGTTCGCCCGTCCTCGAGTCGATCCCACGCGTCGGGATTGGTGGCGAGTTCCGCACCGACCACGAATAGCTCGCGCTGATACCGGAGGATCAGATCCCCAAGGCCCCCGAGGCTCGGCGACAGCGTGCCGACCCGGCGTTTAGCGCCGAGGTTGGCGCGCGCCAGGCCAAGAGCGGCAACGGCCTCATCAATCGTGCCGTACGCCTCGGTGCGTGGGTCGTCCTTGGCGATGCGGTCGCCACCAAAGAGCAGACCGGTCGTACCGTCGTCCCCCTTCGTGGTGGCGACGACAGAATCGATCGGAGAGCGCCGGTTCACCACGTTGATGGTCGGCTCACCACATGAGGCCGGCGTCGCGCGGATCCCACCGCTCCGCCAGCAACGTGACCTTGACTTCGTGATCCACGACGGATTCCGCCTGCTCCTTGACCTGCGCGATCATCGAGCCCGCGTACGGGCAGAACGGGGTGGTCAGGATCATCTTGATCTCGGTTTCGTCCTTGCCGAGCAGGACCTGCTTGATCAGGGCCAACTCGACGACGTTCATGCCGATCTCGGGATCGACCACAGCGCGCAAGGCGTCGAGGATCGCGAGTTCGGTGGCACGACGCTCGGCGTCGAAGGCAGGAGCGGCGGTGCTGGCCGGGGCGGCCGGAGTGGCCGGCGCGGCGGTTCTGGCCGGAGTGGCCGGGGCGGCCGGTGTGGCCGGCGCGGTGGTCTTGGTATCGATAGCGTCAGTCATGGCGGGGTGGGGCGCTCCCTACTAAGCGCTGAGCGTACCACCAGATCGTCCGAGTGCCCGCCGTCGGGTTCCGGCGGGCCGCGAGCTGGTCGCCGTGGTG
>JAQBHC010000189.1:0-9523 GCA_032128175.1 Chloroflexota bacterium | reverse complement strand
CGCCCCCACACCCCCCCCCCCCCCGGCCCCCCCGCGGGGGGGCGCCCGGCCCCCCGGCCCCCCCCCCCCGATTGATTCACGGCCGATGAAACGCCGTCTGTTGCTGCTGGGGCCCGCGCTCGGCTGGTGGGCGGTCTTTCTCGTGGTGCCCGTCGGGATCGTCATCGCCTACAGCGTGTTCCAGCGCGGCACGTACGGCGGGGTCGTCCCGACGTTCACGCTGGACAATTTCGTCCGCGCGCTTGATCCGCTCTACCTCCGAGTCCTGCTGTTCTCGCTGCGAGTGGCGGTCATCGCCACAGTCATTGCCCTGCTCATCGGCTATCCGACGGCGTATCTGATCGCGACGCTCCCGCGCCGCTGGCGAACGCCCGTTCTCGTGCTCGTGATCCTGCCGTTCTGGACGAGTCTGCTCATCCGGACCTACGCCTGGATCGTGCTGCTCAATCGGGAGGGGCTCATCAACAACGGGCTGGAATCGCTCGGACTCATCAGCGAGCCGTTGCCGCTGCTGTACAACGAATTCGCGATCATCCTCGGCCTCGTCTATGGCTACCTGCCGCTGATGATCCTGCCGATCTACTCATCCATCGAGCGGCTCCAGCCGGATCTCCGGGAGGCCTCTGCCGACCTCGGCGGGAACCCGCTCCGGACCTTCCTGCGGGTGACCCTGCCCCTCACGTTGCCCGGTCTGGCGGCGGGCTGCATCTTCGTATTTGTCCCGAGTCTCGGGAATTTCATCGTGCCCGATCTGCTGGGCGGTGGCCTCAGCATCATGGTCGGGAACCTCATCCAGGGCCAGTTCCTCAAGGCCCGCGACTGGCCGTTCGGGGCGGTCCTGTCGCTCGCGCTCATCGCGATGATGGGAGTGCTGCTGTTCCTGCAGGCATGGCTCCAGGACCGTGACCGACGGCAGGCGATCGATGCCTAGCTGGCGCTGGGGCCGACGTCTCCTCCGGCTGGAGTTCGCCCTGGTCGTTGCGTTCCTGTACCTACCGATCGCCGTCGTAGTGGGCCTGTCATTCAACGAATCCGGGCAGCCCACCGCCTGGACGGGGTTCAGCCTCGACTGGTACGGGTCCGTGCTCGCCAACGATTCGCTGCTGCAGGCCTTCCGCAACACGCTCGTCGTGGGCATCGTGACCACGGTGCTGGCGAGCATCATCGGAACGCTTCTGGCGCTCGGGCTGGAACGAACCACGCACAGCTCGCTCCTGGACAGCCTCGTCTTCGTGCCCATGATCGTGCCGGACATCGTCCTGGCGATCGCGCTGCTGAGCTTCTACAACCTGATCTTCGCCGGCCTCCTGCAGCTGGAGCTGGGACTGTGGACGGTGATCCTGTCCCATGTGGTGTTCGACATCGCCTTCGTCGCGATCGTGGTTCGAACCCGTCTTCGGAACTTCGATCGTTCGATCGAAGAGGCGTCGCTCGACCTCGGCGCCAATGAGGCCCGCACGTTCCTGAACATTACCCTGCCCGCGATCGCCCCCGGAGTCATCGCCGGCGGGCTACTCGCCTTCACGCTGTCCTTCGACGAGTTCATCATCGCGTTCTTCACCAAGGGGACCACGGAGACCTTCCCGACGCAGGTCTACTCGATGATCCGCTTCGGCGTCACACCGGAGGTCAATGCCATCGCCACGTTGGTGCTCCTGATCAGCATCTCCCTCGTGCTCGTCTCGCAGCGTCTGCGGGGGGCCGACGCGTGAGCGGGCGGGAGATCATCCGGATCGACGGCGTCACGAAGCGCTTTGGCCCCGTTGTCGCTGTCGACAACGTGAGCCTGTCGATCCTCGAGAACGAGTTCTTCGCCCTCCTTGGTCCGTCGGGCTGCGGCAAGACCACCATCCTGCGAATGCTGGCCGGATTCGAGTCGCCCGACGCCGGGACGATCACCCTCGATGGAAACGACCTGGACGGTGTGCCGCCATTCCGCCGGCCGGTGAACCTGATGTTCCAGTCCTATGCCCTCTTCCCCCATATGCGCGTTTTCGACAACGTCGCCTACGGGCTGCGCATGGAGGGCGTGACCGCGCCCGAGATCCGGCGGCGCGTGGAAGAAGCCCTCGTGCTGGTCCGCCTGGAGGGCTACGAGCGGCGCCGGCCGAATCAGCTCTCCGGGGGCCAGCGACAGCGCGTGGCGCTGGCGAGAGCCCTCATCAAGCGGCCGCGCGTCCTTCTCCTGGACGAGCCGCTGGCCGCGCTTGACCGACAGATCCGGATCGAAATGCAAGTGGAGCTGAAGCGCCTCCAGCACGCCGTCGGGATCACCTTCGTCGTGGTGACCCACGATCACGAGGAGGCGCTCGGACTCGCCGACCGGGTCACGGTCATGCGCGCTGGGCACGTCCTGCAGGTCGGACCGGTGGACGACCTCTGGGAGCATCCGACGACGCGGGCCGTGGCAACGGCGCTCGGCGAGGCCAACGTCCTGCGCGGCACGATCGCGATCTCAGCCGCGGGCACCGTACTCAGCGTGGGGGATCGATCGATTCCCGTTGATCCAACCGCGGTTGCGCAGCTGAACCTTGCTGATGGGTCCGCCGCCGCTCTCGTGATTCGGCCGGAGCGGACGCGTCTGGCAATCGCCGCGACCGCGGTCCCGTCGGCGATCGTCGGCCGGATCACGGAAACCATCTACCTCGGCGGAAGCCGCAAGGTCGTGGTCGCCGTGGACGACGGTCCACCGCTGGTCGCCAGAGTCGAGGCTGCAGCGCTGGGTGATCTGGTGTCCGGAGATCCTGTGGCGGTGCACTGGGCCGAGGGTGATGCCGTCCTCGTGATCGACGACTGATCCGTGACCGGAGGGCCCACCTCAGGCGCGGCATCCGAGGCTCGGGTCGAGGCCATGGTGGCCGCCATCCCGTTGGGCTCGATCACCGCTGCGCGGTGGTCCGGGCTGGGTGGGCAGATGGCGAGCGCTATCCGGCTGCTGGATGCCTTCGTCTTCGATGACGGGGGACTCCTGGCCATCGTCGAGGTCACCGTCCGGGACGGCGCGACCCGCGATGGAGCTGCAGTCGACGACCCGGCACGCGACGACCCGGCACGCGACGGCGAGGTACGCCAGGGCGCCGAGCCGGTGCGGCTCACGATCATCGAGGCGACACGTCCGCCGTGGCCGGGACTGCATCGATTGCTCACGCTCGGCGGGACCGTGCCCGGCTTGTGTGGCGGTCGACTCGACGGTTCACCCGCCCTCGTTGATGGCGCCAAGGCCCGGCGAAGAGGCGAGTCGCAAGGCGTCGCGCGCGCACTGACCGGCGATCAGTCCCACACGAGCGTCGTGATCGAAGGCTGCGTGGTCAAGCTCTATCGGCGCCTGCCCAATGGGCCAAACCCCGAGGCCGGAGTGCTTGCGGCGCTGGCCCGACAGGCCGGAGCGCCCGTCCCAGCCTGGGTCGGCAGCGTCACCGTAACGTTGCCGGACGGATTCTCGACGGCCGTGACCGTCGGTCAGGCATTCGTCCCGAATGACGGCGACGCGTTCGAGATTCTTGCCGAGGGGCTGGCCGGCTGGTTCGCCGGACGAGGCCCCAGGGTCGGACTTGAGATCCCGACCGCCGTCGGCGAGGCGACCGGCCGTCTCCATGTCTGCCTCGCGACCGCTGACGGCCCAGACATGCGCCCGCGCCCGGCAACGGCCGAAGAACGGGCAGCCTGGTTCGCGACGGCTGAATCGGGAGCCGCGAGGGCGGTCGAGGCCGTGGCCCGCGTGGATCCGGGCCTTTCCGCGAAGCTGGCATCGACCATGCCTGCGGTGCTCCTGGCGCTAGGCCCGCTGGCCGACACCGCGATCCCGGTCATGGTCCAGCGCACCCACGGCGACCTGCATCTGGGTCAGGTCCTGCCAACCCGAGATGGCGCTCTGCTGATCGATTTCGAGGGCGATCCGACCCGTCGTCCGGAGGATCGCGGCCTGCCGGCTCCCGCATTGCGCGACGTGGCCACATTCCTGCGCTCCATCGATCACGTCGCCCGGAGCGGGTTCCGGCGAGCTGGGGCGGCGCCCGGAGCCCCGAATGACGGCGCGGCCGTCGGCAGGCGCGATGCGTGGATCGGCGCCGCCCGGACGGCGTTCCTGCAGGCATACGCCGCAGGCTCGAACGGGACATTCGGGTCGGCCCGCGACCCGTTGCTGCGCGCTCTCGAGGTCGAGAAGGAGCTGGCTGAATTCGTCTATGCAGCGTCCTTCCTGCCAGCCTGGCTGTACGCACCGACGGCAGCGTTCGGGGCTCTCATGGATGTGTCGATGGACCCGGAAGGACGGCCCTGACCAGATGACCGATGGCACCAGGGACGACGCCGGCGACCGCGCGTCCATGCTCCTCGACGACATCGACCGGTTGCCCAGCGTTCTCCGAACCATCGCTTCGTGCGAGCTTCCCCCGTTGCCGGTCATACGACCGCGCCATCTCGTGCTCACCGGGCTCGGGAGTTCACGGTTCGCGGCGTTGGCGACGGAAGCCATGCTCCGGTCCCGTGGGCTGTCGGTCGCCGTCGAGCACGCCTCAACCTCGAGGCCGGCGCCGCTGGGCGGGGACACGCTCGTGGTCGGGATTTCGAACTCCGGCTCGACGCCCGAAACCATCGAGATGCTCAGACGGGCCCAGGCCAGCGGTGCCGCCACCCTCGCGATCACCAATCGAGTGTCATCGCAGCTGTCTGCGGTCGCCGACATCATCTGGCCGCTCGGCGCCGGAGACGAAACGAGTGGCGTGGCCTCGCTGACCTACGGGGCATCCGTCGCGGCCCTGATCCGCATGGCCGGCGCTTTGGGCGTGCATGACGAACCGTCCCGTCCGATTCTCGCGGCGGCCGACGAGATCGCGTCGCTCGTGGAGGCGCGCTCATCCTGGCTTTCGCAGGCGGCAGACTGCATCGACGGCTCCGCCGTCCACGTGATCGCCGATGCCGCCGCGCTGGGATCTGCCGAGCAGGCCGCCCTGCTCTTCCGCGAGTGCCCGCGACTCGAGGCCGACGCGCGAGATGCGGGTGACTGGCTCCATGTCGGGATCTATACGGCGCTGCCGGGATATCGAGCCGTGCTCTTGAGCGGGACGCCGTACGACGAGCGCCTCGTCGACACGATCCATCAACGCGGTGGTCGCCTGCTCGCCATCGGTCCGGAGCGGCTGCCGCGAGCCGACGCCACGGTGGTACTGCCGTCCATCGCTGGCGGCGACCACGCCGCGCGGGCACTCGTGGAGCCGGCCATCGCGGCCGTGCTGGCCGCCGAGCTATGGCGGCGGGCGGAGGCGTCGCCCGCGGGAGCCTGAGTTCTCCGCTACAGTCGGGCGGTGACTGCAACCGACCCCGATGGCGCGTCCTCGCCGACTGCGCGCGACGTCCAGTACAAGGGCGCACCGCTCGATTCCGGGAAGGGCCCTGGCCTCGGCTGCTTCTGGTCCCAGATCGTGGTGCTCGGAACGCTCATTCTCCTGACGCCGCTGAGTGTGGCCTGGGGATGGCCGTCCTGGCTCAGCGCGGCGCTCCTCATCGGTGTCCTGATCCTGTTGCTCGTTGCGGGTCAGACCGTGATCTTCCTCCTCCGCCTGGTTGCAGCGGATCGACGGGCCGAGGGCCGACGACGACCCCTGGCCTCGCGCAGCCCGACGGTCGGCGAGTTGGAGGACGCGAAGGCGGATGGCGAGGCGGCCGCCCCCGTCTCGGAGCCCGATGCTGACCTGACGGAGCCGCCGGACGACGGCGTGCGAGAATAGCCAGCGGCGCCGAGGACCGGCGCCTCGCGATCCCAGGGAGGCCTGCCAGTTCTGTGCCCGTGCTCGCCACGTATTTCTCCGTCCGCCGCGGCCGCGACCCGTTCTTCAAGTTCTTCATGAAGACGTTGTTTCCGCGTCAGCTCCGGGAGTACGAAACGAAGTACGGGATCAAGTTCATCGGCTGGTTCAACGTCGCCTATGGGTGGGACTTCGACAACGTGATCATGCTCGACCTGCCCGACTACGAAACCCTCGACCGCCTGGAGGCGGACGAGAGTGTCCGCGCCTTCGGCCATCGTGCCGGGGAATGGATCTTTGAACGCCACCACTCGATGTTTCTTCGGGAGCGGATGGGCCCGGATCTCGAGTTCCACGGGTAGGAGGATGTGATGGACGGTCAGCGCAATGAACTGCTCGCCGAGCTGGCCCGCGATGCCGCCCTGGAACGGGCCGACTTTCTCGGCCAGGCGGGCGAACAGCTCGAGCGATTCCTGCGGCAGCAGGCGGAACGGATCGCCGGGGTCGGCGGCCTGGTCCTGATCGACGAAGATCCGGATTACCTCGCCATCGCCCCAGATGGGACGTTCCGGAGCCGAAGCCGCATCTACGACGAGGCCACCGGCGTGTGGCAGTCGGACACCGAGATCATTGAGACCGGTGGCGAGCTCGTCGAGCTGTACAACCCGGCCGATGTCTTCGCCGCCCTGGCCGATGCCGCGCGCGACCGGGTGTGGGCTACTGATGATGCCGGCGCGGCAGGCGCGGAGGGCGGAGCTCCGCCGTTCAGCATTGACGGCGCGGACCCGTACGCCGCAGCCGCCGATCGTTGGGCGGCCGGCCAGCCGGACGTTCCCGTCGTCGATGATGAAGCGAGTGCAGCCGCGGCCCTCTACGGGCTTGCCCTCGACTTCCAGGTTCGCAGCCAGAACGTGGAGGCGGGCCTCATCGAGCAGTTCGAGAATGCCGCGTCGGCGCTGATGAGCAAGGTCGGCACCGTGGTCATCGTGGACGATCACGACGAGCACCTTGAGCTCGCGCTGGCCGGTTTCCGCGGCCGTGTGATCCCCGAGGGGGACACCGGCTGGACGGATCTGGATACGCCGCAATCGATCGTCCGCTTCTATGACCCGACGGACATCTTCGGGGACCTCGCCGACGCCGTCGCGGAGGCGTTTCCCGGTGTCGTGGACGCCGCCGAGGACGAGGACGACGGCGAAGACGACAGCGACGCGTGATGTCCGACGCAGCGATCCGACACGGGCGATCGGCCGCGCTCCGGCGCCGCTGACATGCGCCTCGTCGGCGCCGAACTCCTCGACGCCCGCGAGATTCTGCCCGGCCAGTGGCTGCAGACCTACCACGCGCCGACGCTGGCGACCGGTTCCCGGGCCGGGCAATTCGTGCATGTCCGGACCGGCGACCTGTCCGGACTGGTCTTGCGCCGCCCGTTCTCGATCAACACGGCCGATGCCGCGACCGGGACGATCACGATTCACTTCCGGACGGTCGGACGGGGCACGGACTGGTTCACGCATCTCCGCCCCGGCGACACGATCGACATGCTCGGGCCGCTCGGCCGGCCGTTCGAAGTGGACCCGCGCAGCCAGCACCTGCTGCTGATCGCCGGCAGCCTCGGCATGGCTGGCGTACGGGCGCTGGCCGATGAGGCGATTCGTGACGGGAGACAGGTAACCCTGCTGTTTGGGGCAGCGAGCGCCCGCGAGGTGTACCCGACCTCACTGCTCCCCGACGAGGTCGAGTACGTGGTGGCCACCAACGACGGGTCGATGGGCCACGCCGGGTTCGTCACCGACCTGCTGCCGGCGTATGAAGCCTGGGCGGATCAGGCGTTCGCTTGTGGTCCGGAGCCGATGCTCCAGGCGCTGGCCCGGCTGGCCGCAACCCGGCGCAGTCGCCTCGGCGTTGCCAAGCTGGGACGGAAGCGCGGAGGCGGCAAGGCCCTCGCGGCGGGATCCCCGCTGGCACGCCGAAAGGCGTTCCTGCAGGTCTCGATGGAGCAGCGCATGGGCTGTGCGGTCGGCGCCTGTCTCGGCTGTGTGGTCATGGCCACGAGTGGTGTGCCGCAGCGGGTCTGTCGGGAGGGCCCGGTCTTCGCGTCAGAGGAAATCGACTGGGAAGGCTCATGGGGTCGATAAAGCGAAAGCGCTCCGGCACATCGGCCGCAGCGCGATCCCTGACGCCGGGATTCGTTGCGCCGCGAGCCGTGCGGTCGGGAGCCGCGCCGCCGGGAGCCGTGCCGCCGGGATCCGCGCCGGCGCGCGAAGTCGTCGCCCCGCCAACGACCGTCGATCTGTCCGTGAACCTCGGGCGAGGCCTCGTTCTGCCCAACCCGATCATGGTCGCGTCGGGCACCTTCGGGTACGGCGTCGAGTACGGCGACGTGGTGGACGTCGACCGCCTCGGTGGCATCTGCTGCAAGGGCACCACCCTGCGGCCACGGATCGGCAATCCCACGCCCCGCGTCACAGAGACGCCGGGCGGGATGCTCAATTCGATCGGACTGCAGAACCCAGGCGTCAACGCCGTGATCGAGAAGTACTCCGAAACATGGGCCGGATGGCGCGTGCCGGTCATCGTCAACGTGGCCGGTGAATCGGTGGGCGACTACGTCGAGGTGACGAAGCGGCTCGACGGTGTCCCCGGCATCGCCGGAATCGAACTCAACATCTCGTGTCCGAACGTCGGTCGCGGCGGACTCCAATTTGCGATCGATGCCGACGCCGCCGCAGCGGTCACGGCCGCCGTCAGGCGCGCAACCGATCTGCCGCTGCTCGTCAAGCTGTCCCCGAACGTCGCCGACGTCCGCCCGATCGCCCGCGCGATCGCAGATGCCGGTGCTGACGCGCTCACTGCGGTGAACACGCTCTCCGGGATCGCCCTGCGGCCGGCGCGTGACCGGCCCCTGCTCGGCAATATCTACGGCGGGTTGTCCGGACCGGCGATCAAGCCGATCGCCCTGCGCATCGTCTACGAGGTCTGTCAGGTCGTCGATATCCCGGTCATCGCGATCGGCGGCATCACGAATCTGGACGACGTGCTCGACTTCCTGGCTGTGGGTGCCGTCGCGGTCCAGGTGGGAACAGCGATCTTTGCCGATCCGGCGCTGCCCGTCCGCCTCGTCGACGAGCTCGAGGGCGTGTGCCAAGCCCGAGGCCTCGCCTCCTACGCCGCGCTTGTCGGCAGCGCGCTCCCGGCGCGGACCTCGGCGCCGTCCTCGAAGGGCGTCGAATACCGACCCTGAGGGCGACGGAACCTCGTCGGAACGTCGGGCGTCTAGCCGGCAACCGCACCTGCCCAGGCGGCAGTGCCGCGCAACGACTGGAGCACAGAACCAATGCCGACCCTGACGAGACCCTCTTCCACCACTGCGGCGCGACTCGCGGCGCTGCTATCGATCGTCATCCTTGCCGCCGCCTGCGCCGGCGCCGCGTCGGCCCCAGCCCCCGACGCCGAGCGGCCCGCCATTGACGGTGGAACGTCGGCAGTCGGTGGAGCGCCCAGTCAACCCGACGTCCAGGTCGGCGAGGGTTACAAGAATCCGGACGGCTCGAATCCGGTGCTTCTTCTGTCCCGCCCGGACCTGCTCATCATCAAGACCGGGAACTTCACGCTGTAGGTCGCCGACGTACTGAAGGCCGCCGATTCGGCAACAGTGAAGATCGGTCTGCTGGGCGGCTACGCGAGCGGATCCCAGCAGGGCGGCGACGGCGACGAGGTGTGGGCCTGGGTCACGTATCGACTGCCGGCGGATCGCTGGGATGACGCGGTTGCGGCAC